>DASSBV010000094.1:0-2834 GCA_035698545.1 Gaiella sp. | reverse complement strand
GCGCTGGCGCTGCCGACCGAGGACGCGGTGCGGCTGGCGCTGCGCACGCAGCAGGTGATCGCGCACGAGACCGGGGTGGTCAACGGGATCGATCCGCTCGGCGGCTCCTACCACGTCGAGGCGCTGACGAACCGGCTGGAGACGGAGGCGTACGAGCTGTTCCGGCGGATCGACGAGCTCGGCGGGATGGTCGCCGCGATCGAGCAGAACATGCCGCAGCGCGAGATCGCCGAGGCCGCCTACCGCTACCAGCAGGAGGTCGAGAGCGGCGAGCGCGTCGTCGTCGGCGTCAACAAGTACCTCTCCGGCTCCGACGAGCAGGTCGAGATCCTGCGCATCGACCCCGAGCTCGAGCGCAAGCAGATCGGGCGGCTCGAGGCATTCAAGGCGCGACGAGACTCGGCGGTCGTCGAGCGCCGCCTGGCCGAGCTGGCCGAGACCGCCTCGGTCGAGGGACGCAACCTGATGCCGGTGATCGTCGACGCCGTCCGCGACGGCGTCACCCTCGGCGAGATCTGCGACGCCTGGCGCCAGACCTGGGGCACCTGGCGCGAGCAGCCGGTGTTCTAGTTCACGAAGCAGGAATCCGCGCGCGCGGGTTCCTGCCGCTTGATCCCCGCATGGGCGGGACAGACCCCCTAAACGGGATGCGGGCAGCCGGCAAACTCGTGTCTGGTTTCAGCGGTGTCTGGCTTCAACGGTGTCTGGCTAGCGGTGTCTGGCTTCAGCCAGACACCTGCTCTCCGCCAAGCGCAGGGATCCGCCCGAGGGAGCGCCAGAGCGAGGCGCCGTCCGGCTTGCGGCGAGCGAGGGCGACCTCGACGCCCACGTCGACCAGCTCGACATAGCGTCGGCGGGCTTCGAGCGGCGAGTCGCCGAGCATCCCGAGCAGCAGCTCCTCTCCGGGAGCGAACGAATCCGGGGAGCCGCCCGCGATGCGGGCGTAAGAGCACCAGCGCCATTCCCGGGGGTGCGCGCACAACCCGGCGGCGACAGGGTTCAGCACGACGTAGACGCACGCCCGCAAGAGCCACCCTTTGTCCCGGATCCTCCGCGACCAGAAGCGATGCCTGAACAGGTTGCCGTCGCGCCCGTGACGGACGTTGAACCAACGAGCATGTCCGCCCTGGAGACGCTTCATGCCGAGTCCGAGATTCGGCTCCGCTGTCTGCACGACGACGTGATGATGGGTGTCCATCAGGCAACTCGTGACTGTGGCCCACCGAAGCTCTCGGACGATCCTCTCGAATCGGTTGACGAACGCGACTCTGTCACGGTCGTCCTCGACGATGGGACGACGGCCGTTCCCCTGGGCAACGACGTGGTGGACTGCGCCGAAACCCTCCTGGCGCGGCATACGCGTCATGCCGTCAGCATGTATGTTGTCTTTCCGGACTACTAGTGTCCAAACTGGACAGCGCCGGGAAGAGCAGGTGTCTGGCTGAAGCCAGACACCGGACACCACAGGCGCTGCCGAGCTACGCCGCGACGCGTGCGCCGACAGGCGAGCTGGTGTTTGGCTGAAGCCAGACACCGGGGGCCAGGCACCGCGGTGCGTGGACAGGCAGGCGAGCTGGTGTCTGGCTTGAGCCGGACACCACAGGCGCTGCCGAGCTACGCCGCGGGATCGATCTCGAGCTCCATGCCGTCGTAGGCGAGCTCGAGGCCGTCGGGAAGGCCGAGCTCGGCCGGTCGGTGCGTCAGCAGGAGGCGCCGGGCACCGGAGGCGTGGTAGGCGTCGAGTGCCTCGTCGACGCTCAGGTGTCCGCGCGGCTCGCCGTCGGCGTCGCCGGTCTCGAGCGTCGCCTCGCAAACGAACAGGTCGACGTCGCGCGCGAGCTCGGCGATTCGCTCGCTCGGGCCCGTGTCACCGGTGTAGGCGAGCGTCGTCGTGTCGTTCGAGACGCGAAAGCCGTAGGTCTCGAGCTTGTAGTGGGGCAGGCGCACGGGGAGCACGTCGAAGCCCGCCGTGCTGAAGGCCGTCTCGGCGTCGTACTCGGAGACGCGGAACGTCCGGTCGAACATGTCGGGGAAGCCGAGTCGCGCGCCGAGCTCGACGAGGAAGTCGTGTCCTCCGCGATAGACCCACAGCTCCGGCTGTTCGTCTCCATGGCCCCGGCGGTAGAAGCTTCCCCAAACCCAGGGCACGAGGTCGCCCCAGTGGTCGAGGTGGAAGTGGGTGATCGCGATCGAGTCGAGCAGCGGCCACGCCTCGTGCTCGCGGAGCCGCCCGAGTACGCCAGGGCCGCAATCGAGCAGCAGCCGCTTGCCGTTCGACGAGACGAGGTATCCGGAGTGCGCTCCTCCTGCGTTCGGCCAGGCCGGTGACGACCCGATGACGGTGAGACGCACGTTCCTATACTGACCGCGTGGAGCGGACGATTCGAGTTGTGATCGCGAAAGCGGGCCTTGACGGGCACGACCGCGGGGCGAAGATCATCGCTCGCTCGCTACGGGATGCGGGCATGGAGGTCATCTACACGGGCCTCCACCAGACGCCGGAGCAGGTCGTCGAGACCGCGATCCAGGAGGATGCCGACGCCGTGGGGATCTCAATTCTCTCAGGGGCGCACATGACGCTGGTGCCGAGGATCGTAGAGGGTCTCCGCGCGAACGACTCGGGTGACGTGCTCGTCGTCGTCGGGGGCACGATCCCTGACGCGGATGCCGAAGAGCTCAAGCGACTCGGGGTTGCGGAGGTCTTCACGCCGGGCGCGCCGACCATGGCTATCGTCGACTTTCTGCGCAGCGCGCTCGCGCCCGCGTAGAGGCCGACGCGTTCATACGCCGTTCGGCAGGCCGCCGTCCTCGTCGTCGGCCGTGGTCGAGTCGTC
>DASSBV010000093.1:0-21135 GCA_035698545.1 Gaiella sp. | reverse complement strand
CTCCGCGGCCTCTCGCACACGAAGCTCGAGGACACGAAGCCGGAGCACCTCGAGCTCTCGGTCGCGGCGCTCGATCGGCTCGCCTCCAAGACGATCGCGCACGTCGCCGCGGGCTGACGTCCGCGTGAGCCGACACCGAGGGACGGTCGGTGCGGTCATCGTCGACGCTCATGGACGAGCGTTCGTGCACCGAAGGGGCTACGACCGTGCGCTCTTTCCGGGGTGTTGGGACATCCCAGGAGGACACGTGGAGGATGGCGAGACCCCGCTCGAAGCGCTGGGCCGAGAGGTGTACGAAGAGACCGGGCGGCGCGTCAAGCGCGTTCTCTCAGAGCTGGGGGACGTGGTTTGGGTGGGGGAGGACGGTGTCGAGAGACGCGAGTTGGACTATCTAGTCGAGGTGGAGGGTCATCCGCAGCGATGAGAGCTGAGCGCGAAGACGACGACGGCCCGCCGAGGGGCGGGCCGAGGTCTGGTGAAGCGGGGAACCACCCCGCGTGACTGACAATCACCACCCAGGCTAGCGCCGCGCGACGCTGACCTCGACCCACCCCGGCTCGGGGCGCGGAGGGCGCCTCGGCCCACCGAGCCGGGGCCTCCCGGCCCGCAAAGCCGGCCTCCGGCCGCCACGGCTCGCCAACCGGAAACGGCCTTGGCCGAGAGTAGGCTCGTCCGTCCATGACGAGCTCGGCACGGGACGAACTGGCACGGAACCGGCACACATCGGCAATCGTCGCGGGGCTCGTTGTCGGCTGCTTCCTCACCTGGAACGTCTCGAACGTCGGCGCGGCTGCGGATCCGCTCGCCGACGCGTACGGCGTCTCGCTCGCGGTGGTCGGCCTGCTCACCACGGCGCTGTTCCTCACGCACCTCCTGGCCCAGCTTCCGGCAGGCATCTGGTCGGACCGGTTCGGCCCACACCGCGTGGCGCTCGCGGCGTGCGCGTTCGGAGCGGCCGGAAACGCGCTCCTGCTGATCGACGACGAGATCGTGCTCGGGATCGTCGGCAGGCTCGTCGTGGGCCTGGGGTCGGGCGCGGGGTTCGTTGCCGGGCTGGACCTCGTCCGCGCCGGCCGCGGAGGACCGGTGCTGCATGGCGTCTACGGCGGCGCGACGATGGCAGGCGGCGGCCTGGCGCTCGTGATCGTGCCTCCGCTGACCGACGCGACGAGCTGGAGGGCGACCTACGCGGCCGCACTGGTGCTCGCACTTGCGGCTGCGGTCCCGACTGCGCTCGTGCGCGGCCTCCCCCGCATCGGCCAGTCCGCGCGCGGCGTCCTCGGCGACCGGAGGCTGCTGCCGCTTGGCATGCTCCAAGCGGCGACCTTCGGGCTGGCGGTTGTGGCGGGGAACTGGGTCGTGCCGCTCCTCGAGCGGCAGAACACGAGCTCGGCGGTGGCCGGTGCGGTCGGCGGGCTGATCCTCCTCGCCGGGATCGTCACCCGGCCACTCGGCGGCATGCTCACGCTCCGCAGGCCGGCCGACGCTCGACGCCTGCTCGCCGGCTCGCTCGCCGCCGTCTCCGCAGGCTCGTTGCTTCTCGCGGCAGGCGGCCCGACGTGGCTCTCCGGGCTTGGCGCACTGTGTCTCGGCCTCGCAGCGGGCCTTCCGTTCGCGGCGCTGTTCGAGGGGGCGCAACGGCTCCGGCCGGATGCACCGGGTGCCGCGGTCGCGCTCGTCAACGCCTGCGCGATCTCTGCGGTGCTCGTCGGGACGCCGCTCGCCGGCCTGGCGTTCGACCTGCCGGGCGACGGCCAAGCCGCGTTCGCCGCGATCGCGATTCTTGCCCTCGCCGCGCTCCTCGCCCTGTCACGCGCGCGGCTCTGACGCCGTGATGTGGAGCGATCGGCGCACAACCGCCACGGTTTGCCCTTGACAGCGAACGGTGTCTGACACCGTTCGCCCGTCGCCCGCTACCGCGCGCGTCGTTGCGGCGAACGCTTCGCGAGGAGAGGGGAGCCCGGGAGGCCGCGAAGCCTTCTCCGATGCGCTATCGCGCCTGTAGAGCGATTGGCACGAAGCTGGCACGCTTTCCCCTTGACGGCGAACAGTGTCTGACACCGCTCTGGGCCGAGGCCACTTGGCGTGACACGAAGGGGCGCGGCGGCGGGATACTGAACGCCTCGCACACGACGGAGGAACAGCACATGCCACTTTCTTTCGGCGTCACCGTCCTGCCCGACCCGCCCGCATCCCGGCTCGTCGAGCTGATGAAGCTCGGTGAGGACAACGGGTTCGAGATCGGCTGGACCTACGACTCCCACGTGCTCTGGCAGGAGTCGTTCGTCCAGCTCACGATGGCGATCCAGGCGACCTCGCGGATGAGGTTCGGACACCTTGTGACGAACCCCGGCACACGCGAGCCAACCGTGCTCGCAAGCCTCTACGCGACGATGCACGACATCTCCGGCGGCCGGATGGTGATGGGGATCGGCCGTGGGGACTCGGCGCGGCGCTACATCGGCCAGCAGCCGGTCAAGGTGGCCGAGTTCGAGCGGCGCCTCCAGATGATCAAGCCGTTCATGAACGGCGAGGAGGTGCACTGGAACGACAAGGACCTCCATCTGAAGTGGGTCCGCCCCGAGCTGCCGCGGATCCCGATGTGGGTCGCCGGCTACGGCCCCAAAGCGCTCGGCGTCGCCGGCCGGGTCGGCGACGGCGTCATCATCCAGCTCGCCGACCCGGAGATCATCCAGTGGATCATGGGCACCGCACGCGCAGCCGCCGAGGAGGCGGGACGCGACCCGGCGGAGCTCAAGTGCATCGTCTGCGCCCCAAGCCATGTCGGCCCGATCGAGGATGGGCGCGAACAGACCCGCTGGTTCCCCGCAATGGTCTCGAACCACGTGAAAGATCTGATCGAGCGGTATGGCACGGACGGCTCGGTCGTCCCGCACGCGCTGACGGACTACGTCGAGAAGCGCAAGTTCTACGACTACGACGAGCACTCTCGCGTGGGCGCGAAGCACGGCGAGTTCGTCACCGACGAGATATGCGACCGGTTCTCCGTGCTCGGCGACGTCGGCCAGATCTCGGAGAAGCTGCGCGAGCTCGAGTCGATCGGCGTCGACCACTACTCGATCTACCTCATGACACACAACCAAGAGGCGACGCTCGAGGCGTACGGGCGCGAGATCATCCCGCAATTCGCGGGCGCGGCTGCCTGAGAGTGAGCGAGCCCATCGACAACTGGCGTTCCGTCGCTCCCGGCTGGGAGCGCCAACGCCCGCTGTTCCTGGAGTCGACGCACGTGGTCTCCGAACGGCTCGTCGAGCTGCTCGACCCAGTACCGGGTGAGACGGTCCTCGAGCTGGCAGCAGGGCCGGGTGACACGGGGCTCCTCGCGGCGAGGTCGCTCTCCCCGGGCGGGCACCTCGTGTCCACGGACTTCGCGCAGGAGATGGTCGACGCCGCACGCCGGCGCGCGTGCGAGCTCGGCCTCGGCGACGAGCTCGTGTCGTTCGGGCTCGAGGACATGACCTCGCTCTCGTTCGACGACGCGTCGTTCGACGGAGTCGTGTGCCGTTGGGGGCTGATGCTCGTGCCGGACATCCCGGCCGCGGCGGGAGAGATCGCGCGTGTCCTGCGCCCCGGCGGCCGCGCCTCGCTAGGGGTGTGGGCCGATCCGGACGACAACGACTGGATGACGGCGGCCGGGAGGAGCGCGCTCGAGCTCGGGCTGGCCGAGCGCCCTGAGCCCGACGCCCCGGGTCCCTTCCGGCTCTCGGGCGATGGTCTTCTCGCCGAGGTGCTCGAGGATGCGGGTCTGAACGTGGAGGTCGTCGAGGACGTCGACCTCACGTGGCGCGTGCCGAGCCTCGCCGCATGGTGGAAGGTCATGCTGGACACCGCGCGCTCCCTCGCGTTGATCCTCGAAAACGCGACGGAGGAGCAGGCCGAGGCTGTGCGAGCCGGGGGCGAGCGCCGCCTCGAGCGCTACGTTCAGCCGGACGGCTCGCTCGCGGTGCCCGGCCGGGCGCGCGTGGCGCTGGCCCGGCGCCCGACATAAGGTCAACGCATGCCGGACGATTGGTTCGTCGTCAACGCGTCGGACGCCGCGGCACGCTGGGTCGAGCGGGCCGGGTTCGGCAAGCGCGCGCTGCTCGAGCCCGAGGACGGACGCTTCCCACAGGTCGGCATTCATCTCTCGGTGATCGGACCCGGCGAGCACTCGACGCTCTACCACGCCGAGGAGGCACAGGAGGACTTCCTCGTCCTGCGCGGCTCGTGCACGGCGATCGTCGAAGAAGTGGAGCGGCTGGTGAGGCAATGGGACCTCGTCCACTGTCCGCCGGGAGCGCGCCACACCTTCGCGAACACCGGAGAGGAGCCCTGCGTGCTGCTGATGATCGGTGCACGCACCGGCGGAGCGATCCGCTATCCGGTCTCGGAGCTCGCCCTCCAGCACAATGCCGGCGTGCGCGTCGAGGCCGACTCCGCACATGACGCGTACGCCGGGCTCGATCCCTGGCACGCGACCGAACCGGCGCCGCTCTAACCGACTCCGCTCTTCGCCGGGAGGAAGTGGCGAGGGCCGGAATCGAACCGGCGACACCACGGTTTTCAGCCGTGTGCTCTACCAACTGAGCTACCTCGCCCCGAGGCGGAGAGTCTAGCTAGGCGGGGGGAACCCCATGGTTCCCCCCGGAGCCCCTTCTTTGCGCTGTGCACAGGGCAACCTGATCTGGCTTCCCGGCCGGCCAAGCCGGCCTCCGGCCGCAACGGGAAGCTCACGGATCAGGGTGTCACCGCCGCACCGTCGCCCGCAAGCGGTCGTGTAGTTTCACGCGGCCGTGGTTGCGACCCCGAGGACCGTGACGATCGTCGGTGCGCCGCTCGACCTGGGCCAGGGCCGTCGTGGGGTCGACATGGGCCCGTCGGCTATCCGCTATGCGGGGCTCGAGGAACGGCTCGCGTCGTTCGGCTGCACGGTCGTCGACCGGGGGAACCTCACGACGACAGAGCCCGAGGCGCTCGCCGTCGGCGACGAGCGCGCTCGTTTTCTCTCCGAGATCCTCGACGCTTGTGCGGGTCTCGCCGAGCTCGTCACAGACGTCGTCTCGGGCGGCTCGCTCCCCCTCGTGCTCGGCGGGGACCACTCCATCGCGCTCGGCACGCTCGCCGGGCTGCATGCCGCGGCGGGCGAGCCGGGAGGCGTGATCTGGATCGACGCCCACGGCGACCTCAACACTCCGGCGACGAGCCCCTCGGGCAACGTCCACGGGATGCCGCTCGCCGCCGCCCTCGGGCTGGCCGGCGACGGATTCTCCCATCCCAAGCTCCTGCTACCCGCGCTCGACCCGCGGCGCGTCGTGGTGCTGGGCGTGCGCTCGCTCGATCCAGCGGAACGCGCGCTGATCCGTGAGACCGGAATTCGCGCGATCACGATGACGGAGATCGACCGGATCGGGATCGAGCGCGCCGTGTTGGAGGCGATCGACCGCGCCTCGGGCCCGGGCTTCGTCCACGTCTCGCTCGACCTCGACGCGCTCGACCCCGAGGTCGCGCCGGGCGTCGGAACCCCCGTCAAGGGCGGGCTCACCTACCGGGAGGCACACCTCGCCTGCGAGGACCTCGCCGAGTCGGGTCTCGTCGGCTCTCTCGAGCTCGTCGAGGTGAACCCGATCCTCGATCGCGAGAACGGCAGCGCCGCGATCGCCGTCGAGCTCGCCGCCAGCGCGCTCGGCCAGTCGATCTTGTAGGTGCCTCCGCGTGAGGGCGGGCCGGGTCACACGGCATTGTGCGATGTCCACGCGCGCACGAGTGCGGCCGGAGGCCGGTTTGGCCGGCCGGGAGGCCAGGCGCGGACGAGCTGTGCACGACGCGGAGGAGGGGGTCGGTGGGGGAACCAGGGGTTCCCCGGCCTACGAAGAGCGTCCGGGCCGGCTGACCGCGCCACGAACGCTCTTCGGCGGCCTCGAGACTATCGCATCGGGATGCCGGGGCCAAGGATGCGGATCCCGAGCGGCTGACCCGGCTTGGCGTGGAGCATCGCCGCCGCGCTTCCCCGGTTGATCGCGACGGACATGTTCCGGTAGCTGTCCTCATAGAGGATCACGTCACCTGCGCGCGCATCGGCGAACGTCCGTGCGGTCACGGCGAAGTACCGCTCCCCATCGAGCTCGAGCTCGATGCGCGATCCGGGCACGACGCCTGCCTCCTCCACGTCCTCCCTCGTTAGGTTCAGCGCGATGTTGCCGAAACTGTCGACATAGAGCATCATCGCGTCGATACGGTCGCCGGAGAACCTCGGCTGTGGAAGATCGAGGCGCACCAGCGCGTCGGGGGCGAGCGGCGGGCCGAGCTCCGCGAGCGGCACGCCGTTCGCGAGGTGCGCGGCGGCGGGCGCGAAGAGGTCGCGCCCGTGGAAGGTTCGCGAGATGGTCTCCAGGGCGTAGTCGGGGTTCGCGAGCTCGCGCACGTCGGCGATCCCGGCCCGCTCGGCCGCGGGAAGCAGGAGCCCGTTGTCCGGCCCGACGAAGAGGCGGCCGTCCGCGTCGGAGAGCGCGACGGGCCGCCGAACGCCTCCGACCCCGGGGTCGACCACGGCCAGGTGGACGCCGGCGGGCATGTACGGCAGCGTGCTCGCGAGGACGTGCGCGCCCTGGAGCACCGCCGTGGCGGGTATGCCGTGCGTCACGTCGATCACGCGAGCCTCCGGCGCGATCCTCGCGATGACTCCGTGGCACGTCCCGACGAAGTCGTCCTGGAGACCGAAGTCGCTCAGGAAGCAGATGACCATCTTCCGCCGAGTCTACGACGTGGCGGCGGCTCGATCGACCGCCTCGACGAGGCTGTCGAGATCGGCGGCCTTCGCTTCGGCCGCGACGTACAGGCCCACGCCACGGGCAGCCCGGCTCGTCTCGGGACCGATCGAAACGATGGGGGTGCCGCGATCGAGGCGGCCCAGCGCCCGCGCCGCGGAGGGCGATGCGAGGACGACGAGATCGCAGGTCGGCCACTCGGGCGGCGTCAGCTCGACGGTGCGGTAGAGCACGACCACATCCGCGTCGAGCGCGTCGGGGAGCAGGCGGCGAGCGTTCTCCGCGCCTGCGAAGAGGACACGGCCATGCTCCGGTGGGAAGGCGGCCACCAGCCCCTCCTGGGTCGACGTCTCCGGGACGAGGTCGGCGCGGCCAAACGCTTCGGCGGTCGCGGGCCCGATCGCGGCGACCCGACCCGGCGCGCCACGCATGCGCCGACGGAGCTCGCGGGCGCCAGTCACGCTCGTGAGCACGATCCAGTCGTATCCATCGACGTCGATCGGGTCGTCCCCGAGCGGCTCGAATGCAACGAGCGGGACGTGCAGGGCATCGTGTCCCGTCGCGCTCAGCCGCTCCATGAGGGCGCTCTCGCGGCCGCTCGGCCGGGTCACGACGACGCGCGCCACGATTTCTCGATCGCGGGTGGTGTGCTCACCATCCCCAACCCCCACCCGCCCACGGGGAACGAAAGGTACGGCGTTCGGAGTGCCGTGTCCGCCTCTTCATTGAGTCAAGTGTGTGACGGCGAGGACTCTCGTTTCGGCGGAGCCCCGGTGCCGCGGGCCGAGAGGCCTCGTCACCGGGCGAGGGCGACGAGCTCTTGCCCGAGCTCGCCGGGATCGTCGCCGGTCCGTCGCTCGAGCCACGAGCCGTCCTCGGCGGCGATGAGACCCGTCAGCGTGACGCCGTCGTGGTGCGCGGCCACCGGGGCGAGGCAGCCTCCGCCGACCGCCGCGACGCAAAGCCGCTCCGCCTCCACGCGCCGTCGCGTCTCCGGATCGTCGGCGGCGGCAACGAGCTGCTCCTCCCCGGCGCGGACCTGGAACGCGAGCGCCCCCTGGCCCGCCTCGGGGAGCATCACGTCAAGGTCGAGCCGCCGCCCGATCTCGGCGCCGAGCCCCAGCCGGTCTAGGCCGCAGGCGGCGAGGACGACCGCGTCGAGCCCGCGCTCGCCGCGCTTTCGCAGCCGCGTGTCGATGTTCCCGCGAAGAGGCTCGATCGAGAGCGTCGGCTCCAGCGCGAGGAGCTGCGCACGGCGGCGGACGGAGGCGGTCCCGACGCGCATCCCCGGGCGGATCTCCGTCGCGCCGCACAGCGCGTCACGTGGATCCTCTCTCGTGGGATAGGCCCCGACGACGAGTCCATCCACGTCGGTCGAGGTCATGTCTTTCGCCGAGTGGACTGCCACGTCGATCCGGCCCGCGAGGAGCGCCTCCTCCAGCTCCTTGACGAAGACCCCTCGGGCCCCGATCTGCCCGAACGGCTTGGTGCGATCACGATCGCCTGCGGTCGTGATCGGCACAAGCGCTACCTCCACACCTTGCCGGCGCAGCGACTCCGTCGCACGCTCGGCCTGGGTGAGGGCGAGCCTACTGCCGCGCGACCCGACGCGAAGCAGCACGGCAGCGTCCTCGGGCCTGCGTCACCGGTGCCCCACACCGACGCCGGCCGGGCGGCCTGATCCGAACGAACGCGGTGGGAATGAGAAGCGGAAGAGGCCGTCCGGGACGCGCGTCGAGCGAGCGCGTCATACCTCGTCCTCCTCGTCCAGCCCGAACAGGTGCCGCACGACCTCAGCATAGAGCAGCCCGTCCGCCGTGACCGCGGCCTCCTTCAGCCTCACAGTAGGGAGGTGAAGCAGCTTGTTCACCAGCTGGGAGGTGAGCGTGTCTACGACGTCACGGTCGCCTTCGCCCAGGCGGCCCTCGAGCCGGGCCAGCTCGGCTGCGCGGATCTCTTCTGCGTGGGCTCGCAACGACGCGATCGCCGGCACGACCGCCAACGACGCGCGCCAGGCACGGAAGCGCTCGGCCTCTTCCGAGACGATGCGCTCGGCGTGGACGGCCTCTGAGAGACGACCTTCGAGGCTCGCCGTGACGACGCTCTCGAGCGCGTCGATGTCGTACAGGAAGCACCCGTCGATCGCCCCGAGCGAGGGCTCGACGTCCCGAGGGACCGCGAGGTCGACGATCAGCACCGGCCGGCCGCGGCGAGCGCGGAGGACCGGGCCGAGCATCCCCTCGGTCAGGACGAACCCCGGGGCGCTGGTCGAGGACACCACGACGTCCGCGTCGCCGAGAGCTCTCTCGAGCTCCTCGATCGTCGTCGGGAGCGCGCCCAGCGACGCGGCGAGGTGCGCCGCGTGCTCCGGGGTCCGGTTTGCGACGACCGAGATCGTCGCCCCGCGCGAGCGCAGGTTTCGTGCGGTCAGCTCACTCGCGCGGCCGGCACCCACCAATACGACCCTTCGGCCAGAGAGCCCCTCGAAGACCTGCTCCGCGAGCGCAGCCGCGGCCGCAGGAATCGACGCCGGGCTCTCCCCGATCGCCGTCTCCGCCCGCGCGCGCCGGCCCGCGCGGAGCGCCATGCGGAACGTGCGGCCGAGCAGCGGCCCGGGCGATCCCACCTCGAACGCGTCCCTCACCTGGCCCAGGATCTCGCCCTCGCCTGGGACCATCGAGTCGAGCCCCGCTGCGACGCGGAAGAGATGCAGCGCCGCCGACTCCTCTGCGAGCCGGTACGCGGCCGGTGCGAGCGCCGGCGCTCCCGATCCTGCCAGGTCGAGCAGCGCCCGATCGGCGTGCGCGTCGAGCGCGTCGCCCTCTCCGGCGACGTACAGCTCGGTGCGGTTGCACGTCGAGAGGACGACCGCCTCGTAAGCGGGGCCCCCTGCGGCGGTGAGCTCGCGCGCCAGGTCGCCCGCCGCTGCGAGGTCGACCGCGACACGCTCGCGCACCTCGAGCGGGGCGTGATGGTGCGAGACGCCGGCGAGCGCGAGCCTCATGCCGCGAAGTGGGTAAGAGGAAGCACCGCGACGACGAGAACCAGGCCGGCGAGGAGCAGCCGCGCGAAGCGCCGGCCTCGAACGCCGACCTCCCAACGGATCACGAGCGCCAGCGCGTAGAGCCCCCAGATGAGCACGGCCACGGTCATCGCCGCGTCGAGCCCCCGGACGTCCAACCAGCCGAGCCCGACGACGATGCCCCCCGAGAGCAGGGCCAGGCCCACGAGCGTCGCGCGGGCGGCGAGCCGGTCGAGCGCCTCGAGCGACGGGAGCCGGAGGCGAAGGACGCCGGCGTCGTGCCGCTTGAGCCGACGGTCCTCGAAGACGTAGAGCGCCGCCATCGCGGCCGCGACCGTGAAGCTGGCGAGGCCGGCAAGCATCAGTGCAGCGTGGATGGCGAGCGCCCAGCCGTCACCGCGGGCATCGAGCGCCGTCCCACCGCCGGCCCAGGCAAGGACGACGAGCGCGGCCGCGACGGGCATCACGACGAGACCGAGCAGCCGATAGCGGGGACGGCATCCCCAGACGAGATAGCCCGTCACGACGAGCCAGGAGAGGAGGTTGAGCGCTCCGGCCCAGGTCCCCCAGGGGAACCCGTCCGCGGAGCGCGCCTGGGCGGCGAGCAGTCCGGTCTGGGCGAGCCAGCCGATCCTCACGCCCCAGATCGCCAGCGAGTCGTGCCGCCGGCTTCCCCGCAGCTCGCCGGCATAGATCAGCGCCGCCTCGCCGTAGGCGATCACCGTCGGCCAGATGAGGAGCTCAGCCATCGGTCGGCTCGCCCGCCGCGACCCGTGCGCGGGCGAGGCGTGCGAGCTCCCCCGTCTCCCGCTCGAGGCGGGCGAGCTTTGTCGAGATGATCACGACCCAGAACAGGACGAAGACGAGGAACACGCCGTAGGCGGCGGCGACGTATTTCTCCCCGGAGCTCACGACGCGAGCGCCTCGCGTAGCTCGCGCAGGTTCGCGTCCGTCCGCTTGCCCGCGAGCTCGACGCGGTACATGACGTACGCGAGCAGCGTGATCGAGGCCCAGGAGGCGCAGAACGCCGCGAACATCTCTCCGGTCATCTGCGGCCCGTCACGCGTGAACACCGTCGGGTGGATGAAGTCGCTCGCGAGCCGGATCGCGAGGAAGCTGACCGGGACGAGGGCGACGCCGAAGAGGGCATAGACGGCCGAGATCCGCTCGCGCCGCGGCCCGGCCTCGATCGAAAACCGGAGCATGAAGTACGCGCAGTAGAAGAGGAAGAGGACGAGGAAGAGGACGAGCTGATTGGAGCTCCACGTCCACCACACGCCCCACGAGGCCTTTGCCCAGATCGAGCCGGTGACGAGCGTGAGCGCACCGAAGATCGTCCCCTGGTGGACGCCGGTGTAGCTCTCGAGGTCGTAGCGCTCGCCGCGGGTGGTCAGCAGTCGGAATGCCTTCCACGCGGCAAGACCGAAGCACGCGTAGGCGGTTAGCGCGATCGGGACGTGAACGTAGAAGATCTTCTGCGACAGGCCCTGGTCCGCGTCTTCGGGGGCGACGAAGAAGATCATCACGACGGCAACCGCAGCGAGCGTCGCCGCGCCGGACGCGATCACGGTCAGGGAGGGGGTCTTCATGCTCATCAGGGCGTCGGTCACTCCGTGACGACGTACTCGAACGCCGCCCACGAAAGTATCGCGAAGACCGCGTCGTAGAGGCCGAGGAACGCCAGGAACTTACTCGGCTCCTCGGAGATGCTCGCGCCTACCCCACCGACGACGATCGGGATCGCGAGCGGGAGGAAGATCAGCGGAAGGAGCACTTCCCGACCGCGCGACGCGGCGGCCATTGCCGACACGAGCGAGCCGACCGCGCAGATGCCGAGCGAGGCGAGCACGACGCCCGCGAGCGCGGGACCGTCCAGTGGCGCAAAGAAGAGGACGAAAGCCGGTAAGGCGACGACCTCCGCCGCCCCCAGGAAGGCCAGCGACGCGATCGTCTTCCCGAGCCAGATCGCGCTACGGTCGGTCGGCGCGAGGACGAGACCGTCGAGGGCGCCAGCTTCGCGCTCAGGGACCCAAGCCCGCGCGAGGCCGAGCAGCGAGGTGAAGACGAGCGCCACCCAGAGGAGGCCGTAGGCAGGGTCGTCGCCCACGTCGGCGGGCAACGCGAAGTGGAAGACGACGAGCGTCGCGAGGACGAACAGCAGCATCGCCGGCAGGGTGTCGCGTGCCCGGAGCTCGAGACGAAGGTCCTTCCGCGCCAGCGCCGCCACGTCGGCCAGATACGCGCTCATGCCGCTCCGAGGGCGAGGTGCGCCGTGGCGAGCCCGCTCAGACGTTCCGGCTCGTGGGTCGCGACAACGAGGGTGCTCCGAGGCAGGAGTGTCTCCAGCTCTTGGTCGAGCAACTCCGCCCCCTGCGCGTCGAGCGCGGAGTGCGGCTCGTCGAGGACGAGCAGCTCCGGCTCGTGCAGGAGCGCGCGGCAGAGTGCGAGCCGCTGCGTCATCCCGCGCGAGAACGCGGAGACCCGCTCCCCGCGCGCCTCCCAGAGGCCGAACCGCTCGAGCAGCATCCCGATCCGCTCGCGCCGCTCGGGCACCCGGTACAGGCGCCCGAACAGGTCGAGGTTCTCGAGCGCCGTGAGCTCGCGGTAGACGAGCGGCTCGTGGCCGACGAAGCCGACCCGCCCGCGGTCGAGCGCGACTTCGATCGTCCCGCGCGATGGCACTGCGAGGCCGACCAGCAGCCGTAGCAGTGTCGTCTTTCCGGAGCCGTTCGGGCCCGTGACCAGGAGCACCTTGCCCCATCCGAGCTCGAACGACACGTCGTGGAGAACCCGCCGCGCGCCGTAGCGCCGCTCGACCCCACGCGCGCGGACGAGCGGCTCAGACATCCGGCTCTTCCTCGGCTGCGACGGCATCCGCGGCGCTATGCGTCCGAACCCGCGCCCCGCCCCACCGTTCGCACAACCACCCCCAGGGGCACCCCCGGTGCCCTGACGTCACGCTATCGCCGAATGTGTGCCGCATGGGTGCTGGCATCGTGCCGGAAGTGTGACGACCCCGCCGCCGGCAGGAGGCCGCGCGGCGGCATCACGACCCCGAAGCGTGAGACCGGTCAGAGGAGCGTGTCGAGCGCGACGAACGCGAGAAACGCGATGGACAGCGCTCCGTTCACGGTGAAGAACGCCGCGTCGAGCCGGCGGAGGTCGTCCGGGCGCACGATCAGATGCTCGTAGAGCAACAGGGCGGCCACGACCGCGACACCGAGCCAGTACCACACGCCGACATCGAGGCCCGCGCCGGCCGCCGCCAGCAGGACAACCACCCCTGCGTGCATCGCGCGAGCGCCGGCGAAGACACCGTGGACGCCGAAGCGCGTTGCCCAGGAATGCAGCCCAGCCGCGAGGTCGTGCTGGCGATCGAACAGCGCATAGAAGAGGTCGAATCCCGCGACCCAGAAGCACACCGCGCCGCCGAGCGCCCACGCCTGCCAGAGCAGCTCACCGGTGATCGCGACCCACGCACCGACCGGCGCGAGGCCCAGACAGGCGCCGAGCCAGAGATGGCAAAGCCAGGTGAAGCGCTTGAGGTAGGGATAGGCGACGAACATCACGACGGGGATCGGCCACAGCCAGCGGACGATCGGCTCCAGCTGGAGCACCGCGAGGAGATAGAGAGCCAGCGAAAGCCCGCAAAGCGCGAGGACCTGCACGCGGGTGAGGACGCCGGCTGGGAGCTCGCGGCCCGCCGTCCTCGGGTTCGCCGCGTCGAGCTCGGCATCGATCAGCCGGTTGAGGCTCATCGCAAGCGTCCGGGCGCCGACCATCGCGAGGGTGATCCAGCCCATCGTCGCGAGCCCCGGCCAGCCGTCGACGGCGAGCAGCGCGCCGACGTACGCAAATGGCAGGGCAAACACGGTGTGCTCGATGCGCACGAGCCGCGCAAGGCGGACCGGCAGCGGCGCGGCCAGTGCGGTCACACCGTCTCCTTGGTCTTCGTGACGAGAACGATCTCGTCGATCCGCATGTCCTTGTCGACCGCCTTCGCCATGTCGTAGACGGTCAGGGCGGCGACGCTCACCGCGGTCAGCGCCTCCATCTCGACACCGGTCTGTGCCGTCGTCTCCACCGCAGCCTCGACCGCGACGCCCTCCGCGTCGATCGCGAGGTCGACCTCGACGAGCGTCAGTGGCAGAGGATGGCAGAGCGGCACGAGGTCGCTCGTTCGCTTCGCTGCCTGAATCCCCGCGACTCGCGCCACCGTGAGCGCGTCGCCTTTGGGCAGCGTGCGCAGCCGCGTAGCGGTCGACTGGGCCATTCGCACCCTGCCGCGCGCGACCGCGCGGCGCCGGGAGAGCGGCTTCGCGCCAACGTCCACCATGCGCACTTCGCCGGTCGCCTCGTCGACGTGCGAGAGCTCGCTCATCGGGCTAGGTTGTCAGAATAGGATACACGTGCACGCTCACGCGCGCATCGTAGCCCCGTCCGGCTCAGGTGACGGGCGCCGGGGCGCGTTCGTCGAGCTCCGCGAGCTCGCGCTCGGCCCAGCTGTCGATGTCGTGCGAGGTCACCGATGCTCGGATCGCGTCGAGCATGCGCCGGCGCTCGTCCGGCGGAAGGGCGATCGCCCGGGCGAGTGCCTGCGCCTGGCCGGGGACGTCGAGCGGATCGGCCGCGACCGTCCACTGACCGATCTCCTCGAACGCGCCCGCATTGCGCGAGAGGACGAGCACGCCGTCCCGCTCGTTCACGAGCGGTGCCTCCTTCGCGACGAGATTGAGCCCGTCCATCACCGGGTTCACGAGCAGGACGTCATACGCGGTGTACGCCGCCACGGATGCGAGGAAGTCGTCGCGCACGTCGAGCCGGATCGGCTCCCAACCGGGCCTCGCGAAGCGGGCGTTCACGGCGGCCGCCGCGCGCTCCGTGGCGTCGCGGTACTCGACGTATTCCGGGATCGTCTGACGCGAAGGGTCGAGCAGCGCGAGGAGCCCAACGCGGCCGTGGAGCGACGGGTCGCGCTCGAGCAGGAGACCGAAAGCGTCGAATCCGCGCACGGCATTCTTCGAAGGGTCTGTTCGATCGACGCGAAGCACGAGAATCTCGGGCCGCTCCGACACGAGCTTCCCCCGCCGCTCGCGGACGCCGTCGTCCGCGGCGAGCCGTACGAACGAGCCCGCATCCACGGCGATGGGGTTCGCGTGCGAACGCGTCGCCGCCTCGTCGCCTCGGCCGAGCAACGCGTCGCAGCATTCGACAAACGCGGCTCGCCAGCGCTCGGTATGGAAGCCGATGCTGTCGCAGGCGAGGAGACCCTCATGGATCGCGACGGAGAGCTCGCGCGGGAGCACGTCCCACGCGTCGGGAGCGACCCAGGGGATGTGGACGAAGTGGGCAATCCGCGCTTGCGGACGAGCGGCGCGGACGAGCGCCGGGGCGAGGTAGAGGTGGTAGTCCTGGACGAGCACCGGCGCCGTCGGGCGGCTGTCGAGCTCGGCGATCGCGGCGTCGGCGAGCGCCCGGTTGACCGCGACGTAACCGCTCACCCAGGCGGGCGTCAGGTCGGCCGCGGGATCGTGCTTCAACGACCAGAGGTCGTGTTGCACGAACCAGAGCACCGGGTTCGCAAGCACCGTGTAGAAGAGCCGATACGCCTCAGGGTCGTGCGCCACGAGTCGGAGCTGCATCGTGGCGCCGGATTCCGTCCGCACCTCGCGGGGTCCCGCTGCCGCGACGTCGCGGTCGGCGTCACTCATCGCGCTGGCGACCCACGCCACGTCGTGCCGGTCGGCGAGAGGGGCGAGCGCCGCGACGAGCCCGCCTGCCCCGCGCACGGCCTCGAGCGAGCCGTCGACGCTGCGGCGGTGAGTGGACGGTCCTCGATTCGAGACGACGACGAGCGGCTCGGGCACGTCGCTATCGCCCGCCGGGTCGCTCGCCCAGCGTCACGTCGACGGTCGCGCGCCGCGTCCCGCCGCGCAACACCGTGAACGTCACCGTCTGGCCCGGCAGAAGCTGCGTCGAGACGATCCTCGAGACGTCGTCCGTGCTCGTCACCGGCGCTTTGCCGATCGCCACGATCACGTCGCCGCCGAGCGTCACGTCGAGGCCGTTGTAGACCTCCGTCTTCGTCCCGCCGCGCAACCCCGCGCGCGCGGCTGGGGTGGCGTCGTCGACCCGGGTCACGAGCGCGCCGCGCGCCGCGCCGAGCTGGAACCTCCGTGCGATGCCCGGCGTCACGTCCTGGGTGCGGATCCCGACGTACGCGTAGCGGACCTTGCCGGTGCGCACGAGCTGGTCGAGCGAGCGTCGCGCGACGTTGATCGGGATCGCGAAGCCGACGCCCTCGGCGGTGCCGGAGGCACTCTCGATCTGTGCGTTGATCCCGATCACGCGGCCCTCGGCGTCGAAGAGCGGGCCCCCCGAGCTTCCCCGATTGATCGGCGCGTCCACCTGAATCGCGTTCGCCACCGCGAAGCCGGAGGTGAGCGAGTCGATCGAGCGCCCCGTCGCCGAAACGACGCCGACCGAGAGCGACGTCTGCTGCCCGAAGGGGCTCCCGATCGCGGCGATCGGCTCGCCCACGAGCACGGTCGAGGAGTTCCCGAGCGGAACGGGCGTGAGCCGATGGTCGGACCCTGAGACCCGCACGACGCCGACGTCGCTGAAGAGATCCCAGCCGACGATGTCCGCACGCACGCGATCCCCGTCGGAGAACTCGACGTAGACCGCGCTCGCCCCGCGAACCGAGCTCGTCCGCGACTCCGAGACGTTCGTGATCACGTGCGCGTTGGTGAGGATCAGACCGTCCTCGTCGACGACGAACCCCGAGCCCTGTGAGCTCCCGTCCGCGCCGAGGTTCGCGTAGATCGTGACGACTCCGTCCGAGCGCGCCGCATACAGCGCCGCCGGGTCGAACGCCGACGGAGGCACGTTGCGCGTCGGAACGGTGGACACCGGTGGGAGCGCCGCCTGGGTGACCGTGCTCGTCGGGTCGTCCGAGTCGGTCTCCTGCGCGACGAACAGCGCGATCCCTGCGCCGAGCCCGGCCGCGACGAGGGCGACGCCCGCTGCGGCCCAGAGACGCATAGAAGTCACGGTACCAGTGGTGCTTCGGCCACCCGACGAGCCGTTTTCACGTGGAAACGGCCCCGAGCACGCGCTCAGGAGGGGACGGGAACCGGCTGCGGGGCCGCGGCGGCGGCCGGGAGCGTTAGCGTGAACGTCGTCCGCCCCTCCTCGAGCGTGAGGCCGACCGTGCCGCCCATCCGCTCGGCCAGCTCCCGCGCGATCGCCAGGCCGAGCCCGCTTCCCGACGCCTGCGGGCCCTCGACGCGGTAGAAGCGGTCGAAGATCCGCTCCGCATGCTCCTCCGGGATCCCGGGACCGTCGTCCGTGACGGTGAGCAGCGCGTTCCCGCCGCGCGCGTCGGTGCTCACCACCACGCGCGTGCCGGCTGGCGTGTGCACGATCGCATTGGCCACGAGCGCGCGCCCGATCTGGAGCACGCGCTCCTCGTCGGCGAGAGCCCACGCCTCGGGGCTCGTGTCGAGCATGAGCGCGTGGCCCGAGGCGTCCGCGAGCGGCTCGAGCTCCTCGATGAGCACCTGCGCGACGTCGGCGAGCACGACGTCCTCTCGCTCGACGTGGAGGCGGCCGGCGTCGATGCGCGAGAGATCGAGCAGGTCGGTCGAGAGCCGCGTCAGCCGCTCCACCTGTTCGCGGGTCGTGGCGAGGAACCCTGCGCGCGTCTCCTCGTCGAGCTCCTCGTCCGACATCAGCTCCAGGAACCCGCCGAGCGAGAACAGCGGCGTCCGAAGCTCGTGCGACGCGTTCGCGACGAACTCCTTGCGCGCCGTGTCGAGCTGCGCGAGCTGCACCCGCATCCGCTCGAAGGCGGCCGCGAGCTCTCCGAGCTCGTCCTCGCCGTCGTCCACGACCGGCTGGTCGAACCGGCCCTCCGCGATCCGGTTCGCGGCCCGCTCGAGCCGTCTGATGCGGCGCGCGTGGACGGCCGCGGCGCCGGTGCCGAGGACCGCGGCGATCAGGAGCGCGACCCCGGTCGCGTAGAGCAGGCGCCGCTTGACGACGCGGACGGTGGCGAGCTGGTCTTCGATCGGCGCCGAGAGCAGGAGGACATTCCCCGAGGTGAGTAGAGGCAACGCAACCTCGCCCGACGGGCGCCCGCCCCGCTCGACGCGCCCGCGCGCGATCTGCGTCGTGCGGGCGGTCTCCAGCGCGACGAGGTCGTCGCTGACCGGCCGTCCGGAGGACGCCGAGTCGGCCTGCGGGAGCAGCTTGAGCGGGTTCGCGCCGTACACCTGGTAGACGACGATCCGGGCGTTGTAGACGAACGCCGCGCGCGCGACGAATCCGTCGAGCGACAGCGGCTGGCTGAAGTCGCTCGCGGCGTACGCGGACGCAACCTCGATCCCGTCGCGCTGGAGCTCGTCGAGCCGGTCTTCGACGAGCCTGCGCTCGAGCGACGGCACGACCATCAAGTACGCGGCACCGAGTGCCCCACCCACGATCAGCAGGAGCGCGATCGTGAGGGACGTGCGGATCCCTCCGGGGAGGCGGACCTTCACGCGCCGTCCTTGAAGCGGTAGCCGGCGCCGCGCACGGTGAGGATCAGCTCCGGGTCGCGCGAGTCGCGCTCGATCTTCTCGCGGAGATGGCGGACGTGGACGTCGATGGTGCGCGGCTCGCGGTAGTCGGCGCTCCCGCGGATCCGCTCGAGGAGCTGCCGTCGGCTGAACACGACGCCCGGCTCCGATGCGAGTAGGGCGAGCAGCTCGAACTCGACGAACGTCAGAGCCACGGGCTCGCCGCGCACCTCGACCGTGCGCCGGGGAAGATCGACGACGACCTCGCCTCGGTCGATCAGATCCTCGCGGCGGCCCGCGAAGTGCGGGTTGGCAGCGCGCCGGAGGAGCGCGCGCACACGACTGCGGAACTCGCGGATCGAGAACGGCTTCGTGATGTAGTCGTCGGCGCCGAGCTCGAGGCCGAGCACCTTGTCGAGCTCGTCGTCCCGCGCGGTGAGCATGATGATCGGCACGGTGCTCTCTCCGCGGAGCCGGCGGCAGACCTCGAGGCCGTCGACCTTCGGCAGCATGATGTCGAGCACGACGAGGTCGACGGGCTCCTCCGCGAACCGGCGCAGTGCCTCGTCCCCGTCGCGTGCCTGGACGACGCGATAGCCGTCTCGCTCGAGCGGATACGTGAGGAGTGCCTGGATCGAATCCTCGTCGTCGACGAGGAGGATGGTCGAGGAAGAGTCCGGCATCTCGTGGTGGGTCACGCCCGGGCGTGCACGCCTGCCCGCGCCTACTATAGCCCCCTGCATGGAGCCCGCCCGCCTCGGCACGAGCAAGCGGAGGCCGCGGCGCGGCTCGGTCGAGCGCCCCGTCGATGGCCGCCTGGTGCGGAAGGCGAGCCTCGTCGTGATCGCCCCGTTGGCTCTCCTCCTCCTCACCCTCGGACGGTCGGGCCCGCTCCCCGCGCCGCCGCTCCCGCCCGCGTTCGACCGCGAAACGGCCACGACGCTCGCCACCGATCTGGCGCGGGAGAACCCGAATCGCGTGCCCGGCTCGCTCGGCGCCGCGGACGCCGCAACCTGGTTTCGCACCAAGCTCGCGCTCTACGGGCTTCCGGTCCGCGAGGACCGCTGGCGCGAGGATGTGCCGGGCGTGGGCCGAGCGGAGCTGCGGAACCTCGCCGCCGTGATTCAGGGGACGGTGCCTGAGACCATCGTCTTCGTTGCTCATCGAGACAACAAGGGCAACACTGCCGGCGCGAACGACAACGCGAGCGGGACGGCGGCGCTCGTCGAGCTCGCGCGTGCGTATGCGACGGCGGGAGCGACCGAGTCGGCGCGCATGCCGCTGCACACGCTGGTCTTCCTCTCGACGGACGGAGGTGCATACGGGTCGCTGGGGGCCGCGCACTTCGCCGCCCACTCGCCACTCGCGCGCAGAACGGTTGCCGCCGTCTCGCTCGACGGACTGGCCGGCAACGTCCGGCCGCGTCTCGAGGTGTCGGGGCTCGACGGGCGCTCGCCGCCGCAGGCGCTCGTACGGACGGCGTCGGCCCGGGTCGCGTCAGAGACCGGGGAGGCCCCTTCACTTCCCGGGTTTCTGACCCAGCTCGTCTCGCTCGGGCTGCCGTTCGGCTACGGAGAGCAGGCGCCGATTCTCTCGGCCCACGTGCCCGCCGTTCGGCTCACGACCGCCTCCGACGGCGGGGTTGCCCCGGGCGGCGACGAGCTCGCCGAGCTCGACTCCGCCCAGCTCGGCCAGCTCGGTCGGGCCTCCGAGACGCTCCTGACCTCGCTCGACCAGACGATCGAGCTGCCGACCTCGACGAACGGTGCCCTCTACCTGGGCAGCAGGACCGTGCGTGGCTGGGCGCTTCAGCTCCTGCTCCTCGCCTGTGTCGTCCCGTTCGCGGCCGCGACGCTCGATCTCCTCTCGCGCGCTCGCCGGCGGCGCCTGCCGCTGCGAGGCGCGTGGCGCGCTCTCCGCCGGCGCGTGGCTCTGTGGCTCTTGCTGCTCGCGATCGTCGGGATCGCGGCGGTGGTAGGAGGGTTGCCGCATTCGCCGGCGCTTCCGGCTCCGCCGGATGAGCCGCCGCTCGACTCATGGCCGCTCGGGCTGCTCGTGATTCTCGCGCTCGTCGCTTTCCTCGTCTGGCTGAGGTCTCGTGCGAGAAGGCTCGACCGTTCCCCGGCGACGGCGGAGCAGGAGCTCGCGGCATACGTCGTCGCGTTCGTCTCACTGCTCCTGGTCGCGGCCGGGACGGCGCTCGTCTCGCCGTACAGCCTCGTGTTCGTCCTGCCCTCCCTCTACGCCTGGCTTTGGCTGCCACAGGTCGGCGACGCGCCGGGCTGGGTGACGGACGTGCTCTTCGGCCTGGGCCTGGCCGGCCCCGTGCTCGCGCTCGTCGTCCTCGGGGAGCAGCTCGACCTCGGCGCCAGGGCGCCGCTCTACGCCGCCTCGCTCCTCACCACCGGGGTCGTCCCCTGGGGCGCGACCCTGGCCCTCGCGGTGTGGGCGGCGATCGCCGGGCTGGTGGGGTCGGTCGCGTCGGGGAGCTACGCCCCGGCCGAGCCGTCGAGAAGCAGGTAGCGCACGGCCGAGCCCGCGGCGAGGTCGCCTGACCCGCGGGGAATGTGGACGAGCGCGTCCGCGCCGGCGGTGCGCGCGATCATGTGCGATTCCTGGCCCGATAACGGCCGCAGCACCACACCGTCGCCGGTTCGCTCGAGCGTGGCCCGCTGGAAGTCGTCGCGCGAGGGTCTGCGCGACGCGGGAGCGCCGAGCACCCCCTGCGCGAAGGGCGGCTCGGGCCGGCCGTGGCCCTGGAGCGCGCGGAGGGCCGGGAGGAGGAACA
>DASSBV010000092.1:0-8549 GCA_035698545.1 Gaiella sp. | reverse complement strand
CGACGTGCTCGCGGTTCGCGAGGCCACCGGCCGGTTGCTCGCGCGCGCGCGCGAGGAGTCCGAGCCCGCGCTGCTCGAGACGACGACGTACCGCTTGCGCGGCCACTCGGTAGCCGACGCCGGCAAGGTGTACCGCACGGCCGACGAGATCGCGTCGTGGCGCGAGCGCGACCCGATCACGCGCTACGTCGAGACCCTGCGCGAGCACGATCTGCTCGCTGACGAGGAGCTCGAGAGAATGCGGACGGACGTCGCCGACGAGGTGAGCGAAGCGATCCGCGAGGCTGCGGCCGCGCCGACGCCCGATCCCGGGGAGCTCTACGAGAACGTGTACGGCGACGAGAACTGGCGTGAGCAATTCGCGAGGATGAACACGGCTGCGCCGTACGGCGAGCGGCAGGAGACGCGATCGTGGCAGAGGTGACCTATCGCGAAGCGCTCAGGCGTGCTCTCGACGAGGAGCTCGAGCGCGACGAGCGCGTGTTTCTGATGGGGGAGGAGATCGGCCGCTTCGAGGGCTCGTACAAGGTCACCGCTGGGCTCTGGGAAAAGTACGGCCCGAAGCGCGTGCGCGAGACCCCGATCTCGGAGGAAGGCTTCGTCGGGGCCGGCATCGGCGCCGCGATGCTCGGCCTCCGCCCCGTCGTCGAGATCATGACGATCAACTTCATCCTCGTCGCGCAGGACATGGTCGTGAACCACGCCGCGAAGATCCGCCAGATGTTCGGCGGCAAGGTAGGCGTGCCGATGGTGATCCGCACACCGGGAGGCGCAGGCGCCCAGCTGACAGCGCAGCACTCGCAGTCGCTCGAGGTCTGGTTCGCTCACACACCCGGGTTGAAGGTCGTTGCGCCTTCGAACCCGCGCGATGCGTACGGCCTGCTGAAGACGGCGATCCGCGACGACGACCCGGTGCTGTTCGTCGAGAACCTGGTGCTCTACAACGTGACCGGCAGCATCCCCGAGCCGGCCGACGACTTCACGGTCCCGCTCGGCCGCGCCCACGTCGCACGCGAAGGCACCGACCTCACGATCGTGGCGCACTCGTACACGGTGCGGCGCGCGCTCTCGGTCGCCGACCGCCTGGCCCAGAGCGGCTTCGAGGCCGAGGTCGTCGACCTGCGCTCGTTGCGCCCGCTCGACGTGGACACGGTGGTCGAGTCCGTGCGCAAGACGAATCGCGTGCTGATCGCCGAGGAGGGCTGGGCGACGTTCGGGGTCGGCGCCGAGCTCGCCGCCCGGATCGGGCGCGCGTGCTTTGACGACCTCGACGCCCCTCCCGAGCGCGTCGGGGGCGCAGAGGTTCCGATGCCGTACTCGAAGCCGCTCGAGCTGGCTGCGCTGATGCTCGAGGACAAGCTGGAGGCGGCGGCCCGTTCGCTGCTCGGGGAATCCGGTCTCGTGGAGTCGGGGCAGAGCTGATGGCCGTCGAGGTTCCGATGCCGCGTCTGAGCGACACGATGGAGCAGGGCACGGTCGCCCGCTGGGTGAAGCAGGAGGGCGATCGGGTCGCCGCGGGCGACGTGATCGCGGAGATCGACACCGACAAGGCGACCATGGACCTGACGGCGTACGAGGACGGTGTGCTGCTCAAGATCCTCGTCGGCGAGGGCGAGTCGGCGGAGCTCGGCACGCCGATCGCGTTGATCGGGGCCGAAGGCGAGCAGGTCCCCGAGAGCGACGCCGGCGGAAACGGCCCGTCCCAGGCGGCGCCGCCCGAAGCTCAGGCGGAAGCAGAGCCCGCACCTGACCGGAGCGAGCCCGAGCCCGCCCCAGCCGAGGCGTCCGAGCCTGCGGAGCCGCCCGAGGCCAAGACAGCCGGGTCCACGGGCGACTTGAAGGCGAGCCCCATCGCGCGCCGCATCGCAGCGGACGCCGGGCTCGACCTGCGTCAGCTGGCCGGCAAGGGCAGCGGCCCCGACGGTCGCATCGTCAAAGCCGACGTCGAGCGTGCGCTCGGCAAGGACGGCGGGCCAGGCCCGGCGGCCACCGACCCGGCTGAACGCGCGGCGTCGCCGGGCCCTCCGCACTCGGCAGAGGAGGAGGTTGTCGACGCCTCACCCATGCTCCGCGCGGTGGCGCGTCGCATGAGCGAGTCGAAGGCAACCGTGCCGCACTTCTACCTGGACGCCGAGATCGACATGGGCCGCGCGCTCGAGCTGCGCGAAGAGCTCAACGAGGCGCTTGCCGACGAGGGCGAGAAGATCAGCGTCAACGACCTCGTCGTGCGAGCTGCAGCGCTCGCGTTGGTCGAGAACCCCAAGTTCCACCGCAGCTGGCACGACGGCAAGCTCGTGCTCCACAAGAGCGCCCACGTCGGCATCGCGGTCGCGGTCGACGACGGCCTGATCGTCCCCGTGCTGCGCTCCGTCGAGCAGAAGAGCGTGCGCGAGATCGCGCGCGAGTCGAGCGACCTGGTCGAGCGCGCGCGGGTGGGCAAGCTGAAGCAGCCGGAGATCGAAGGCGGGACCTTCTCGGTCTCGAACCTCGGCATGTTCGGCATCCCGAGCTTCAGCGCAGTCGTGAACCCGCCCGAGCCTGGCATCCTCGCCGTCGGCGCCGCCGTCAAGCGGACGGTCGTGATCGACGACGCCGTCCAGGTACGGCCGATCATGGCCGTCACGCTGTCGGTCGACCACCGTGCCACGTCGGGCGCCGAGGGTGCTCGCCTGCTCGCCTCGATCCGGCGCCTCCTCGAGCAGCCCGTGCTGCTCCTGGCCTAGAGGTAGGAGTACATTCGGACGATGCAGCTTGCCGACCTCATGGCGACCGACGTGCTCGCGGTGTCACCGGACACGACGATCGCCGACGCCGCGCGGCGCATGATCGCGCGCGAGACCGGCGCTGCCGTCGTCATCGAGGACGGCGATCTCGTCGGCGTCATCTCGGAGCGGGATCTCATGCGGGCGATACCCGACGCCTGCAACCCCGAGACGCCCGTCTCCGAGCGCATGAGCAGAAGCGTGATGACCGCGTCGCCCGGGACGAGCATCCCCGAGGCGATGGCGATCATGATCGAGGGTCGCTTCCGTCACCTGCCCGTCGTCGACGGCGGACGCGTGCTGGGAATCGTCTCGATGCGCGACCTGATGTCGTGGACCTCGCTGCGCCTCCGGCTCGGCCCGCTCGGGGACGAGGACGAGGAGGTCGACAGCGCCGAGCTCCTGGCGACGATCCACCGCATGCGCACCGGCGCCGCCTGAAGCGTCGATCGTCGCTCGGGACGCGACTCAGGGGCGCGTGACAGCGAGCATCTCACGATCCTGATCTGCAACGGCGTGTGTACCGATCCGGTTCTCGGGACGCATGTACGCATGGGTCTCGCAGAACATCCCCCGGTAGCGGCGCGCGAGAACGACGATCACGGCGGCCGAGGTCAGGCTCGTCGTCTGGAGCGCGATGAACACGGGGTCGCGGCGATAGAGCGCGAGCGCGCCCACGAACAAGCTGCTAGCCAACCACATCGCCCAAGCACCGCTGCTGATTCCGGCCGAGCAATGCTCGCGCGCCAGGTGCACCATCTGAGGGAGATATGCGAGGGCGCCAATCGAGATCCCAGCGATGCCGACGAGCTCGAAGAAGAGGGCGCGGCTCATGGTGCCGGCTTCTAGGCTGCGGTCGTCACGTGGCGTCGCTTCTCGCCGATGCGCTGCAGCACCTCGTCGAGAGAGGCGACGAACTTCTCGATGCCCTCCCTCTCGAGCGTCGCGACGACGTCGTCGTAGTCGATGCCGGCCGCGGAGAGCTGGTCGAACAGAGCTTTCGCCTCGTCGAGCTCGGCGTCGAGCCGCGGTGCGGCTCGACCGTGGTCTTGAAAGGCGCGGATCGTGTTCTCGGGCATGGTCGAGATGGTCTCGGGCCCGATCAGCTCCTCGATGTAGAGCGTGTCGCGCAGGCTCGGGTCCTTGACCGAGGTCGACGCCCAGAGGCAGCGCTGCGGGGTCGCACCGCGCGCGACAAGAGCACCCCAACGCTCGCCGTGAAACAACTTCTTGTACTGCTGGTAGGCGAGCCTCGCGTTCGCGATGCCGAGGCGCCCCTTGAGGTCGTCCCGACCCGCTTGGGCCAGACGGCGGTCGGTTTCGGTGTCGACGCGGGAGACGAAGAAGCTGGCGACGGAGTGGGTGCGACGCGGGTCGCCACCCGAAGCGACGAGGCGCTCGAGCCCTCGGAGATAGGCCTCGGCCACCTGACGGTGCCGAGCGAGCGAAAAGATCAGGGTGACGTTGATCGCGTAGCCGCGCGCGGTCATTTCCTCGATCGCCGGAACGCCGCCATCGGTGGCCGGGATCTTGACCATCAGGTTGGGGCGTGCGATCGCCTCATGAAAGTGCGTCGCCTGCGCGATCGTGGCGGCGGTGTCGTCTGCCAGGTTCGGGTCGACCTCGATCGAGACGTAGCCGTCGGCGCCCTGCGTCCGGTCCCAGACCGCCCGGAGAAGATCGCAGGCCGTGGCGACGTCGCGCATCGCCAGCTCCAGGAAGACGTTCCTGGCGTCTGTGTCGCTCGCAGCGATCTGCTCGTCGTACGAGTGGCCATGCGCGAGCGCCTTCTCGAAGATGCTCGGATTCGAGGTGACGCCAACGACGGCGTCCTTGTCGATGGCCTCTGCGAGAGCGCCGGATTCGATCAGATCCCGGGACAGGTAGTCGATCCACACGCTCTGTCCGAGGGCCGAGAGCTGATGCAAGCGGGAGCTCATTGCCACATTAGGATCGCTTGCACTCAACCCGGGCGCCATCGGGTCTGGGCCTCATCTGCGTGGTGGACGAGCCTGATCGCCCGCCTGAGATGAGGCCGTGACCCGATACTCGGTGGAACCATGTAGTGGCTGCACGGTCGGCTCCGTCTTTCGACCGATTCGGTCCGCCGCGTCTTCGAAGGGAACGATCGCCTGCTTGATCGGGAGCTTGGTTAGCGCCCGCGCCTTGGCCAGCAAGTCGCGCTCCAGCCAGTACGACTCCTCTGCCGGTGGGGTTGCCAGCAACACGTGGGTGGCCGGGAAGGCTCCTAGGGCGTCGCTCATCGACTCGAGGGGCTTGTCGCTGCCGACCGACCCCGCCGCCGAGACTCCCCGTTGTCGCAGCAGTCCGACGACGATCTGCATCGTCTGCTCCGCATCGCGCCGCTCCTGTTCCTCGTCGTTCGTCAAGAAGTGGAGATGGGAGACGCGAACAGGTACGACGAGATGGACGCTGAGTGCGCCATCGACGCGCGCCTGGATCTCGTGGCAGAGACCCACTGCGCTGCAAGACGCATCCGCGACAACGAGAAGCCGCCGATTCCCGTCGAGGGCGGCTGCAGGGGTAGGCGCGCTGACACGCATGCGCGGGAGCACGAGGGTTGCGACGATGCCCAGGCCGACGACGACCGCGGACACGATTGCGAACCCGACCCATCCGAGTGCGGGCGGATCGACGACAAACGCGGTCACGAGCGCAGCGACCACGAGGACCGCTCCGATCGACGCGAAGATGAGGGCAGCGTTAGCCTGTGCGCTCCAGCTGCGGTGACGCGGTCCTGTGTTCATCAGCGCATTCCTCGATGTCCCTCTTCTCTCTTAGGTTTGCCTGGCTCGACCGCAACTGCCATCCGGTGAGCCACCCACCTCGCCTCAGCCAGAACCCCAGACGGGAAGACATGGGCGCTGTCAATCGGAAAACCGCGTGCTCTGACCGGCTGAGCTTCTGCAGCGGTCGCTCGACGGGAGCCCGGTCGGCGGACTCCGAGGAGCGTGGGCGCGATCGAAGCTACCCCCGGCATCCGTCCGGCATGGTCTTGGGGTCTGGCGTGACCGGATTCCCGAGGCAGACGATCTGACGGCGAGCCGTACGCGCTCGGGCTGTTGCGCCCGACGGCCTCCGATCATCGCGGAGCGGGTCTTCGGCGAGTCGACAAGCCTGCGGGCGACGAGCCAACCGACGGCCGCGACGAGGCCACCGAGCGCCGCGTCGGTCAGGAAGTGGTTGCCGGTTGCGACGATGATGAGCAGCATCGCGCCCGGGTAGATCGCGCCGGCGACCCGGAACGCCCGTCGTCTTGCGAGAGTGGCGAGCACGACGCCAACGATCAACGCGTAGCCGAAGTGGAGGCTCGGCACGGCCGCGACCGGGTTGTACAACGGTCCGAGTACGTTCGAGCTGAGATCGAGCCCGGTAGAGCTCGTGACCGTATCGGAGAACCCGAGCCCCGCCAGCCGGGGCGGGGCGGCAGGGTAAACGACGTAGCCGACGAGGGCGAGTGCGGTCGCCGCGACGAACGTCGTTCGCACGACCGGGTACAGGCGAGAGTGGCGCCGGTAAATCCAGACGAGGACGACGGCCGTACCCACGAAATGCAGCAAGACGTAGAGCAGGCCGACGACGGCCGGCACGTAGGGGATTGCCTCGAGTGCGTGCTGCACCCCGGGCTCGCCGTAGATGCCGAGCGAGCGCTCGAGGTCGACGATGTCGGCCGCGTGGCGGATCGCGGCGTTGACATCCTCGCCTCCCGCTCCGCGAACTAGCTCGTAGATCCCATAGAGCACCGCGAGGCCGCCGATCTCTTGGGCGCCTGAGTGCGAGCGTGAGAGCCACTCGCGGAGCATGCGGCCGCGTTCGCGCAGCGCCCCTCGCCGCGTCGTTTGGAGCACCGCGTCCAGGCCGTCACGCGTGGAGAGTTGCCGCCCGCTCAGCGTCGCTGTCGACCGGGTGGTGATGTCGGACCGAGTACCCGTTCGGCATCTCGACCCATGACGGGCCGCGTTTCTGCCTCTCAGGCAACCTGTCGGAGGGCGGCTCTTAGCCGGTCGGGGCTCGTCGGCATGCTGCGGAGTCGACCGTCGACGGTGTCGAAACATCGCGTTGCCGATCCCTGCCATCAGCCCGGCGACCTCAATCGACTCATGCTCTTCCATCGAAGTGAGTGACAGAGCACCACTACCGCCCCGACGATTCGAGTCGCCGTCGCGTGACGGTGTCGAGCGTGACGGCGGCGAGCAGAATCACGCCGGTGATGATGTATTGGGTCGACGCGGTCGAGCCCATCAGCGAGAGACCGTTCGCGATGGTCATGATCACGAGAGCGCCTAGGAGTGCCGAGACGACGCGCCCTCGTCCGCCGAAGAGGCTCGTGCCGCCGATGACGGCGGCGGCAATCGCATTGAGGAGGATCGGGCCGCCCCCGGCGCTCAGGTCGACGGAGTTCAGTCGTGCGGCGAACATGATCCCACCGAGGACAGCCATGCCGCTCGAGATCATGAACACCGCGAGTCGGATGAACACGACGTTGATCCCCGCCCTCCGGGCGGCCTCGGCGTTCCCTCCTACCGCATAGACATGGCGGCCGAAGGTGGTGCGGCGTGCGACGAACGTCCAGAACACGAGCAGCGCCACGACAAGCAGACCGGCGAAGGGGACGCCGCGGGCGTGGTTGGCGATTCCGACCGCACCGAACGTGACGACGGCGATGAACGCGACCCGGATGAGCGCCGTCGTGACGCCGGTAGCCGGCAACCCGGCCCGGCGGCGCGAGAGCATCCCTTCGAGCGCGCTCAGCGCATAACCAAGCACGATGATTACCGCGACAACCCAGCCGGCCGTCTTCGGGAGAAAGTAGTTGGCCGTGTCGTTGATCCATTTGTCGTCGATCCCGATCGTGGCCTGCGAGCCGATCCAGGCGATGATCACGCCCTGAAAGGCGATCAAGCCCGCGAGGGTGACGACGAACGACGGTACGCCGAGGAACGCGACGAACGAACCCTGGAAGAGCCCGATTGCCGCGCCGAAGAGGAGCACGACCGGGATCACGAGCAGACCCGACCAGTCGTGTCCCGTCCCGGCCTGCTGGAGCCATGCGGCGGCCACCCCACCCAGACCGCTGACGTACCCGATCGAAAGGTCGATCTCGGCGATCAGGAGGGTGAAGACGACGCCCATCGCGATCATGACCAGCGGGGCCATCTGCACGATCAGGTTGTCGAAGTTCCTCGCGGTGAAGAAGATGCTCGTCTGGCTCGTGAAGACGGCGACGATCAGCACCATCCCGAGAACGACCGGAAGGCTCCCGACATCGCCGGCTCTCAGGCGGGCGATGTACTCGAGCAGAGCGCCGCGGAGGCCCGCGGTGGGCGCCGCCTCGTCGGGCTTCGAATGGGGCGCAGTGGCGCTCATCCGCTTCCGTCCGGCGGCGCTCCGTGGTCCGCTTCCCGAGTCTCGACGCCGGTGATTGCCGCGACGATCTCCTGCTCCGTTGTGCGCTCGCGGTCGTAGACGCCGACGTTTCGTCCGAGCATGAGCACGGTGATGCGGTCGGCGACCTCGAAGACGTCGCGCAGGTTGTGCGAGATCAGCACGACCGCGAGCTTCTGTTCGGAAAGTCGCGTGATCAGGTCGAGGACCAGTCGCGTTTGGGCCACACCAAGTGCTGCGGTCGGCTCGTCGAGGATGACGACCCGTGAGTTCCACATGACCGCTCGCGCAACAGCGATCGCTTGCCGCTGCCCCCCGGAGAGCGTCGCGACCTTCTGCCGGATCGAGCGGATCGTCTGCACGCCCAGCGTGTCGAGCGTC
>DASSBV010000091.1:0-5115 GCA_035698545.1 Gaiella sp. | reverse complement strand
CGCCTCGCTCGACGAGGCCATCTCGCGCGCCGAGGAGTACGCGCCGGAGCACCTCGAGCTCCACGTCGCGTCGCCCGACGCCGTTCTCGGCCGGGTCCGTAATGCAGGCTCGGTGTTCGTCGGCTGCTCGTCGGTCGTCGGTGACTACGCCGCCGGGGCGACGCATGTCCTGCCGACCGGCGGGCTGGCCCGGTCGACGGGCGGTCTCGGGCTCGAGGCGTACATGAAGCCGCTCCAAGTGGTCACGGCGACCTCGGAGGGCGCCCGTCGCGCAGCCGAGGTTGTTGTCCCGCTCGCGCGGGCGGAGGGCCTGCCCCGGCACGCGGAGGCGGCGGCATGAGCAGCGCACGGATGCTTGCGCAGCCCGTTGCCGACGGCTTCGCGCCGTACCGCTGGGCGGCGTCGATCGAGGAGGTCGCGGAGCGTCACGGCGTCCCACGTGAGGCCGTGCTCAAGTTCGACCAGAACACGCCCCCGCTCCCGGGCGTCCCGCAGGTTCCGCTCGCGGAGAGCATGTCCCGGCTCAACGAATATCCCGACGGGACGTACCGGGCGCTGCGTGAGGCGGCTGCCTCCTACGCCGGCCTCCGCACGGAGAATGTCGTAATCGGCGCGGGCGCCGACGACCTGATCATGCTCGTCGCGCGCGTCTTCCTCGGGCCCGGCGCACGGGCGACGATCGAGCCGCCCACGTACGCGCTCTACCGGATCGCGACCACGCTCGCGGGTGCGGAGGTGGTCGAAGGGCAGGACGACGCGACGGTTCGCTGGATCTGCAACCCGAACAACCCGACGGGGGAGACGACCGCGCCCGAGGAGATCGTCGAGCTCGCGCACAACACGCCGGAGACCGTCGTGGTCGTCGACGAGGCCTACCTCGAGTACGGCGGGACGTCGTGCGCTCCGTGGGTCGAGAAGCTGCCGAACCTCGTCGTGCTGCGAACGCTCTCGAAGGCGTTCGGCTTCGCCTCGCTCCGCGTCGGCTACGCGCTAGCGCATCCGGAGACAGCCGCGCTGCTCGACGAGCGCCGGGCGCCCGCACCCATCTCGGGGCCGGCCGCGGCGATCGCCGCTGCCGCATTGCGGGAGCCCCGTCTCGGCGACGTCCAGACCACCGTCGACGAACGAGAGCGCCTTCGCATTGCGCTCCTCGCAGCGGGGTTCGACTGCCCGCCGACGGCAACGAACTTCGTCTTCGTCCGCACCGGCGAGCCAATCGCCGAGCAGCTCGAAGCTCAGGGGATCGTCGTACGCGCGTTCTCCGAGGGGATCCGCATCTCCGTCCGCCGACCGTCGGAGAACGACGTGCTGCTCCGCGCGCTCGGCGCAGAGCCGGGCCTGGGCCCCGGCCGCGAGGCGACCGTCCTTCGCACCACGACGGAGACGGCGCTTCGGCTGACGCTCGAGCTCGACGGGACGGGGCGTACGAGGGTCGAGACCGGCATCGGTTTCCTCGACCACCTGCTGACGCTGCTCGCGTTCCACGCGTCATTCGATCTCGAGCTTTGTGCAGGAGGCGACCTCGAGGCCGATGACCACCACTCCGTGGAGGACGTCCTCGCCGGCTTCGGCACCGCGCTCACGCAGGCGCTCGGCACGCGCGAGGGCCTCGCGCGCTACGGCTCCGCGATCGTGCCGATGGACGAGGCGCGTGCGGTGGCCGCAGTGGATCTCGTCCGACGGCCGCACGCCGAGGTCGGTCTGTCGTTCTCGGGCGAGCGCGTCGGTGCACTGGCCGTCTCGCTCCTCGCGCACGCGCTCGAGCGCTTCGCGATCGAGGCGGGGTGCACCGTGCACGTCGAATCGGGCGGCGCGGACGACCACCACGTCGCCGAGGCGGCGTTCAAAGCGCTCGGGCAGGCGCTTCGCCAGGCGGTCGCGCCGGGCGATGCGGGGATCCGCTCGACGAAGGGAGCGGCATGAAGGTCGTGCTCGCCGACTACGGCGCGGGCAACCTGCGCTCCCTCTCGTCCGCTCTCGTGCGCGCGGGCGCGGATCCCGTCGTCACCGTCGAGCCGAAGGCTGTGGCCGAGGCGCCCCTCGCGATGATCGCTGGTGTCGGACACGTCGGCAGCGCTGCCGAGGGACTCGCGCGGCACGGCCTCGACGACGCGCTGCGCGAGCGCGTCGCAGCAGGACGCCCCGTCGCAGGAGTCTGTGTCGGGATGCAGCTCCTCTTCGGAGAGAGCGAGGAGGGCGGACGCGGCCTGGCATTCCTGGACGGCGCCGTCCCCCGCCTGCGCGCACGACGCGTGCCGCACATGGGCTGGAACACGCTTCGCGCGACGCGCCCCAGTGCGACGGTCGCCGGGCTCGACGGGGCCGATGTCTACTTCGCGCACAGCTTTTCGGTCGAGCCGAAGGACGACGCCGTCACCGCTGCGACCGTCCACCACGACGGGCCCGTCGTCGCCGCCGTCGAGCTCGGCGTGCTCGCCGGCGTCCAGTTCCATCCCGAGCGGAGCGGCGCAGCGGGCGCCCGGGTGCTCGAGAACCTCCTGCGATGGTCAAGAAGCGCGTGATCCCCTGTCTCGACGTCGCCGGCGGCCGCGTCGTCAAGGGCGTCAACTTCCGCGACCTGCGGGAGATGGGCGAGCCGGTCGAGCTCGCACGCCGCTACTCGGAGCTCGGCGCGGACGAGCTCGTGTTCCTCGACATCACCGCGACGCTCGAGGGTCGCGGGCCGATCCTCGACGTGATCGGCCGCGCGGCCGACGAGCTGACGATCCCGTTCACGGCGGGCGGCGGGGTCACAGGCGTCGACGACGCGCGGGACCTCCTGCTAGCCGGCGCCGACAAGGTGGCGGTCAACCGCGCCGCCTTCGACGGGCCGGAGATCCTCACCGCGCTCGCCGAGGAGTTCGGGGCTCAGGCCGTCGTCTGCGCGATCGACGCGCGCAGCGGCGAGGTCGTGACGCACGCGGGCCGTGAGCCACGTGGGCGCGAGGTGGTCGACTGGGCTCGTGAGGCAGTCGAGCGTGGGGCAGGCGAGATCCTGCTCACGTCGATCGACGCGGACGGGACGCGGATGGGTTACGACCTCGACCTGACGGCAGCGGTCGCCGAAGCGGTCGAGGTGCCGGTGATCGCGTCGGGCGGGGCGGGCGAGGCGGCACATCTCGCCGACGCGTTCGCCGCCGGGGCGGAGGCCGCGCTCGTCGCGTCGATCGTGCACGAGCGCCCGGAGCGGCTGCCGGAGCTGAAAGCCGAGTTGGAGGAGGCCGGATGGCCGATGCGGCGCTGACCCCCGTGATCGTCCAGGATATCGACAACGGTCGCGTGCTCATGCTCGCGTACGCGGACGAAGAGGCACTTCGCAAGACCCGCGAGACCGGTGAGGCATGGTTCTGGAGCCGTTCGCGCCAGGAGCTCTGGCACAAGGGCGCGACCTCGGGGAACACCCTCGCGGTCGAGGAGATCCGCGACGATTGCGACGGCGATGCGCTCCTCTACCGCGTCCGCCCGAACGGCCATGCGTGCCACACGGGCGCCGAGTCGTGCTTCGCGCCATGGCTCTGGCGCGTCGTCGCCGAGCGGGCCGCGACGCGGCCAGAGGGCTCGTACGTCGCCGGCCTGCTCGCCGACGGACCGGCCGCCGCCGCGCGGAAGGTCGGCGAGGAGGGCGTCGAGGCCGCGCTCGCCGCTGTGGGCGAGTCGGACGAGCGGCTCGTCGCGGAGCTCGCCGACCTATGGTTCCACTCGTACGTGCTCCTGGCGTCGCGCGGGCTCCAGCCCTCGTCGGTCGAGGACGAGCTCCGGCGCCGCCATGCGTCGGCTTGACCGTTTGCTCTGAAACGGCACATACTCGAGCTCCCGCGGCGAAGGAGGACTGATGGCGTTCGAGGAGCTCACGACGAGGCACGCGCAGGTGTGGAGCTCGGCTCCGTTCGAGCGGATCGCCGAGGTGATCACCGAGATGCACGCCACCCTGGCCGACCGCCTCGCGCCGCATCCCGGCGAGCGCTGGCTCGACCTTGCCTGCGGCACGGGCGACGTCGCATTCCACGCCGCCAAGGCGGGGGCGATCGTGACCGGATCGGACCTCTCGCCGACGCTGATCGAGACAGCACAGCGTCGGGCGACCGAGCTGGGCCTCGAGCTGACGCTCGAGGTGGCGGACTGCCAGGCGCTTCCCTACGCGGATGCGTCGTTCGACGTCGTGTCGTCGTCGGTCGGCGTCATCTTCGCGCCCGACCACGCGCGCGTCGCCTCGGAGCTCGCTCGTGTCTGCAGGCCCGGTGGGCGCCTCGGGTTGACCGCGTGGCGTCGGTCGAGCGGCGTAGGCGACATCTTCGAGGGCATGTCGAAGTTCATGCCTCCCCCGCCGGAAGGCGCCGGCTCGCCGTTCCAATGGGGACAGGAGGCATACGTCGAGGAGATGCTCGGCGACGCCTTCGACCTCGAGTTCGAGGAGCTCGACACGCGCCACGACGACGATGACCCCGCCGAGATGTGGGAGCTGTTCCGCTCGAGCTACGGGCCGTCGTACGTGCTCTGGAGCTCCCTGGACGACGAGCGACGGAAAGAGCTCGACGAGACGATGACGGCGGTCTTCGAGAAGCACCGCGACGGCGACGGGATCAGCATGGAGCGTCTCTACATCCTCGTGACGGGCGTGCGGAAGACGTAGCGCTTACCCGATCGTCTCGAGGAACGACAGCACCCGCTGGCGGACCGTCCGCGCCGCCGCCTCGTCGTAGTCGGGCAGGCTGCTGTCGGCGAGCGAGAACCCTGCGTACACGAGCTCGTTCGGAAGGCCGTCGGCGGCGTGGCGTCCGCGCTCCAGCACGGTGTCGAAGCCGACCTGCTTCGCGTAGCCGATCCCCGCGTCGAGGTCGTCGAAGGTGTTGCCGTCGTAGAGGTCCGGCGTGTGGACGGCGTGGCCGCCGGCGCGTAGCTCGTCCGCGAACGCGCGCACGCCGGGCGTGAGGCCCTGTGCGTGGTGGAAGAGAAGGATCTCGATCATGCCGGATACCTACCACTAGAGTGACCCCTATGAACCGCCTCCACGCCTGGCGAGCCACCGTTCTTCGTCAGAACGGCTGAGCCGCCGCTTCCTCGAGACAGCGTCCAGGGAAGCGGCGGAGGATCGACGCGCGCACCGGCCCGAACGGC
>DASSBV010000090.1:0-6989 GCA_035698545.1 Gaiella sp. | reverse complement strand
AGCCGGCCATGGTCAGCGTGCGGCCGACCTCCTCCGCGCGCGGCTCGCCGCACATGACGTCGCGCCAGGTCACGGGACGAGCCTCCCCACGAGCTCGCCCAGGAGCACCTGCTCGTCCGCGGTTCCCGGCGCGCGAAGCACCGCTTTCTCGGCCGTCACGACGACCGTTCTCGCTGCGCCGAGCCGTCCTGCCTGGGTCAGCTGACCTTTGAGCGAACGTCCGGCATGGTCGGTCTCGGCCGAGACCCCCGCGCGCCGGAGGTCGGCGACGATCCGGGCGACCTCGGTTCGCGCGGCGTCGTCGTCGAGGGCGAAGAACACGTCGATTGCCGGCGCGGACGGCGGCTCCACGCCCTCCTCCTCGAGCGCGATCAGAAGTCGCTCGATCCCCGCGCCGAAGCCGATGCCGGGCGTCGGCGGGCCGCCGATCTGCTCCACGAGCCCGTCGTAGCGCCCCCCTCCCGTGATCGTCGAGTTCTGGTTCTCGAGCGGGCCGACGAACTCGAACGTCGTCCGGGTGTAGTAGTCGAGCCCGCGGACGAGCGTCGGCACGAGCTCGTAGCGGACACCTGTCGCGTCGAGGTCGGCCCGCACCGCAGCAAAGTGGGCGGCGCACGCGTCGCAGAGCGACTCGCCGATCTTGGGGGCCTCGTCGAGCGCGGCACGGACCTCCGGGGGCTTGGCGAGATAGTTGTCGAACACGCGTAGCGGGCTGACCGCGATCTTCGCACGCGTGTCCTCATCCAGGCGATGGCCGTTCCCGTCGAGCCACGCGCGGAGCCGCTCGAGGTACGCGGGGCGGCACTCGCGGCAGCCGATGGAGTTCAGCTCGAGCTGGTAGCGCGTCACGCCGAGCCGGCCGAGAAGCGTGTCGTAGAGCTGGATCAGCTCTGCGTCGAGTGACGGATCGTCGGAGCCGATCGCCTCGACCGAGGCCTGCCAGTGCTCGCGGTAGCGACCTCGGCCCGGGGCGCCGTAGCGGTACATCGGGGCGATCGTGAAGAGCTTCACGGGCTGCGGCTCGCGGTGCATGCCGTGCTCGACGTAGGCGCGGCAGATCGGCGCGGTGCCTTCCGGCCTGAGCGTCAGCGACCGGTCGGAACGGTCGGTGAACGTGTACATCTCCTTTTGCACGACGTCCGATCCCTCGCCGGAGGTTCGCGCGAAGAGCGCCGTGTCCTCGAACACCGGCGTCGAGATCTTCCGGTAGCCGTACAGGCCGCAGAGGCGCTCGAGCTCCCCGGTCACGTGCTGCCAGCGCGGCATCTCGGCCGGAACGACGTCGTGGGTGCCGCGCGGTCGCTCGATCTTCGGGCCCGGGTTCATCCCGCAGCCTCCCGTGACTCGGTGCGCAGCTCGGCGAGGAACGGATTCGTCGCGAGCTCGGCCCCGAGGGTGGTCGATGGCCCATGGCCGGGGTGCACGGTCGTGTCGGGCGGCAACGTCGCCGCCAGCGAGCGGATCGAGTCGACGAGGGTCGGCCAGTCGCCGCCGGGGAGATCTGTCCGCCCGACCGAGCCGGCAAACAGGACGTCTCCCGAGAACACGTTTCCGTCCGTTGCATACGCAAGGTGGCCGGGCGAGTGGCCGGGAGCGGAAAGAACGTCGAAGCGCACGCCTGCGAGGTCGAGCTGCTCCCCGCCTTCGAGGAGGACGTCGGGCGTGCACGGCCTGACCACGATGCCCGCCGGCGTGAAGCTCTCCGGGTTCTCGAAGACCGCTCGCTCGACCGCGGGCGCGTGCACCGCCGCGCCGGTTCCCTCCGCGAGGTCCGCCAGGCCGAGGACGTGGTCGAAATGGCAGTGGGTGACGAGGATCGCCACACAACGAGACCCGAGCGAGGCGAGCGCCAGGCGGATCTCGCTCGCTGAGCCGCTCGGGTCGACGACCACCGCCTCGGGAGAGGCGTCGTCCCGCCGCACGACGTAGCAATTCGTCGAGAGCGGGCCGAGCGTGAGGCAGTCGACGGCCGGTGACACGACCGCGAGTGTACGGACGTGCCGACGACGCGCTGCGGGAGCACTCACGCTAGGTTGCTGCCGTGCAGTCGTGGAACCTGATCGAGCTCGACGCGCCCGGCGGCACGATCGACCCGCAGGTGCTGACGACCGACGACGGCGCGCGCGCGATCGCAATTCGGCTCGAGGCCGGACAGACGATGGACGACCATCAGGTGCGTGAGCGCGCCTGGGTCGTCGTCGTCGAGGGCGAGGTGGACATCGATGCGGGCGACGAGGTCGTGCGCGGCGGCGTCGGAACCTTTGCCACCTTTGCGCCAGGCGAGCGGCATGCCGTGCGAAGCCAGAGCGGCGCTCGGCTGCTGCTGCTCCTGGCCCCGTGGCCGGGCGACGGGCACTACCACGCGGGCGAGACGCGCCACTAGGCCGACGGAGCCTCGCAGGCCGGGGGTCAGCGGCCGGTGTTCTTCGCCAGCCGCTTCTGGTGCGACCGCCAAACGAGGCGGTCCATGAAGTAGCTGAACGGGACGAACACCGCGAGCAGGAAGAACGTCTGCACGATCGCGCCCGCGAAGGTCAGCCGCCCGCCACCGAGGAGCAGCACCGTCGCAAGGAAGATCGGAGCGAAGATCGCGCCGCGTTTCAGGACGCGCGGCCAGGCGGGTGGCTGCGGGCCTCCACGACCGCCTTTCGTCGGGATGTTTCGACGTAGCTTTCCGCGCCCCGACGGCTCACGCGCGGGCTCGTCATGTTTGAGCTCACGCGCGCTGAGCACGGTCTCGTTCCCCTCGGAGTCGATCTCGACGAGGTCGTACGCGTGCCGTTTCTCTTTTGCGCGCCTGCGTCTCTGCTTCTGGTTCGCCACGCTCCGATTATGCCGGTGACGCGACGACTCGGCCCTCGCGGACGACGGTGTGGACCACGTCCCCGGCGAGGTGGTAGGCGAGGTGCCGCCAATCGGGGGCGTCCAGCAGGACGATGTCGGCTCGAAGATCCGGCTCGAGGCGGCCCCGGTCGTCGAGGCCGAGCACGTGCGCAGCGTTCACCGTCATCCCGGCGAGCGCCTCCTCGGGGGAGAGCCCCAGCTGCGTGCAGGCGAGCGTCGCCACGACGGGGAGGCTTTCGCAGAAGGCGCTCCCGGGGTTGAAGTCGGTCGCGAGCGCGACGATCGCTCCGGCGTCGACGAGCGCGCGGGCCGGCGGCATCGGCCGGTCGAGATACAGCGCCGCCACGGGGAGCAGCACGGCCGCGACGTTGCTGTTGCCGAGCGCTGCGACCCCGTCCGGTCCCGTCGACTCGAGATGGTCGACCGACCGGGCGCCGAGCTCGAGCGCGAGCGGGACCGCGCCCATCTCGGTGAGCTGGTCTCCGTGGAGCCGGACCGCGAGCCCCGCCCCCGCGCAGGCTTCGAGGTACCGCCGTGCCGGCTCGACGCCGAACGCGCCTCGCTCGACGAACACGTCCGCCGCGACCGCGAGCTCTGCCGCGGCGGGCAGGACTTCCGCGATCGCCCAGTCGACGTATGCGTCCGCGTCGGGGTGCTCGGGCGGGACGGCGTGGGCGCCGAGCCACGTCGGCACGCCGCCCGCCGCGACCACGGCCTCGAGCTGCGCGAGCTCGGTGGCGCGGTCGAGGCCGTAGCCGCTTTTCCCTTCGAACGTCGTGGTGCCGTGCGCGAGCATCGCGTCCCGGTGACGCACGACGATCTCCCGCAGAGCCTCCGCGCCGGCGGCACGGGTCGCGCGCATCGTCGAGAGGATCCCTCCGCCGGCAGCGAGCAGCTCCTCGTACGTCGCCCCGCTCGCACGCAGCGCAAACTCCTGCACCCGATCGCCCGCGAACGCAGGATGGGTGTGGCAGTCGACGAGTCCCGGAATCGCGGAGAGGCCGCTTCCGTCGATCTCCGGGACGTCCGGGCCGATCGGCGGCAGATCGCGCATCGAGCCGACGGATGCAATCGCGCCGTCCTCTCCCACGAGGATGTACCCGCGCTCGATCACCTCGAGCTCGCGGAGGGCATCGCCGCGGAGCGGCGTTCCGCCGCCATGATGCGTGGCCACCTGCGCCAGGTCGCGGATCAGGAGCGCGGTCACGGAAGCGAGGGAAGATCGAGCCCGGTCGCGCGAGCGACTTCGACCGCTTCCGGATACCCGGCGTCCGCGTGCCGCATCACTCCGGTGCCGGGATCGGTCGTGAGTACACGCTCCAGGCGTTCGGCGGCGTCGTCGCTTCCGTCGGCGACGACGACCATGCCCGCGTGGATCGAGTTGCCGATCCCCACCCCGCCGCCGTGGTGGACGCTCACCCACGTGGCGCCCGCGGCGGTGTTGAGGAGCGCGTTCAAGATCGGCCAGTCTGCGATCGCGTCCGAGCCGTCACGCATCGATTCGGTCTCTCGATAGGGGGACGCGACCGAGCCCGAGTCGAGATGGTCGCGTCCGATCACGACGGGCGCCGACACTTCGCCGGAGCGAACGAGCTCGTTGATCGCGCGCCCGGCTCGCGCACGGTCTCCGTAGCCGAGCCAGCAGATCCGCGCGGGGAGCCCCTGGAAGGCGACTCGCTCGGAGGCCATCGCGAGCCACCGTTGGAGGAGCTCGTCGTCGGGAAACAGCTCCCGGAGCTCCGTGTCGATCCGGGCGATGTCCGCAGCATCACCCGAGAGGGCCGCCCATCTGAACGGGCCGATTCCTCGGCAGAACAGCGGCCGGATATAGGCCGGGACGAAGCCCGGATATGTGAATGCCTCGCTCAGGCCAGCTCGATACGCCTCACCTCTCAGGTTGTTGCCGTAATCGAAAACGTAGCAACCCATTCGGACGAACTCGACCATCGCGCGAACGTGCGCGACGATCGACTCGCTGGCAAGGCGCAGGTATTCATCGGGATCGCGCTCACGAAGGGCGGCCGCCTCCTCGAACGGCACCTCGGCTGGCACGTAGCCGGTCAGCGGGTCGTGCGCGGCCGTCTGGTCCGTGACGAGGTCGAACGTCTCGCCGCGAGCGACGAGCTCGGGCAACACATTCGCGGCGTTCGCGCAGAGCGCCACGGAAAGCGGGCGTCCATCCTCGGCGGCGGTCCGCACCCGCGCGAGAGCATCGTCGAGCGAGGTCGCCTGCTGGTCGAGATAACGGGTCTCCAACCTCCGGTCGATCGACCGTTGGTCGACCTCGACGCACAGGATCGCCGCGCCGGCCATCGTCGCCGCCAGCGGTTGCGCGCCGCCCATCCCGCCGAGCCCGGCGGTCAGAACGGTTCGCCCGGTCAGATCCGGCGATCCGAAGTGCGTTTCCCCCGCCGCGCAGAACGTCTGGTACGTGCCCTGGAGGATCCCCTGCGTGCCGATGTAGATCCACGACCCTGCGGTCATCTGCCCGAACATCGTCAGCCCCTCGCCCTCGAGGCGCCGGAACTCGTCCCAGGTCGCCCATCGCGGCACGAGGAGCGAGTTCGCGATCAGGACACGCGGCGCGCCCGGGTGCGTGCGGAACACGCCGACGGGCTTGCCCGACTGAACGAGGAGCGTCTCGTCGTCTTCGAGACGGAGGAGCGTGCGGACGATCCCACGAAGCGCTTCGTGCGAGCGCGCCGCCCGGCCCGAGCCGCCGTACACGACGAGCGACTCCGGGTGCTCGGCGACCTCCGCGTCGAGGTTGTTGAGGAGCATCCGCAGGGGCGCCTCCGTCTGCCACGAGCGTGCGTAGAGAGTCGTTCCCCGCGGCGCCCGGATCGCCGAGAGGTCGGCGACGAGCTCCTCGACCAGCGCCTCGCTCACCCGTTGCGCTCCGACGACCCGCGGTCGCGGTCGCCGGCGGCGCGAGCGGCCCGCCAGCCCTTTACCCAGCTCCAGCCGCCGGCGAGCACGAAGTACGCGGCGGCGATGCCGAGGGCCTTCAGCGCGTCGCCGCCGGTCAGCGCCACCAGCAGGAGGATCCCGACCGCGATCAGCGCGTGCAGGGAGAGCGACGTCCGTAACGGCTGCTGAGGCGGCGGGAGGTCGCTCACGCGAGTGCTGCCCCCATGGCGTTCTCGACCGCGGTGGCGAGGCTGCCGTCGCGAATCGCGGAGGCGACTCGCTCGATGTCGGCCGAGAGCGGCCTGTCCTCGCGGAGCCGGGGCGACAGGGTGCGGACGAGCTCTCGCGCCGCGCGGACACCGACGCCGGGCTCGAGCGGCGCGAGGAATTCGACCGCCTGTGCGCCGGCGAGCAGCTCGATGGCCAACACACGCTCCGCGTTGGCGACCACCTGGAGCGCCTTGAGCCCCGCGCCGTTCCCCATCGAGACGTGGTCCTCCTGCCCGGCGCTCGTAGGGATCGAGTCGACCGAGCCCGGATGGCAGAGCGACTTGTTCTCCGACACGAGCGCTGCCGCGACGTACTGCGGGATCATGAATCCGGAGTTGAGGCCCTCCTCCCGCGCGACGAGGAACGGCGGGAGCCCGTCGGAGAGGCTCGGGTTGACGAGCCGCTCGGTGCGCCGCTCGCTGATGTTCGCGAGCTCGGCGCAGGCGATCGCGAGGCAGTCGAGCCCGATCGCGATCGGCTGGCCGTGGAAGTTGCCGTTCGAGACGATCAGCTCCTCCTCGAGCAGGACGAGTGGGTTGTCCGTGGCGGCGTTGACCTCGACCGCAACCGTGCGCTCGACGTGCTCGAGCAGGTCGCGGCTCGCCCCGTGCACCTGCGGTGCGCAGCGCAGCGAGTACGCGTCCTGCACCTTGTCGCACCAGCGGTGGGCCTCGACGATCGCCGACCCGGCGAGCAGCGCGCGCAGCGCCTCCGCGCTTCGGCCCTGCCCGGGGAGCGGCCGTGCTGCGTGGATCGCGGGATGGAAGCTCGTTGGTGTTCCCTGCAGTGCCTCGAGGGACATCGCGCAGGCGATGTCGGCGACATGTGCGAGGCGATTCCCACGAACGAGCGCGAGCGATGCCATCGCGGCCATGAACTGCGTCCCGTTGATCAGCGCCAGCCCTTCCTTCGCTGCGAGGACGATCGGCTGGAGCCCAACCGAGCGCAGCGCATCCGCACCGCTC
>DASSBV010000089.1:0-3158 GCA_035698545.1 Gaiella sp. | reverse complement strand
GGTTGCAGCGACGTTCAGCGTGGCGGTCGCCGTGCCGCCGTCCGCAGACGCCGGCGTCACCCCGGTGAGCGAGATGGAGCCGGCGGCAGGCGCCGGCGTGACCGAGCCGAGCGTGAGCGACGTCACCGTCCCGTCGGCGTCAGTCGCCGACACGTCAGCCGTGCCGGCGACGCCAAGGCGCACAGACACCGACGAGGGGCACGTGACCACGACCGGCGCGTTGACCACACCGCCTGGCGGGATGCCGAGCCCGTCGAACGTGTCCGTCGCGAAGCCGTCCCACTCCGCCGCCGGGTCGAACGCATTCGAGCCGTCGCTGTCGCCTGCGACGACGGACGCCTTGCGGCGCAGCGTGTTGTCGGCCGTGCTCGTGAGTCCGGCCCCCCACTCCGTTCCCGGGTCGGTGCCGATCTGCCCGATCACGTCGAGCGGCGTGGTGCCCTTGCGCAGGACGACCGCGTCATCGCCGTTGAACCAGCCCGCGCTGTTCGTCTGGTCGGCCACGGCGAGGATCGGCGTGCTCGCGCTGGCCTGCGCGAGGACGAACACGTCGCCGTCCGCGACGGTGCCCGTCAGGTTGATCGTCAGCCCGGCGCTCGCTGACCCGTTGAAGAACATCTGGACGTTGTAGCCCTCGGTGCCGAGATTCACGGACGAGCCGGTGTCGTTGAAGATCTCGAGCGCCTTGTTGTTCGAGCTTCCCTCGACGTACTCCGAGAAGAAGAGGTCGGACGAGGCGGCCGAGGCCACGGATGGGCCGGCGAGCCCACAGACGAGCAGGACCACGGCGAGGACGAGGCTACGTCGCATGGATTGATCTCCCCTGAATCGCTGTCGAAACGGCTGCGGGGAGCTTACGCGCCTCGGCGAGGCGCTGCACCCGCTATTCCACGGTGACGGTCTTGGCCAGGTTGCGCGGCTGGTCGACGTTCAGTCCGCGCAGGCGCGCGATGCGGTAGGCGAGGAGCTGGAGCGGCACGACCGCGAGCACGGCCGAGAGGAAGGCGGGCGCCTTCGGCACGTAGATCACGTCGTCCGCGTGGTGCTGGATGTCCTCGTTCCCGTCCGACGCGATGGCGATCACGTGCGCACCGCGGGCGCGGACCTCCTGGATGTTCGAGACGAGCTTGTCGTAGATGCGATCCATGCGTGTCGCGACCACCACGACGGGCGTGCTCTCGTCGAGCAGCGCGATCGGCCCGTGCTTCATCTCGCCGGCCGAGTAGGCCTCGGTCGGGATGTATGAGATCTCCTTCAGCTTGAGCGCCCCCTCGAGCGCGACGGGAAGCCCGATGTTCCGCCCCAGGTAGAGGAAGAACGGCCGGTCGTGGAAGCGGCGGGCGATCTCGTCGATCGGGTGGTCGCCGTCGAGGAACTCCTTGATCTTCGCCGGAAGCGCGTAGACGGCGTTGACGATGTACTCGAGCTCGCCCGGCGGCATCGTCCCGCGCACCTGCGCGAGCTTGAGCGCCACGAGGAACAGGAGGCTGAGCTGCGCCGTGAAGGTCTTCGAGGCGGCGACACTCACCTCGAGGCCGGCTCGCGTGTACAGCACCGACTCGACCTCGCGCGTGATCTGCGAGCCCATCATGTTCGTGATCGCCACCGTGTGCGCGCCCATCTCGCGCGCGAGCTTCATGGCTTCGATCGTGTCGCGTGTCTCGCCGGACTGCGAGATGCCGATTACCAGCGTCTCGCGGTCGAGCACCGGATTGCGGTAGATCCACTCGGAGGCGATGTCGTGCTCGACGGGCACGCGCCCCCACTCCTCGATCGCGTAGCGCGCCGCGACGGCGGCGTGGTAGCTCGTGCCGGCAGAGAGGATCACGATGCGGTTGAGCTCACGGAGCTCGTCGTCGTCCATCCCGAGCCCCTCGAGCACGAGCCGGCCCTTGCGCAGCCGGTCGCCGATCGTCTCGGCGACGGCGTCGGGCTGCTCGTGGATCTCCTTCAGCATGAATGTCTCGTAGCCCCCCTTCACCGCGCCCTCGTCGTCCCAGTCGAGCTCGACGATCTCGTGCTCGACCGGCGTGCCGTCCGCGGCGCAGAGGAAGCTCGAGCCCTCCGGCGTGACGACGGCGATCTCGCCGTCGCTCGGAAACTGGACCATGCGCGTCTCGCGCAGGAACGCCGCCGCGTTCGAGGCCAAATAGGTCTCTCCCTCGGCGAGGCCGACCACCATCGGGCACTGGAGCCGGGCGCCGACGAGGACACCTGGATGGTCGCGGTGGATCGCGACGAACGCGAAATGCCCCTCGAGCTCGGCGTACGCGAGCCGAACGGCCTCGACGAGGTCGCCGTCGTAGTGGTCCTCGATCAGGTGCGTGACGGTCTCGGCGTCGGTCTCGGACGAGAAGACGTGCCCGTTCTCGAGCAGCCGGTCACGGAGCTCGCGGTAGTTCTCGACGATGCCGTTGAGGACGATCGCGAGCTTCGCGTCGTCCTCGGCGGCGAGCGGGTGCGCGTTCTCCTCGGTTACGCCGCCGTGGGTCGCCCAGCGCGTGTGGCCGAGGCCGGTCGTCGCGGGTGAGGAGAACGAGTCGGCCCGTTCCCGGAGGTTCGCGAGGTTTCCGACGGCGCGCGTGTAGCGCAGCCCGCGTTGCTCGAGCAGCGCGATCCCCGCCGAGTCGTAGCCGCGGTATTCGAGGCGCTCCAGGCCGTGGAGCAGCAGCGGCTGACACTTGCGGGGCCCGACGTATCCGATGATCCCGCACATCGTGGCTCCTCTCCTCGCGCCTCTCCCGCAGGCGAGCTCTTGTACCGTCCGGGCCGGGTTTGCAGGGATTTCAGGCGGTCCCTGCCTCCCGTCGAACGAGATCGGCGATGCTACCACAGAGCGCTTCTGCCTCTTCCGTGGTTTCCATCTCGGCGAGGATGCGGATCAACGGCTCCGTCCCCGAAGCGCGGACGAGGACGCGGCCGCGGCCGACGAGCTCGGCGTTCAGGCGCTCGACCTCACGCACGACGTCCGCAGGAACCTCCGCGCGGTCGACGCGCACGTCGGCCTTCACCTGCGCGTACATGGGCATCACCGCGGCGGCCTCCCCGAGCGAGCGTCCGTCCAGCGCGCGACACAAGGTGAGCGCCGCGGCGAGCCCGTCGCCCGTGACGTGCCCGTCGAGCACGATCAGGTGCCCGGACTGCTCTCCGCCGAGGAC
>DASSBV010000088.1:0-4249 GCA_035698545.1 Gaiella sp. | reverse complement strand
CAGCTGGATTCCCCACGGATGCTCCGGCGAGGGGAAGGCCTGGTCGGGCTCGTCGGGGAAGCGCGCGCGGGCGTCGTCGAGGAACGGCGCGTAGGCCCACTCCTCGCTCGAGGCCTGCCAGCCGACGCCGGTGATCGGGCGATCGAGCCAGATCCGGCCCCCGACGTACGCGAGCAGCGTCCGGTGCGCGTAGCTCTCGACGCCCGTGTCGGCGGTCTTCTCGCGCAGGCCGATGAACTCCGCGAAGCGCTCGATCGTGTCGGCCCGCATCGTCGCCGTGCCGGCCGTGACGACGAGCGCGACGGCGAGGAGCACGAGCGCACGGCGGGGATCAAGCGCGCGGAGGACCCGTGCGCCGAGCAGGACGGCGGCGACGGCGAGCCACAGGCCGAGGACGGCGGTCATCGCGCCGGAGAGGATCACGCCGAGCGAGCCCGCCGCGAGGCCGACGAATGCCCAGCTCCGTCCCGCCGGACGGCCGTCGCGGAGGGCGATCCCCAGCGCCCCGACGACCAGCGCCGCACCCGAGAGCACGGCGAAGTCGTGGATCCCGACGAAAGACGGCTCCCGCTGGCCAGGTCGCTTCCCCTCGAACTCCGAGACGATCCCGAGGAACTGGAGGAGCCCCCAGGACGTCGCTGCGACGCTCCAGGCGACGACGGCACGGAGCAGCGGAACGGCATCACGAGTCGAGCGTACGAGCAGCAGCGTCGCCGGCAAGAGGCACGCGTACCACGCGAACTTTGCGAGGCTGATCGCGTGGACGCCGACGGCGTAGTCCTCGCCGAGGAACGACGGCGTCGCGAGTGAGAGCGCGCCGACGAGAACGAACGCGGCCGTCAGCCCGAGCAGCGCGCGAGCCGACGCGAGCGGCGCCCAGCCCTCCCGCCGCCCCCGCACGAGGGCGGCGACGACGACGAGCGCGATCGCGGCGTCGGCGAGCGTCGCGTCGATCGACGTCGAGTCGGCACTGATCGAGAGGGTCGGCTGGTACGTCGCGTGCAGGAACAGGAACGGAATCGCGACCGCGAGGGCCAGTGCCTCCGTCGCGGCGTCACCGGCGAAAGCTCGCAGCAGACCCTCGGACGGATGCCCACGGGGCAAGGGCTCGGCCGTCACCGTGCGGACTGTAGACGTGTCCCAGGAGCGCGGCACCTGGCGACTGGTGTCCGACTTCAAGTCGGACACCAGTCGCCGGGTGCTCGGGGGGTGCCCCTAGACTGACCCGTCACGATGGCCCCGAGCGTTCTCCGGCGCCGGTTCGCGACCGCGGCCGGGCTCTACCTCTCGGTGACGCTCGGCATCCTCGGCACCGTCGCCGCGGCCCGCATCCTCGGCCTCGACGACTTCGGGCGCTTCGCAACGGTGCTGGCCGTCGTCGGGCTCGCCCAGACCCTGCTCGACCTCACCGTCGAGGAGAGCCTCACCAAGTTCGGCTTCCGCTACGTCGCGGGCGAGGACTGGGGCCGCCTCCACCGGCTCTTTCGACGAGCGCTCGAGCTCAAGCTGCTGGGCGGGGCGATCGCGACGGTCGTGCTGCTCGCGCTCGCCCCGGTCGCGGATTCGCTCTTCGGCGGCGAGGGCCTCGCCTGGCCGATGGTCGCCGCGGCGGCGCTTCCGCTGATCGCCGCGCCGGAGAACGTCAGCGCGAGCGCGCTCCTGCTGCGCGGCCGCTACGACCTCCGTGGCTGGCTGCTCTCGACCACGATGGGGATCCGACTGGTCGCGATCCTCGTCGGCGCCTCGATCGGGGTGACCGCCGCGTTCGTCGCGCTCTGCGCCGGCCAGCTCGTCTCGACCGCGGTCTCGGGCTCGGCGGGTCTCGCCGCGCTGCGCCGGTTCCCGCGCGCGACCCCGCGCCCGCTCGGCACCGACCGTCGGGAGCTCTTCTCGTTCGTCCTCCAGTCGAGCATCGCGACCGGGGTGATCTCGCTCCGCTCCGCCCTGGCTCCGGTGCTGCTGGGCGTTGTCGCCGGCACGACGCAGGTCGGCTACTACCGTGTCGCGCTCGCGCCGCAGAGCGGCTTCTCGGCGGCGAGCGCGCCGGTGCGGCTCGTGCTCCTCACGGAGCAGACCCGCGACTGGGAACACGGACGAGTCGCGTCCGTGCTCCGGGGCGTGCGGCGCTACTCGCTGGGCGCAGCGGCGCTCGCGCTCGTCTCGCTCCCGATCTTCCTGCTCGCGATGCCCTGGCTCGTCAGGGTCGTCTTCGGCTCGGAGTTCCTCCCGGCCGTCGACGCGGCGCGGATCGTCCTCGTCTCGGCCGCGATCCTGCTCGTGCTCGGCTGGACGAAGTCGTTGCCGGTGACGATCGGCCGTCCCCGGCTCCGCATCGTCACGCACGGGCTCGAGACCATCGTCCTGCTGCCGCTCGTCCTCGTGCTCGGCGACCGCTGGGGCGTGACGGGCGCGGCCGTCGCGATCCTCGTCTCGACGCTCGTCTTCGCAGCCGCCTGGCTCGTGATCGTCGCGCGGCTGCGGACGGAGCTCCGGGCGGGGCGAGGGGTCGGCGCGCCCAGGGCGGCAGGGTCGTGAAGGTCGTGCTCGTCTCCGGCATCTGGCCACCCGACGTCGGCGGCCCGGCGAGCCATGCTCCCGCGCTCGCCGCGGCATTGCTCGGGGCCGGGCACGCGGTGGAGGTCGTGACGACGGCAGACGCCGCGCCCGATGCTCGGCCCTACGCCGTGCGCTGGATCTCGCGCGCGCGCCCCGCGCCGCTTCGGCATCTCGCGGTCGTCCGTGCGGTTGCGCGGGCTGCCCGGGGCGCCGATCGGGTCTACGCGACGTCGATGGTGCGCCGCGCCGCGCTCGGCGCGACGCTCGCGCGTCGTCCACTGGTCGTGAAGCTCGTCTCCGACGAGGTGTTCGAGCGCGCGGTGCGCTCCGGCCGGTTCACCGGGACGTTGGAGGAGTTCCAGCGCGTCCAGGGCGGCCCGCGCAGCCGGTTCCTTCGGGCCACACGAAACGCCGCGCTCCGACGCGCGAGGCGCGTCGTCGTGCCGAGCGCCTACCTCCGCGGGCTGGCGGTCGGCTGGGGCGTCCCTTCGGAGCGGCTCGAGGTGATACCGAACCCCGCCCCGCCGCTCCCTGCGCTGCCCGACCGCGACGAGGCTCGCGCCCGGCTCGGCGTGAACGGCTTCACGCTCGCCGCGGCGGGCCGGCTGACGCGGCAGAAGGCGCTGCTCGACGCGCTCGACGCGGTCTCGCGCACCGAGGGCGTGTCGCTCGTCGTCGCGGGTGACGGGCCCGAGCGCGCTGCGCTCGAGCGACGTGCCGAGAAGCCCGACCTCGCGGATCGCGTCCGCTTCGCCGGCTCCCTCGCGCGCAACGACGTGCTGACGCTCTTCCGCGCAGCCGACGCGGCGCTGCTCACGTCCAGCTGGGAGAACCTCCCGCACAGCGTCGTCGAGGCGCTCGCCGTGGGCACGCCGGTCGTCGCGACCGCTGTCGGCGGCGTGCCCGAGGTCGTGCGCGACGGGGAGAACGGGCTGCTCGCTCCGGCCGGCGACGTCGATGGGATCGCCGGCGCGATCCGCCGCCTCGCAGGCGACGAGGCGCTCCGCGCGACACTCGCCGCCAACGCGCCTCGCTCGGTGGCCGAGCTCGACGAGACGCGCGTGCTCGAGCGGGTCGTCCGGCTGATCGAGGAAAGCGGGCGATGAAGCCGCGCGTGCTGATGGTCGGACGCACGCGGTACCGCCTGCCGCTCGATGCCTCGCTCGCGCGGAAGTTCGACGCGCTCGAGGAGCGCCTCGACCTGCGCGTGCTCGCCTCGGCTCCGCGCCGCGCAACCGCCGGGGACGAGACGTTCTCGCTCCAGCGCGGAACGCGCGTGCGGGCGCTCGACGGGCCGCTCTTCTACGGCACGCTGCCGGTCCGCATCGCGCGCGAGCTGCGACGGCAAGGGACGGACGCGATCCTCGCGCAGAGCCCGTACGAGGCGCTGGCGGCCTTCGCGGGACGCAGCCTGGCACGAAGCGACGCCGCCGTGGTCGTCGAGATCCATGGCGACTGGCGCACCTGGTCGCGGCTCTACGGCTCGCCGGCGAGAGCGGTCGTCGCCCCGCTCGCCGACCGCGCGGCGCTCGTTGCGATCCGCCGCGCCGACGCCGTCCGGACGCTGTCGTCATTCACGTCGAGCATCGTTCAGGATGCGGGTGTCGAGCCCGCGGGCACGTTCACGACCTACACGGAGTTGACCGCCTTCTCAGAACCCCCCGTCGCCCCGTTGCCCGACCGGCCGGTCGCG
>DASSBV010000087.1:0-10617 GCA_035698545.1 Gaiella sp. | reverse complement strand
AGCGAGGCGGCGTTCGCGATCACGAACTCGGCGGAGAGCGCCTGGTTCGCGAACGACATGTCCATCACCTGAGCGGGATGGCCCTCGGCCGCGGCGAGGTTGACGAGCCGGCCCTCCGCGAGGAGGTAGACGCGGCGGCCGTCGGCGAGCGCGAACTCCTCGACGAACTGTCGCGCCATGCGGGTCTCGGTCGCGAGCGAGCGGAGCGCGGGGATCTCGATCTCGACGTTGAAGTGCCCTGTGTTGGCGAGGATCGCGCCGTCCTTCAGCCGCTCGATGTGCTTCCGCGCGATCACGTGCTTGTCGCCGGTGGCGGTGACGAACACGTCCCCGACCTCGGCTGCGCGCTCCATCGGCATCACCTGGAAACCGTCCATCACGGCCTCGAGGGCCTTCATCGGGTCGACCTCGGTGACGATCACGTGCGCACCGTGCCCCTTCGCCCGCATCGCGACGCCGCGCCCGCACCAGCCGTAGCCCGCCACGACGAGGGTGCTGCCGGCGAGCAGCTTGTTCGTCGCGCGGATGATGCCGTCGATCGTCGACTGCCCCGTGCCGTAGCGGTTGTCGAAGAGGTGCTTCGTCTTCGCCTCGTTGACGGCGATCACGGGGAAGCCGAGCTTGCCGTCGCGCTCGAGCGCGCGGAGCCGGATCACGCCGGTGGTGGTTTCCTCGGTGCCCGCGATCACGTCTCCGAGCTGCTCGCGCCGCGCCGAATGGAGCACGCCGATCACGTCGGCGCCGTCGTCCATCGTCACGTGCGGGCGGTGGTCGATCGCCGCCTCGAGGTGCTTGTAGTACGTGTCGTTGTCCTCGCCCTTGATCGCGAAGGTGCCGATCCCGTACTCGTCGACGAGCGCCGCGGCGACGTCGTCCTGCGTGGAGAGCGGGTTGGACGCGCAGAGGACAACGTCCGCGCCGCCCGCCTTGAGCGTGCGCATCAGGTTCGCCGTCTCGGTGGTCACGTGGAGGCACGCGGACACGCGGTAGCCGGCCAGCGGCTGCTCGCGCTCGAAGCGCTCGCGGATCGCGGCCAGCACCGGCATCTGCCGGTCGGCCCACTCGATCCGTCGCTTCCCCTCGGGCGCGAGCCCGAGGTCCTTCACGTCGTGCTTGATCGTGGTCGCCATTCGTCCTCTCTCCGTCTTCGTTTACGCGGCGAGCAGCCGCTCGTGCTTGCGCTGCTCCCACTCGATCCAGTCGGCTTCGCTTGCGCCTTCGGCAGGGACGGTCGCCCGGTCGAGCCATTCGTCGACCGCGGCCCGCATCGTCGGGTCACGGCGGAGCCGCACGACGAACGTGACGTCGGTGAGCTCGACGGCGAAGCGACGGCGGATCTCCTGCAACCCGCGCAGCAGCTCGAGCTCGTGCTCGCCGTAGCGCCGATAGCCGGACGCACTCCGCTCGGGCACGACGAGGCCGGTCGACTCGAGGTACCGGAGCATTCGGGCTGACCACCCGGTGCGCTCCGCGGCTTCGCTGACCGTGATCGTCTCCAAGGCGCGTGAACCTTACCACAGTTGTGTCAAAGTATGGAAGCGGCGTCGCGGCGTACGCTTGCGCGGTGCGCGTCCACGTGATCTCCGACCTCGAGGGCGTCTCCGGGATCGTCAAGGGGGGCCAGACGACCGGCGGCGAGCCGATGTTCGAGGAGGCCCGGCGACTCTATACCGAGGAGATCAATGCCGCCGTGCGCGGCGCGAAAGCCGCGGGCGGGACGGAGATCGTCGTGATGGACTGCCACGGTGCAGGCAAGGAATGGTCGTTCAACTCGCTCGTGCCCGAGCTGCTCGACCCGGACTGCGAGTTCGTCGTCCAGGAGAACTGGACGGAGTACACGACGTTCCTCGAGGAGGGCTGCGACGCCGCGCTCCTCGTCGGCATGCACGCCCGGGCCGGCACACGCGCAGGCGTGCTGAACCACACCGTCTCCGGGCGCGACTATTTCAACCTCCGCTTCAACGGCGTGCTCGTCGGGGAGACCGGCATCCACGCCGCCCTCTGCGGCACCTGGGGCTGCCCGGTGCTCCTCGTCACCGGCGACGACGCCTCCTGCGCCGAGGGCCGCGAGCTGCTCGGCGACGGCCTCACCACTGTCGCCGTGAAGACCGGGCTCGGTGGCTCGTCCGCGAGGCAGATCCCACCGGTCCGGGCACGCGCGATGATCGAGGAGGGCGCCAAGCGGGCGCTGTCCGATCTTGGCGCGATCGAGCCGTGGAGCCCCGGCAGCCCGTGCGAGATCACGGTCGAGTTCAAGCACACGCTCGCCGCCGACGCGCTTCGGTTCCGGGCGGGCGTCGAGCGCGTCGACGACCGCACGATCTCCGTCACCGCCGACACCTGGTGGGAGGCCTGGCAGACCTTCTACTTCTAGGGCGCGCTCGTCCCTTCGCGTCCGTAGCGGTCCTCGAGCCGCACGACGTCGTCCAGGTGCGGAGTCGAGACCTCGACGATCAGCGTGTCCTCGATCGCCGTGACCCGGTGGACGGTGCCGGGCCGGTAGCGGAGCGCGTCGCCTGCGGTGATCTCGATCGTCTGGAGGGCGGCGCCGACCTCACCCAGCTCCAGCGATGCGCGGCCCTCCTGGACGAGCCACGCCTCGTCTTTCACCTCGTGGTACTGGAGGCTCAGCGCCTGGCCGGCGCGGACAAAGAGGAGCTTGCCGACGTACGCCTCTGCCTCAGCCCAGACGAGCTCCCAGCCCCAGGGCTTCTCGACCCTGCGCGGCTCGACCGCGTACCGGGTCTTCACGCGAGCCACCCCGGGTTCTCGCTCACGTAGTCGTCGGCGCGGCGAAGCTCCTTCGGCGTGTTCACCGTCAGCCAGAGGCCGGTATGGCGAAACGCGCGCAGCTTCCCCTCCTCGGCGAGCTCCGGGAACGTGGTCGACTCGTGGTCGCCCTTCTCGGGGAACCGCTGGAGCGCCTCGGGCGAGAGGACGTAGATCCCACAGTTGACCCAGTACGGAGCGTTCGAGACCTCGCGGAAGCCGCTCACGACGTCGTCGTCGGTGAGATCGACCTGCCCGAACTGCGAGGGAGGCTGCGCGACGGTGATCGTGGCAACAGCGCCGGTCGCGCGGTGGCGCTCGAGGAGACCGGAGAAGTCCGCGTCGACGAGCTCGTCGCCGTTCATCGCGAGCACGTCGCCCGTCTCACGCCGCGATCGCGCGGCGAAGCGGATCCCGCCGCCCCGACCGAGCCGCTCGGGCTCGCCGGCGCAGACGACCTCGACCCCGAGATCGGCGAGCCGCGACTCGAACTCGTGCTCCTGGCCGCCGAAGCAGCTGACGATCACCCGCTCGACGCCGGCCTGGCGAAGCCGTCCGATCTGCCACGCGAGGAGCGGCCGACCGCCGACCGGGATGAGCGACTTGGGCAACCCGCCCGCCGCGTCGCCGAGACGCTCGGCCTTCCCGCCTGCGAGGACGATCGCCTCCATTCAGTTTGCGGCTCGCCCGATTGCGTCGTAGGTGAACCCCGCTGCCCGCATCGCCTCGGGGTCGAGCATGTTGCGACCGTCGATGAGCACGGCGCTCCTCATCCTGCCCGCCACGGCGGCCCAGTCGACTTCTGCGAGCTCCGGCCATTCGGTGACGAGCACGGCCGCGTCCGCGCCCTGCAAAGCCTTGTCCACGGTGCCGACCTGCACGACGCCGTGGAGGCCGTCCGCGTTCGCGACCGGATCCCAGGCGACGACGTCTGCGCCCTCGGCGAGCAGGCGGCCGGCGAGCACGAAGGCCGGCGCCTCGCGCGTGTCGTCGGTGTTCGGCTTGAACGCGAGCCCGAGGAGCGCGACCCGCTTGCCGCGGAGCGGCCCGACGAGCTGCTTGAGCTTCCCGATCACCCGGCGCTTCTGCAGCTCGTTCACCTCGATCACTGCGTTCAGCACCTGAAAGTGATACCCCGAACTGGCGGCGAGTTGTTTCAACGCGAGCGAGTCCTTCGGAAAGCAGCTGCCACCGAAGCCGATCCCCGCGCGAAGGAAGCTCTTGCCGATCCGGCGGTCGTGCCCGATCCCCTCGGCGACCTTGACGACGTCGGCGCCCGTCGCCTCGCAGACGTTCGCGATCTCGTTGATGAAGGAAATGCGGGCCATCAACGCCGCGTTCGCGGCCAGCTTGATCATCTCGGCGGAGGCGACGTCCGCCCGGACGACCGGTGCGTCGATCCCCTCGTGCAGCGCTGCAACTGCGTCGCCGTCGGCGTCCTCGAAGGCGCCGACGACGATCCGGTCGGGCTCCATGAAGTCCCGCACCGCGGTTCCCTCCGCGGTGAACTCGGGATTCGAGGCGTAGCCGACGTGCGCGAGGCCGCGAGCGTCCAGGCGGTGGCGCACCTTCTCTCCCGTTCCGACGGGGACGGTGCTCTTCATGCACACGACGATGCGGTGGTCGACCGCCGGTAGCTCGTCGATCACCGTCCACACGGCGGAGAGGTCGGCGTCACCGGAGTACGTCGGCGGCGTGCCGACCGCCACGTAGACGAACTCCGCTCCGTCGATCGCCTCGTTCAGGTCGGTCGTGAACGTGAGGCGCTCGCGGTTCCCGTCGAGCAGCTCGTCGAGCCCCGGCTCGTAGATCGGCACCTCGCCACGCCGGAGCGCCTCGATCTTCTCGGTGACGACATCGCGCACGACGACCTCGTGCCCGAGCTCGGCGAAGCAGGCGCCCGTCACGAGGCCCACATAGCCCGCGCCGAAGATCGCAACCCGCTTGCCGCTCTCACTCATGGCCGCGGACGATAGTGCTAGTTGGCCTTGCTCACCTCCGCGAGCGGACGCATCCCCTTCGCGATCGCGATCATCGTCTCGTTGGAGAGTCGGTCGAGGAGCGTGTTCACGACCCAGTACGAGGCCCCGTCGGTGCGCAGGACGACCATGTGCAGGTGCGCCCCGTTGTAGTAGAGCTCGTAGCGGCGCCCGCCGATCCGCCGAACGAAGTTGCGGTCGCCGAGCACCGGCGCATCGTCCCAATCGGTCATCTGGACGCCCCAGTACTCGTTCCCGCCCGCGAGGCGGTAGGTGAGACGGATCGCCTTGTGCTTGCCGTCGGGGTCGATCCGGTAGACGCGCATCGGCTTCTCGGGGTCGAGGCTCGAGCCGTCGGCGATCTTCGTCGGCACCATCATCGGATAGTCGATCCGCCGCCGCCAGTCGCGGAGGAGATCGACGGCTTCGCTCGCGCCCGAGGTCGTCACCGAGGCCGGCTGTCGCTGCGGCGTCTGGTCGACCGGCGCCGAGGCGAGCCTGCCGTGGAAGGTCTGACCGACGACTGCCGCGAGCATCGCGCCGTTCGTGAGCCGCTTGACCGGCTTCGAGACCGCCTTGACGTCCGCGGAGCCGAACAGGTTGGCAAGCTTCTGCGCGGCCGCCTTCGCCCCGGCGGCGCGGGGATCGAAGTACACGGTGGTGCGGAAGAAGCCGAAGTTCGGTGCGTTCGCAGGGAGCCCGTTCGGCGGGAGGACCATCCGGTAGCCGCGCTGCGAGAGGAGGTAGTTCGCCGTCGAGGCGGAGCCCTCGAGACCGTTCCCGTTCAGCACGATCACCGACGTGTCACGCGGCGCCGGCGCCTTGCGCTTGACCTTCTCCCCCAGCGCAACCGCGGTCGCCTTTTGCGGCGACTCGACGTCCGGGCTCTCGAAGTCGCGGACTGCGGTCTGGATGTTCACGGGGTCGGTGGTCAGGTCCGAGAAGCCCTCGAGCCCTTCGATCCGCTCCTGGAAGACGTGCCCCGGTGGCAGCGAGTAGGCGAGGAAGCCGTAGGACAGCACCGTCTTCGCCGAGACGTCCTTCCCGCCACCCTGCCCGACCTCGACGTTCGAGGTGACGACCTTGATCACCTGCGGCAGCTTCGTGATCGAGAAGGCCGAGTCGATCTGGTTCTTGAACGCGCGGACGAACTGCTGCTGCCGCGCGTTGCGGTAGATGTCCGAGTCGGTGTGCCGGAAGCGGACGAAGTCGAGCGCCTTGAGCCCCGTGAGGCGCTGGTAGCCGGGCTGGAGGTTGATCTTCGCGTACCCGTACGGGCCGCCGTGGTCGTTGAAGTAGCGGCGGTCGACGTCCATCCACACGCCGCCGAGCTTGTCGACGAGCTCGCGGAAGCCGCGGAAGTTGACCGTGATGATGTAGTTGATCGGGATCCCGGTCAGCTTGCGAACGGTCTCGAGCGTGCCCTGCGCGCCGCAGTCCGAGTACGCCGCGTTGATCTTGTCGCGATAGGTCGACTGGCCCGGGCAGAAGACGTCGACCCGAAGGTCGCGCGGGAACGAGAGCAGCGAGATCGTCTTCTCGCCGGGGTCGGCGCGGACGAGCATCAGGGTGTCCGAGCGGGACGGTGTGCCCTTGGCCTCGTTCGCGCGGTGGTCGTAGCCGATCACGAGCGCGGTCGTCGGCTGGCCCGGGAGCGGGACGTCGAGCCTCTTCGCCGCCGCCTTGACCTCGACGGACTTCGGGGCGACCGCGGCGACGGACTCGTGGAGGTAGAGGTAGGCGCCGGCGGCCGTGCCGCCGACGAGCACGCAGAGGACGAGCGCGGCCCAGCCGAAGATCTGGAGCGCGAGACGGCCTCGCGGCCGGGGCGGTGGCGGCGGCTGCCGGTAGACGGTGACGGGCCCGAGCGGACCGGGTGGGAGCGCCGCGCGGTTCGAGCCGTTCGACGCCGCGCCGCGGCCGACTCCTCTCTTCAGCGTCGTTCGCATGGATGGCGGGGCGCGCCCGCGCCCGAAGGCGTACACGGTAGCCGACCGGCCGGAGAGGATTCTTTAGGTCTTCGCGAACACGGACGCGAGCTGCTCGCCGAGAAACGCGATCTCCTCGGGAGTGCCCGCGCTGATCCGGAGCGCGGACGGCGCTCCGAACGAGCCCATTGGCCGGACGATCACGCCGCGCCGTAGCAGCGCGTCGTTGAGCTCGTCCGCGTCCGTCCCGACGTCGACGAAGAGGAAGTTCCCTACAGCGGGGCCGATGGGATCGAAGCCGTGCGAGCGCAGCACCGCCTCGAGGGCGGCCATCGACTCGCGGTTGACCAAGCGGCGGCGGGCGAGCTCCGGCGCGCCGTCGAGGCTCGCGAGGGCCGCCTCCTGCGCAGGCGTGGTCACGTCGAACGCGCGCTGCACCTTGCGGATCGCCGCAATGACCTCGGCCGGCCCGACGCCGTAGCCGACCCGTAGCCCGGCGAGCCCGTAGATCTTCGAGAACGTGCGGAGGGCGAGCACGTGGCGCCCCTGCTTCGCAGCCTCCTCGATCGCGTCCGGGAAGTCGGGGTCGGCGACGTACTCGAAGTAGGCCTCGTCCACCACGGTCAGCACCCGGGGTGGCACGCCGTCGAGGAAGCGAAGCAGGTCGGCGCGTGGGGTCATCGTCCCCGTGGGGTTGTTGACAGTCGGGAGGTAGGCGAGCTTCGTCCGCGGCGTGACGGCCGCGAGCAGGGCATCGACGTCAACGCGTCCCTCGTGGAGCGGCACGCGCACGGGGGTCGCTCCGAGCTTCAGGGGATCGAGCACGTAGCTCGGGAACGAGGGCCACGGTGTCACGACCTCGTCACCGGGGTCGAGCGTCACCTGGCACACGTACCCGATCACGGCATCGGCACCGGCGGCGACGACGGTCTCCTCGAACGCGACGCCGTGCCGCTCGGCGAGCGCGGTGCGGAGGCGGTAGGCGCCGCCGTCCGGGTAGCGGTTCGCCTCCGCGAGCGAGCGCCCGATCGCCTCGAGCGCCTCTGGGAAAGGCCCGAACGGCCCCTCGTTCGAGGCCAGCTTGACGACGTGCTCGAGGCCGAGCTCGCGCTGGACGAGCTCCGCCGGCTTGCCGGGCTCGTACGGGACGAGGCCCTCGAGCGCCGGGCGAAAAAGCTCCGGCCCCGGGCCTTCCACTGTCAAACGGCGATGGCTTCCGGCTCCGGGGTCGGTGCCGGGGGGAACGAGTCGTCGGGCGGCGGCTGCCAGCCTTCGTCGTCCGAGCCGCCGGAGAGACGCCGCCACGCGACGAACGCGCCCGCGAGAACGGCGACAAGAGCGAAGGCGCCGAGCACGGCGCTGATCCCCCGCCGTCGCCGTGACGCACCGGCGGCCATCCCGGCCACGGCGCGCGTCGTGCGCCGTCTCAGATAGCCGCGGACCAACCACCAGCCGATCGCCCACATCAGGGCATTCCTGCGGTCGCTCATCCCCGCCATGCCGAGAGCGTACTACCGCCGCCGCGGCGGCAGGTGAATCGCGCGGCCCAGCGCGACGAGGCCCGCTTCCTTCATCCCCTCCGCAAAGGTCGGGTGCGGGGCGATGCCGTCGGCGATCGTCTCGATCGTCGACTCCGCGTCGAGCGCGACGACGGCCTCGCCGATGAGGTCGGTCGCGTGCGGGCCGACGATCACGACGCCGAGCAGCTGGCCGTACTCGGACTCGTGGATCGTCTTGATCCACCCCGTCGTGTCACCCGACATCACCGCCCGGGCGATCGCGATCCACGGACACCGCCCGACGACGACCGAATCGCCGTGCAGGTCACGCGCCTGTGCCTCGGTCAGCCCGACGCCCGCGATCTCGGGGTCGGTGTAGATCGGCCGCGGCACGGCCGGCTCGCCCATCGCCGCCTCGTGCCCCATCGCGTTCTCGGCCGCGACCTCGCCCTCCCGGAACCCGGTGTGCGCAAGCTGCCAGTAGCCGGCAACGTCCCCCGCCGCGTAGATGTGCGGGACGTTCGTCCGGCGGTGGTCGTCGGTCGCGATCCGGCTTCTGTCGAACTCGACGCCGGCCGCCTCGAGCCCGATTCCGTCGACGAGCGCGGCGCGCCCGACGGAGACGAGCATCAGATCGCAGTCGACGGTCTCCCCCTCGCCGAAGTGGACGGTGAGGTGGTCGCCGTGGTCGTCGACCTGGGTGCACTGCTTCTCGAGGTGGAGCGTGATCCCGCGCTTGCCGAACGCCTTGGCGAGCTCCTTGCCTGCGTCTGCGTCCTCGAGCGGGATCAGCGTCGGCAGCATCTCGACGATCGTCACGTCGGTGCCGAAGCGGTTGAAGATCGACGCGAACTCGCTGCCGATGATGCCGCCGCCGAGGACGACCAGCCTCCGAGGCACCTCGCTCTGGGCGAGGAGGCCTGTCGAGTCCACGCAACGGGGCGAGTCGAGCCCCGGGATCGGCGGGCGGATCGGGAATGACCCGGTCGCGACGATCGCGCTCTCGAAGGCGACCTCCTCGGCCCCCTCGACCGCGATCGCCTTCGGGCCGGTGAAGCGCCCCTTCCCCTTCACCCACTCGACGCCGTTCGCCTTGAAAAGCGAGGCGACGCCACCGGTCATCTGACCGACGACCGCGTCCTTCCACTGGGCCGCGGCGCCGAAGTCGAGCGTCGGCTCGCCGACCGAGACGCCGAGCTTCGCGAAGGTCTCGCGCGCGTCGTGGATCGCGTGCGCCGTCTGCACCCACGCCTTGGTCGGGATGCAGCCCACGCGCAGGCAGGTGCCGCCGAGCGCGGGCTCCTGCTCGATGCACGCGATCTTGCCGCCGAGCTGGGCGGCGCGGATCGCGGCCGTGTACCCGGCGGGGCCGCCTCCGAGGACGGCGACGTCGACATTCATGCGGTATCAGTCCCTTTCGTTCGTCGGTTGATGCTGGAGGTGAGCGAGCATCGTGACGGAATCGTCCTCCTCGCCGACGCGCTCGAAGCCGTGACGCTCGTAGAGGCCGATCGCCCCGGCGTTGTTGCGGTCGACGCTCAGCGAGATCGTGCCGTAGCCCTCCGTGCGTGCGCGCTCGATCAGCGCGGCGAGCAATTTCGCCCCGACGCCCTTCCCGCGCGCGTTGGGGACGACCGCAATCGCGAGCTCGGGCGTCCGCTCGTCGACAAAGCCGTAGCCGCGCCGGTCGCGAGCGAAGAGGCGGTACCACGCGGCCCCCACAGGAAAGCCCCCGTCGATCGCGATCATGGCCGCGTCGCCGGGACGGCCCCAGGCCTTGACGTAGAGCGCGACGGGCCCCGGACCGGTGTCCTCGGGCGCGCGCTCCTTCCAGTAGTACGCGTGGTGGAGCATGTCGCGCAGGAAGCGCACGTCCTGTGCGCCGCCGCGGCGTACGACGACGCCCGTCTGCGCGGCGTTCACAGCGCGAGCGTCGGCTGCTCGATCAGCGCGACGAGCGTCTGGAGGAACGTGGCGCCGTCCGCTCCGTCGATCGCGCGATGGTCGCAGGTCAGGACGAGGTGGACGATCGGCGCAAGGTCGAGGTCGCCGTCGCGAACGACTGCCTCGTCCTTCACCGCTCCCACGGCGAGGATCGCGACCTGCGGGGGGTTGAGCACCGCCGTGAACTGCTCGACGCCGAACATGCCGAGGTTCGAGATCGTGAAGGTGCCGCCCTCGAGGTCGGCGAACTGCAGCTTGTTGTCTCGGGCCCGGCCGACGAGGTCGGCACGGGCGTGGGCGATCTCCTGCACCGTGAGCCGTGCGGCGTCGCGGATCACCGGAACCACGAGCCCCTGCGGCGCCGCCACGGCGATGCCGACGTTCGGCGCCGGATGGCGGTGGATCTCCTCCCCGGAGAACGTCGCGTTGAGCGGCGCGTGCCGCGTGAGGGCGACCGCGGCGAGCTTCACGAGCACGTCGTTGACCGTCGGCTTGACG
>DASSBV010000086.1:0-4137 GCA_035698545.1 Gaiella sp. | reverse complement strand
CCGAAGGCGCAGGCGTGCGCTCGGCTCGCGAGCATCTTCTGCGCGGGCCGAAAGGCTGGTTCTCCCTGCCCGAAACCCCCGTACAGACCGCCGCGGTTGCCGTGCTGAGCGGGAACGCTCCCCCACCCTCCCTCGGCGACGTCGTCTCGAAGATCGCGCCACGCCCGCTCCTCTTGATCTACGCCGGCCGCGGCGGAGGGGGTGAGGAGTTGAACCCCGACTACTACCGCGCCGCCTCCCGGCCGAAATCGCTGTGGCGGATCGGCGAGGCGCAGCACGTCGGCGGCTACCAGGCACGACCGAGGGAGTACGAGGCTCGCGTCGTCGGCTTCTTCGACCGCGCCCTGCTCGGGCAGGCTCGCTGATGCCGACACCGGCCCGTGCGAGCATCGAGCTCTACTGGCTGCCGCTCGGGGCCGGAGGCCACTCGGTCCGTGTGAACGGAGCATTGTTCGAGGCCGTCGCGGCCGGTCTCGGCCGGCGTGACCGGTGCGACCTCTATCACGCCGCGCTCCAGGTCGATGCCACCGCAGGCCCCTTTGTCGTCGAGCAGGCGCCTGCACGCGCGAACGGCCGGGCGCGCGGGGTCGTGGCCGTCGGCCCGGTCGGAGCACGTGCGGCCGGACGCATCCGCCTGTTTCGGTACGAGATCCGTCGCTGGCCCGGTGGCACGATCGCCGACCTCGGCGAGGCTGTCGAGAGCCCCGTGCCCCTCTCCACCGAGCAGGCGACGGCCGAGCGGCTGCTCGAACTGGTGCCGAGCGTCCCGGTGCCCGTCTGGGGTCGCGACGAGCTCGGGCTCGGCGAGATGTGGAACTCGAACTCCGTGATTTCCTGGCTCCTCGCACGAAGCGGAATCGACGTCGGGTCGATCCCATTCCCGCATGGCGGCCGGGCTCCCGGCTGGCGGGCGGGCATCGCGGCCGCGCGGGCGTGCGGCCCATGACGGATGTGCCGAGGGGCGACGGAACGGAAGGTCCACGCAGATGGTGCGCTTCGTCGCAACCGTAGGTGCGGTTCTGGCGGTGGTCATTCCCGCCGAGGCAACGACGACACCGGAGCTTCCGCTCCACGCGTGCAGGATCACGGGCGGGATCGCGGCGCTGTGCGGACGTTTCGACGTGCCGGAGAACCGCGTGCAGCAGGGAGGACGGAGCATCTCGCTCCGCGTCGCGGTGATCCCCGCCCGGGAGCGGCCGCGAGCGCGCGATCCTCTCGTCTATCTCGCAGGAGGGCCGGGCGGCTCGGCCGTCGATTCCGCAGCCGCGATGCTGCCCGCCCTCGGAGGAACAACCTCCACCGGGAACGATCCGCAAGACCCTCTCTCGCACGTGGCGCGCGCGAGCCGCGAGCTTCCGAACAGCAGCACGGTGGTCGTGCCTGGGGCGGGTCACGGCGCACTGCAGCTCGGGTGCATGCCTCGCCTCGCGCGTGCGTTCGTCGAGCGAGGAACCAGCCGCGGCCTCGACATGCGTTGCGCCGTCGCCTACGAGGCTCCGGCTTTCGTGATCCCGTAACAGGCTCGACCTATGGACTCGTCACAGAGCCGCTTGGGAAGATGTCCGTGTGGACCAATCGACCGTCCCGCTCGACCGCCTGCGGATGCTCGTCGACGCAGGCATCGCCCTCAGCTCCGAGCTCTCGCTCGACGCGGTGCTCCAGCGGCTGACGGAGACCGCCGCGAACCTGACAGGGGCGCGGTACGCCGCCCTGGGTGTGATCGACGCGTCGGGCCCAATGCTCGAGCGGTTCGTGACGACGGGCATCGACGCCGAGACCTACGCCGCGATCGGCGAGCTCCCGCGGGGTCGAGGGCTGCTCGGGGTGCTGATCCAGGAGGCGGAGACCGTGCGACTGCACGACCTTGCCGATGACCCACGATCGGTGGGGTTCCCGCCTCATCACCCGCCGATGCGCACCTTCCTCGGCGTCCCCATCCTGCTGCGCGGCGTCGCCTACGGGAACCTCTACCTCACCGAGAAGCAGGGGGGCGTGGACTTCACCGAGGAGGACGAGGAGCTGACCCAGCTGCTCGCTGCCCAGGCGGCTGTCGCGATCGAGAACGCGCGGCTGTACGAGTCCTCGACAACATGGCTCCGCCACCTGGAGTCGCTCAACGAGATCGGGACCGCGCTCGCCTCCGAGATCGAGCTCGAGCCACTGCTCGGCCTCATCGCAAGGAGGCTCCGCGAGCTGGTGCACGCGCGGCTCGTGCTGATCGCGCTCCCGCAGGGCGGCGCGCTGACCGTGGCCGCGGCCGAGGGCGAGGAGACCCACGGGATCGCCGGAGCGCAACTCCAGCTCGGGGGCTCGAAGGCGGGTCGCGTCCTCCAGCGGGGCCGCAGCGAGCGCGTCGACTCGGTCCTCGACGACCCGGAGGTGGATCAGCAGGCAGCGAGGCAGTTCGGCGTCCAATCGGCGCTGTTCGTGCCGCTGATCGCTCGCGGTCGGGCGATCGGGGTGCTCATCGCACACGACAAGACCGGTCCGAAGCCGGTGTTCGGCGACGACGACCTGCGCCTCGCGGAGAGCCTCGCCGACCGGGCCGCCGTGGCGGTCGATTTGTCCGAGCGCGTCGGCCGGGACGCCCTTGCGCGCGTCGTCGCCGCGCAGGAGCTGGAGCGCAAACGACTCGCCCGCGAGCTGCACGACGAGACGGGACAGGCGCTGACGTCGATCCTGCTCGGCCTCAAGCCGCTGGAAGGAACAGCGGCGACCGAGGAGGATCGCGCCGCGGTCGCCGCGCTCCGTAAGCTGGTCGTCTCGACGCTCCAGGACGTGCGCAGGCTCGCCGTCGAGCTCCGACCGGCCGCGCTGGACGATTTCGGGCTGGACACGGCGGTCGCGCGTCTCGCGGAGACGTTCCGCGAGAACACCGGGATGCGGGTCGACCTCCAGGCGCAGCTCGGAGACTCCAGACTGCCCACGGAGGTCGAGACGACGCTCTACCGCATCGTGCAAGAAGCGCTGGCCAATATCGTCAAGCACGCCGAGGCGACCCGTGTGAGCATCCTCCTGACCCGCAAGGACAATTCGGTCGCGGCGATCGTCGAAGACGACGGCAAGGGTTTCGACGCCGACGAGGTCGGACGCGACTCCCTCGGCATCGTCGGAATGCGCGAGCGTGTGGGGCTGGTCGGTGGACGCCTCGCGATCGAATCGGCGGAGGGATCTGCCACGACGGTCGTTGCCGAGGTTCCGATCCCGTGAGCATTCGCGTCCTCGTCGTCGACGATCACGCGATCGTCCGCTCCGGCCTTCGCCGCGTGCTCGACGCGGAGCCTGACATCGAGACGGTCTCCGAGGCCGAGAACGCCGACCGCGCCGTCTTCGAGGCGATGGAGCACAAGCCGGACATCGTCCTGATGGACGTCGTGATGCCCGGCAAGAGCGGGATCGAAGGACTGCCGGCGCTGCTCCAGGCGGTTCCGACCGTGCAGGTGCTGATCCTCTCCATGCAGGACGACCCGCGCTACGTGCGCGAGGCGTTCGAGGCAGGCGCCAGCGGGTACGTGCTCAAGGAGGCGGCGGACACCGAGCTGATCACCGCGGTGCGCGCCGTCGCGGCGGGCGAGCAATACGTCCACCCGACGTTGGGCGCCCGTCTGCTCGCAGCCGAGGTGGAAGAGCGCAAACGGGCGGAGGCAAACCCTCTCTCCGAGCGCGAACGCGAGGTCCTGCGGCTCCTCGCCCTGGGGCACACCAACCAGGAGATCGCAAAGCTGCTCTACATCTCGGTGCGCACCGCCGAGACGCACCGCGCCCACATCATGCAGAAGCTCCGCCTCTCCAGCCGCGCCGAGCTCGTTCGCTACGCGCTCGCTGAGGGGCTGCTCGAAAAGCCGGACCCCGCCGCCCCGTAGACGTCACTCACGAAGCGCGCCGGCGTGGCATGGCGAGCCGGAGGAAGCCGCTGGGGCTTCCTCCGGCGTCAGCGCTCACGTCTCGTTGCTTCGCCGGCCGAAGCCGTACTTCGCAACGACCACACCTCCTTCAGCTCGCTGGTCAGGGCACGAACACGATTCGCGCGGGAACCCGGCCCGCCTCGACGTCCTCGATCGCGTCGTTGACGGTCTCCAGCGACCGGACCTCGGTAATCACCCTGGTGAGGCCGGCGGCGTGGAGCTCGAAGACCTC
>DASSBV010000085.1:0-9925 GCA_035698545.1 Gaiella sp. | reverse complement strand
GCATGCGGACGTGGGTGGAGACCGGGCACGGGAACTTCTGCGTGCGCTGCTTCGTGCTCGCCGCCGGCGGGCTCGTGCCCGACGACCCGTCACACCTGAGCGGCGTCGACTGCCTGCCCCCGAGCTTCGGGCTGCCGAAGTAACGACTGCGCTCCCGCCGGCCGAGTTGGTCGCCGTCAACCCTCAGCTCTTCATCACCGCCACCTTCGTCGGCCTGGTCATCCTGCTCGCACTCTTCGTCTCGGTGTTCGTTCTGCTCCAGTCGCGCACCGGACGCGGACGCGACGGATAAGCGCTCGCCGCTTCATCAGTGAACGTCCCGGGGCGCGACGGCGACGCGCGGCAGCGTCGGCGACGGGGTAGAACCGCTGCATGGGATCCTCGACGTCGGCGCAGGCTGATCCAGCCGTAGGCGCACGGTGGGGCTCCAAATGACTGAGCACGGCCACGGCGTGCACGGTCACGACCACGGTCCTGGTCATGGCGGCCATGCGGGGCACGCCGACATCTACAGGCAGCGCTTCTGGATCACACTGATCCTCGCCGTCCCGGTCGTCGTCTACAGCGAGATGATCCAGGACTGGTTCGGCTTCACCGCGCCGCAGTTCTCGGGTGACGGCCTCGTCGCGCCGGTCCTCGGCACGGTGATCTTCGTCTACGGCGGCTGGGTCTTCCTGGCCGGCGGGCTCGAGGAGATTCGGCGGCGCGCGCCCGGGATGATGCTGCTCGTCTCGCTCGCGATCACGGTTGCGTTCGTCGCGAGCGTGCTCTCGGTGCTCGACGTGCTCGACCTGGAGTTCTGGTGGGAGCTGTCGGCGCTGGTCGTGGTCATGCTGTTCGGGCACTGGCAGGAGATGAAGGCGCTCGGCCAGGCGAGCGGCGCGCTGACGGCGCTTGCGGAGCTGCTACCGGACGAGGCGGAGCTCGTTCGCGACGGCGAGACGGCGCGGGTGGCACTCGACCAGCTCGCGACCGGCGACATCGTCCTCGTTCGGCCGGGCGGACGCGTTCCCGCCGACGGCGAGGTCGTCGCGGGCCGGGCAGAGCTCGACGAGTCGATGATCACCGGCGAGTCGAAGCCCGTGGCCCGCGGCGAGGGCGATTCCGTCACGGCCGGGACGGTGGCGACCGACTCGGCCATCCGTGTCCGCGTCACGGCCGTGGGCGAGCAGACGGCGCTCGCGGGCATCCAGCGGCTCGTGGCGGAGGCGCAAGAGTCGCACTCGCGCACGCAGGCGATCGCGGATCGCGCCGCAGCGCTCCTCTTTTACGTCGCGGCAGGCGCCGCGACCGTCACCTTCGTCGTCTGGCTGCTCCTCGGCGACGGCGACGAGGCGGTCACCACGACCATCACCGTGCTGGTGATCTCCTGCCCGCACGCCCTCGGGCTCGCGATCCCGCTCGTGATCGCGATCTCGACCTCGCTGGCGGCGCGCAACGGCATCCTCGTCAAAGACCGGCTCAGCCTCGAGCGGAGCCGGCTCGTGGACGTCGTCCTGTTCGACAAGACGGGCACGTTGACGCGCGGCGCGCATGTCGTCACGGACGTGGCCGGGAACGAGCACGACGTTTTGCTGGCGCAGGCTGCTGCGGTCGAAGCGGAGAGTGAGCATCCGCTCGCGCGCGCGATCGTGGCCGAGGCTCGGGAACGCGGCCCGCTCCCGGTGGCCGGCGACTTCCGCGCGATGAGCGGCCGCGGCGTGGAGGCGACGCTGGACGGGACAAGGCTCGCAGTCGGTGGGCCGGGGCTGCTCCGGGAACGCGGTCTCGACGTGCCGGCGCATCTCCGCGGGGAGACCGAGCCCTGGCAGGGTCGAGGCGCTTCGGTGCTCTATCTCGTCCGCGACGGGATGGTGGCCGGCGCATTCGCACTCGAGGACGAGGTCCGGCCCGAGGCGCGCGAGGCCGTCCGCCGCCTGCACCAGCTCGGGATCCGGGTGGCGTTGATCACGGGCGACGCGCGACAGGTGGCCGACGCCGTTGGCGCCGAGCTCGGCATCGACGAGGTGTTCGCCGAGGTGCTCCCCGAGGACAAGGAACGGCACGTACGCACGCTGCAGGAAGGCGGAGCGCGCGTCGCGATGGTCGGCGACGGCGTCAACGACGCCCCCGCCCTCGCGCGCGCCGACGTAGGGATCGCGATCGGCGCGGGAACCGACGTCGCGATCGAGTCGGCCGGTGTGATCCTCGCCTCGGACGACCCGCGTGGGGTCGTCAGCGTCGTCGCGCTCTCGCGGGCCAGCTACCGCAAGATGTTGCAGAACCTTGGCTGGGCGGCGGGCTACAACGTGCTCGCGATCCCACTCGCCGCCGGCGTCCTCGCCCCGTGGGGCGTGACGCTGCCCCCGGCGGTCGGCGCGCTGCTGATGAGCGCCTCCACGATCGTCGTCGCCCTGAACGCCCAGCTGCTCCGGCGGCTCGATCTCAGACCGGACCGGTTGGATGGGCTGGCGACTACGTGAGTCTGCACCGCTGACCCGATGGTCACGGTGGCGCGCGTCCGCGAACATTCCATCAAGGGGGAGCGAGAGACAGTCCGCCGACGGAGCCAGAGGAGGTGACCGCACATGGGCGCTGTTCTGATCCTGACCTTCCTCGTCCTGATCGCACCGCTGTCCTACCTCTATGGCGTCGACTCGCGCAGGTCGAGCGACCGAGGGTGGGTCGCGGGCCGGCGGTGACCGGAGCCGGCGGGCGGGCGGCGGAAGCGGCCGCCCGCCCGGCGCCGGCTACCGCCGCCAATTCGGGAGCGCGGCTCGGGTAGCGCCGCGATGCCGTCCCTGATGGTTCGCATGCGCTCCGGTTGGGAATGGTCGACGTGAGAGATGGCGGCGAGGGCGAGGAGGAGGTAAGGAGAGATGTTCTTGCTTGCCGTCGTGATCGTCGCTCTGGCGACGTTGTTTCTGCTCACGGCGCTTGCCCTGGGAGCCGCGGGCGAGTTGCGCCATCCGATTCGATCGGTGGTCGCGGTCGTAGCCGCGCTGATCGTCGGCATCGCCCTCCTCTACGAGTACGGCGTCGCCGGGTAGTAGCCTCTAGCGGCAACGCCACGTGTCTCGTCTGGAAAGCCCATGAGCTCCGCGATCCTTCTTCCGGCCAGCTTCGCGATCTTGCTGGCCGGCGCCTTGCTCTTCACCAATGCCATCGAGTGGTTCGGCAGCATGGTGAACCTCGGGCAGGGCGCCGTCGGCAGCCTGCTCGCTGCGGTCGCGACCGCGCTTCCGGAGTCCCTGATCCCGGTCGTCGCGATCGTGGGCGGGGAGGAAGGATCAGACGACGTCGCCGTGGGTGCCATTGTCGGCGCCCCACTTCTCCTCGCCACGCTCGCGATGGCGCTCGTCGGTCTCGCCGCCGTCATGTACCGCGCCCGGCGGCCGCAGGAGCTCGCGCTCGACGTGCACGCGCCGACGCTGCAGCGGGACCTCGGCTTTTTCATGGGCTGCTTCGTCGTCGCCCTCTTGCTCGGCCTCGGGGCGCCGGCGCCACTCCAGGTCGCCGGTGCGATCGCGCTCGTCTGCGCGTATGGCGCGTACGTCGCCTGGACGCTCCGGCACAGCGGCGAGGTGGAGTCGACCGAGGAGCTGAAGCCGCTGATCCTCGACACGACGCGCAGCGACCCGCCGACGATGACGACCGTGGTGGTCCAGCTCCTGGTCGCGCTCGGCGCGATCGTCGGGGGCGCCCACATCTTCGTCGAGCAGGTGCTCCACGTCGCCGACAGTGCCGGGCTCGAGCCGCTCGTTCTGGCCCTCGTCCTCGCGCCGTTTGCGACCGAGTTGCCGGAGAAGGCGAACAGCTTCTTCTGGGTGCGCGAGGGCAAGGACTCGCTCGCGCTCGGGAACATCACCGGCGCGATGGTCTTCCAGTCGACGCTCCCGGTCGCGATCGGCCTCGCGTTCACGCCGTGGGAGCTCGATCGGTACTCGATCGTGGCCGGCTGCCTCGCGCTCGCGGGCGGGCTCGTGGCCGTCGTCGCCCTTCACTTCCGCCGCCGCTTCAGCTGGCAGGCGATCGTCGCCTGGGCGACCTTGTACGCAGCCTTCGTCGTCTACGTCGCGGTGACTTCCTGAGACCACGACGGGCAAGATGTGTCCTCTCGCCCCCGTAGCTCAGTGGATAGAGCAGCGGTTTCCTAAACCGCGTGCGCAAGTTCGATTCTTGCCGGGGGCACTCTCCCCTCGATCGGCTTTGAGGGCGCACGGCTGACGACCAGAGGCATCGGCCGGATCTTCGGAGTGCTGTTCATGACGATCCAGTTGCGCGTGGAGGCACCGGACGCGAACCCTGGCAGCCTGATCGCGGCGGGCGTCGACAACGTCACGATCGTGTGGCGGTAGCGGCGAGCGAGGCGAGCAGCTCGTCGAGCTGCCCGAACGTCTCGTTCATGGCTTCCTGCGCGCCGGTGCCGGCGGCGTCGAGCGCTTCCTTCGTCGGGTAGAGCTCGCTCAGCACGAGCGTCGTCTTGCCGTTCTTCTCTTCGAAGGTGACGGTGGTGACGGAACCGTCGGCGCCGCTTTCCTCATTCGTCCAGACGATGCGCTGGTTCGGCACCACGTCGAGGTATTTGCCGAAGAAGGCCATCGGGTTCGCGGGGTCGTCGCCGAAGACGAGGCGGTATTCGCCGCCGGTGCGCACGTCCAGCGCGCACGAACGCAGCGTCATGCCCATCGACCGCGGCACCCACCATTGCTCGAACAGCTCGGGTTTCGTCCACGCCTCGAACACGAGGCTCGCGGGCGCGTCGAACGTGCGGGTGACGACGACTTCGCGATCGGACTTGCGTTCAACGGTCGTGCGATTCATGCGGGCCTCACTTTCTCTTCCTTGCGGACATCGGGTTTGTCACGGGACTCGAGCTGCTCGATCACGCGGTCCAGTGCTTCGAAGCGGGCGTCCCAGACCTGGCGGTATCGCGAGATCCACTCCATTTCCTCTTCGAGCCGGCAGGGGCCGATCTTGCAGTTGCGTACGCGGCCGATCTTTTCGGTCGTGACGAGCCCGGCCTGTTCGAGCACGCCGACGTGTTTCTTCATGCCGGTGAGGGTCATGTCGAACTTGTCGGCAAGGTCGGTGATCGAGGCGTCGCCGCCCGCGAGCTGCTCGAGAACGCCGCGCCGGGTCGCGTCCGCGAGCGCGGCGAAGGAGGCGCGCCGGTCATGGCGATGGGCTGGGCGAGGGCGGTGACTCAGGCTGCGCCCGGCATCAGTCCGAGCTGGGTGAGAACCTCGATTTGGTCGTAGTAGATGCGGATCGCGCTGATCTTGCCGTCCTCGACGCGAAAGACACCGACGAAGGAGAAGTCCAGCTTTCGCCCGGTTGCGGGAACCTCGACACCACTAGGGTCGCGCCAGGTGCCCGTGTGGGTGCCCGTGTACCTGGCCTCCTCGACCACGTGATCACCGTCTGCGTAGAGGACGACGTCGCTGCTTTCCCGATCGGGAGCGGCGGTCGAGAGCGCATCGAAGTACTTCTCCTTCAAATCCGCCAACCCCGTGATCCGCGTGGCACCTGGTCCCTGGTAGACAACATCGTCCGCGTAGAGAGCGGCCCATCCCTCACGGTCGCTGGAATTCCAGCGGTCGATCGCCTGTTCGAGGACTTCTCTGGCGTCGCGCACAGTTGCCTCCTGGACACCGTCAGTTAGCTCCGAGCCGGTAGAAGCCGGAGACTCGTTGGGAAGCCGCCCGAGCGGTGGCCAAGGCGACCTCATGGGTATCTCTCGTTCGTGGATCGACCGTCGCACTCGACGTCGCGACGGAAGGCGAGCGCCACCATCTCATCCGCGTGCTCGGAGGGGAAGATGTCGGCCGCCCGCAGGTCGAACTCCGGACAGCGGACGAATCCGAGCCGCTCGTAGAGCCTGACCGCGTCCGTCAGCACGGAGATCGTGTGGATGCCGAGCGTCTCCGCGCCGACGTCGCGGGTGCGCTCGATGCAGCGCTGGACGAGAGCCTTGCCGATTCCGACACGCCGCATCCGGGGAGCGACCGCGAGGGCGCGAAATCCGGCCCAACCTGCCGGAAGGTTGCTCCAGCCTTCGACGCGAACGTCGGCGTAGAACGCAATCGTCCCCACGATCCGTCCACCGTGCTCGGCGACGAGCACCTCGGACTCGGCGAACCGCCGGTTCACGTCGACGAGCTCGGCGAGGTACGGATCGAGGATCCAGTCGGAACCCGATCCGCGGTACGGCTCCAGGGCCGGGGCGAACAAGGCTGCGATCTCTCTCAGCTCGCGCGCCTGTGCCGGCCTGGTCGGAATCGGCTCGTCGGCGTGCGCGGGGTCCGGACGTGAGGACGTCCGGACCCCGCCTTCGGGCTCACGCGTGACGAAGCGGTCCATCGTGTCGGACCAGGCTGACACACACGAGGACGGCGCACATCGCCGCGATCCCCGCGCCGAGACCGAGCGCCGCCGCCGTCCACGCGAAGCCCTCGTCGGACGGGGAGAGACGCGGGGTCGTCGCGGCGACCGGCGTGGACACCGGCGTCCGGGCTGCGATCGCCGTCCGGATTCCCGGGTCGAGGCGCTGTATCGCAACCGCGTCCGCGTGGTCGCGTGCCCAGCCGTCTCCCAACGCGGTCGGCACGAGCGCGAGCGCGACCGTGACGAGGACTGCCGCGGCGGCCGTGCGGTAGGCGAGAGGTCGAATCGGGTGACCCATGGTCGCTCCCTTCAGTCGCTCATACTCCTGATAGGAGTAAGATATACTCCTAATAGGAGCGAATGTCAAGGCGACCGCTGACAACCACGTCGTTCGCGATCCTGGGGCTTCTGGCGATCCGGCCCTGGGCGACGTACGACCTCGCGAAGCTGATGCGGCGCTCGCTCCACTTCTTCTGGCCTCGCGCAGAGAGCAACCTCTACGCCGAGCCGAAACGGCTCGTCAGCGCCGGCCTTGCCGAGGCACGTGAAGAGTGGAACGGCGACCGGCGGCGCACGGTGTACTCGATCACTGACCTAGGACGGAAGACGCTGCGCGACTGGCTCGCGACACCACCGGCCGCCGCGCGGGTCGAGTCGGAGGCCCAGCTGCGGCTGCTCTACGCAAACTACGGCTCCAAGGACGACCTGCTCGGAACGATCCAGTCGATCGAAGACGACGCGCAAGAAACGATCGACCACTACGCCCAGCTCGGGACCGAGTACGCACGCGGGGAGGGACTCTTCCCCGACCGGATCCACGTGAACGCTCTCGTCGCATCGCTCTCAATCGAGCAGGCGCGTGCCGCCGTGCGTTGGGCCCGATCGACACGTAGCGCTGTCGAGGCATGGGAGACGACCGAGCGGCCCGACGTCGAGTGGGCCGCCAAGACGCTCCTGGATGCCGCGCGTGAGCAGCAAGACCACTAGCGCAGCCTGCCGCCGTGTCGTCGGTGCTCGGTCAACCGAACGGCGCCATCCGGATGCTCAGGTCGGTGAGAGCGAAGCGGTGCAGGTACCACGCCCGGCCCCGAGGCACCTGCTTGGCCTCCGCGCGCCACAGCCCGGCGAATTCGCGCTTGAAGCCCAGCCGCGGGAACTGTTCGACCACGCGCCTGCGGATCGCGTCGGGGATCTCGTTCAGGTGCGAGCCGAAGACGTCAACTGCGGCGCCGGCGGACATGAGATAAGCCTCGGGACCGGATTCAAGCCCAACGCCGGGGCTGTGATGCATGGCGATAGCGTTGGTCACCACCTCCCGGCTGTCGGCGGGCACTCCGTGGCGGTCGGCGAACTCGCGGGCGAGCGCCGCGCTGCGGACCGTGAAGTCGACGTGCGGGACGGGGCTGGGAAGCCCAGTGTCGTGGAACATCGCGGCGAGGTACAGCAACTCACGGTCGAACGAGATCCCGCGTCGTGCGGCGATGGCGGCCGCCCAGGCGTACGCGCGATGGGAGTGGTTCCGCAGCACCGGAATGAGGAGATCGTCGGCAGCCTCCTGCGCGTCTCGGGCCAGCGACGAGTCCGGGGGCGCAAGGCGCGCCGGTTCGATGGTGGTGCGGCGTCCCGAATGCACGCGCAGGGCCATCGCCAGCAGGCCGACCAGCATGCCAAGCTCTTCGCGCAGCAGCGGCCGGGCCAGCGCCACGCACTCGCGGGCGGTGAGCACGCCGCCTGTGCGCTCGGTCCATCCGATCGACCCGAGCGGGTCGCTGGGCGAAGACATAGGACTAGCTCACGAACCGCTCGGGGTTTTGCGCGAACGTCCCTGCGCATGTCAGCGAGCAGAAGAAGTACGCCGTGCTCTCGTACCTGAGCTGCCCCGGTGCGCGCTCGGGATCGACGGCCATCCGACACACCGGGTCGACAGGAAGACTCCGCAGCGACTTACCGACCCTGAACACCGCGAAGAGATCGACGGGCTCGCTCACGTTCCGCAGGCTCTTACGGCCTCGCGACTCGAAGATGACCTCGTCGAGATCCGGCGCGAGCGCGGCTGTCTGTCCCGTGACCAGCACCTCGCCGCCCGCGGCAGCCGACGAGACACGAGCCGCGAGATTGACGCTCGCACCGAAGTAGTCGCCATCCCGCTCGATCGCAGGGCCGTGATGGAGGCCCACGCGGACCGCGGGGCTTCCATGCTCGCGCATCGCATCGTGCGTGATCCAAAGACCGAGCCGGATCGCCTCTGCCGGGTGGGGAATGCGGAGCATCACGGCGTCACCGATCGTCTTTACGTGCTCTCCCGCGACCTCAGGTAGTCGCGCCTCCACTGCACCGGAGAAGGCGGCGACCAGCTCCATCGCGGCCTCGTCACCGTGAGCCTCCGTCAAGGCGGTGAAGCCCGCGATGTCTGCAAACAGGAAGGTCGCTGCCGTATCGGTCACGAGATGTATCTACCAGCATGGCTCGGTCCGACGACCGCTGCACTCTCAGCCGGCTCACAGGACGGCGTAGGCATCCTCTGAGAGATGGCCGCGCCGCACGGAGAACGCAACACGCAGGTCAGGAGCGCCCGCACGCGGCTGTTAGTGCTCGCGGCGACGCTTCTCGTCCTGGTCGGAATCGGCGCGAGCCTGGCGCTCGCCGCCCCGCGGCCCGCGCGCCTCGGGACAGGCGTCGTGATCATCGAGACCTCCCTCGCAGGGGAAGGGCAGGCCGAAGGCACCGGGATGGTGCTGACGTCGTCGGGCCGGGTGCTGACGAACAACCACGTGATCCGAGGCGCGACGACGATCAGGGTCGTGGTGCCAGGCACCGGGCGGAGCTACACGGCGAACGTCCTCGGCTACAGCATCTCGAAGGACGTTGCGGTGCTGCGGGCACGCGGCGTCTCGAACCTCCGGACCGTCTCGCTCGGCAACTCGTCGACCCTGCGGGTCGGACACATCGTGAAGGCCACCGGCAATGCCGGCGGGAGGGGCGCGCTGACGTCATCGACCGGCCGGGTCACCGCGCTCCGGCGTGCGATCACCGTCAGCGACGAGAGCGGAGGTGGCCAGCGACTCACGGGGCTGATCGAGACGAGTGCCAAGCTCGAGCCGGGCGACTCGGGCGGACCGCTCTTCGACCTTGGGCAGAAGGTGATCGGGATGAACACCGCTGCAACGGTCGGCTACGCCTTCCGCGGGACCCGAGGCACCGACGGCTACGCGGTTCCGATCAACACCGCAGTCGCGATCGCGAAGCAGATCGTCGCAGGCAGGGCCTCGGCGACCGTCCACGTCGGCGAGACGGCGTTCCTCGGTGTCTCGATCGGCGCACAGGACTCGCAAGGCGCGGGGGCGCTGGTCGCCGGCGTGGTGCCCGGAAGCGCCGCGGATGCCGCCGGCCTCGCCGCCGGCGACCTGATCACGAGGCTCGACGGCCGCGCGGTCTCCTCACCCGCCACGCTCAGGTCGGCGATCCTGCGCGCCAAGCCGGGCGCGAGCGTCTCGGTGACCTACGTCGACGCGACGACGGGCACGACCCAGTCCGCCACGGTCACGTTGACGAGCGGCCC
>DASSBV010000084.1:0-29205 GCA_035698545.1 Gaiella sp. | reverse complement strand
GCTTTGCTCGACTCGGGCCATCTCCACAAGCTAGGCGATCTGCACAGGTCGAGTCGAGAGCAGCGCCACGTCCGCCGCTAGCATGTCCGGCACACGGGGCGTGGCGCAGCCTGGTTAGCGCGCTAGTCTGGGGGACTAGAGGTCCCGAGTTCGAATCTCGGCGCCCCGACTGCAAGCCCTGCACTCGCAGGGCTTTCGCGCATCTTCGACCTCAGTCAGGTGCGACGTGGCGCGACGTCAAACGTCGCTCAGTACTGCGGGCCGGGCAGAAGCGCCTGGGCCGCTTCCCCCATGAAGCCGAAGAAGCGGAGCACCTCGCGTACCTGCTTCGCGGTCAGCCGGCGGGCGACGGCCGCCCGGAGGATGGCGGTCTCGCAGCGGTGAGCCCGGAAGGCGGTGAACTGCACGCGGGCGAGGACGCGGTAGTTGTCGGCGTCGGACGGATAGGGGCGGAGGAACGCCTCGGCGGCACGGCTGAACGCCTCTGCCTCCGCGCGACATTCCTCCGGAGTCCCTTGGGCGACCGGGACGGTCATCGCGGGAAACGGGCCGTACGCGGGCACGGTCAGTTGCTTCTGCGCCTGATCGTCGCCGTTCGAGCCGCCACAGCCCGCAAGGACGGCAACGGCGAGAAGCACGAGTGCGAACGACCCCCTCACGTGCTCAAGGCTACAGCTGTCCCACCTCCGTTCGACGAACCGGGCTGGTGCCGGGGTAACCGCGGGGCGCGCGGCCAAGAGGGTGTTGCGCAGGGTGCGATGATGTTCTGACGACCGACGCGCTGTCGGTCGTCACCACGCAGGAGGGACGGGATGCTCGGCAATCACGACGCTGGCGCGACACTCGCTGTATCGGACATGGCAGCGGCGCGGTCGTTCTACGAGGGGACGCTCGGGCTCGCCCCTGCGATGGAGATGGGGGATGCGGTCCTCTACACGAGCGGCGGCTCGAGGGTCCTCGTGTACCAGTCGGACTACGCCGGCACGAACAAGGCAACGGCCGCAACGTGGTCGGTCGGAGACGGCTTCGACAGCGTCGTCGCGGCCCTACGCGGCAAGGGCGTGGAGTTCGAGCATTACGACGGCCTTCCCGGAGTCACCCGCGACGGCGACGTCCATGCGATCGGCGAGGCGCGTGGCGTCTGGATCACCGATCCCGACGGGAACATCCTCTCGATCGTCGACCAGCCCTAGCGTCGCCACGGCTACCCGAACGGCGCGCCAACCTGTCCCTCGGGCGGACGAACCTGGCCGATCGGCGCGGGTGGCCGTCCTCGGGGGCCAGTACGGTCGGGGTGACGATGGGAGCCGAGCGCACGTTTGCGGTGACGCTGATCAAGACGGGGCGGGGAATCCCGCAGGTCGAGGTTGGTGCCTACCAGTACACGGGGGACTGGCTTCCCGAGCCCGGCGAGACGATCGCCGTCAGACGGGCGGACGATCCCGAAGGCGTAGGCGCGGCGCTCCAGGGGTTCGTGACGAAGGTCAATCCCGTCTCCGACACGCCGATCTCGGTCGTCGAGGTCGAGGATCAGCGGGGTGACGAGGACGTCGTCGTCCAGCCCGGCGACAGCCCTCAGACGTACTGACTCACGACAGCCTGCCCAGCCGGGCTCCGACATATACCGCGACGAGCCCGAGGGCGATGCTCGCGCCGACGGTCGCCGCGGCGACGCCGACGTGCCGGCCTTCGGTCAGGTCGAGCGTCTCCTGCGCGAACGTGGAGTACGTGGTGTACCCGCCGCAAAAGCCGACCACGAGCCCTGCTCGCAGCCACGCCGGCGCCCTGTGTCGGTCGACGAGGGCGGCGATCAGGAAGCCGACCGCGAGACAGCCGGTCATGTTGATCGTGAACGTCGCCCACGGGAAGACGGACTCGGTGTGGCGCTCGATCAGCGAGTCGATCGCGTAGCGGCCGACTGCACCGACAGCACCTCCCAGGGCGATCGCGAGCGCGATGGGCATGGCGTGGCTCCCTTCGATTCGCAGGAGCCATCAGCCGTTCGCGGCGGTTGAAGGCGGGCCCCATCGCCCGGGTATGGCGACAGCCTAACGACGGATCAGTACAGCGCGGAGGCGAGCCGCCGGCGGAAGCCGGTGACAAGGGGATCGTCCTGCCCGAGGCGTTCGAAGAGCGCCACGGCGATGTCGCGGAGACGCTCCTTCTCGTCGTCTTCGGCGGTCGGGACTGCGCCGACGAGCAGCTCGAGCGCGCGCTCCACGTCACCCGCGTCGAGCGCTTCGACCACCTCGGGCAGCTCGCCCGTGTCGCGCAGCTCCTCGACGAGCGCATCGGCGCGCGGCGGGGCGAGAAGCGCGTCCAGGAAAGCCGAGACCGAGGTGGGGGACTGGGCCCCGACGAACTCGCGCACCACACGGCCGTTGCGGAACGCCTTGACCGCGGGAATCCCGCTCACGCTGAACTGCTGCGCGAGCTCGGTGTTCGCGTCCACGTCGACCTTGACCAGCTCCACGGCGCCGTCGCGCTCTGCGATCGCGCCCTCGAGGACGGGAGCGAGAGCATGGCACGGCCCGCACCACTCGGCCCAGAAGTCGACGACGACCGGGCGTTCGTGCGACCGGGCGAGGACGACGTCGTCGAAGGTCTGCTCGGTGGCGTCCACATGCTCAGCGTACCCACCGCGTGATCCGTAACTGCGGCCGGCTGACAACGCTTGTGGTGAATCACCACAAGCGTTGTCAGCGCCTGGCTCTCAGCTCGGGGAGAGCACGACGTCCGCGCCGCACCCGGCGATCAGCGCCGCCGCGACGTGCTCCTCGGCGACCCCGGCGAGCGAGCGGTGCGCGGGATCGATCTCGATGTCCGCCCACAGGTCGAGCCCCAGGGCCGACGCCCCGTTCGCACTGCCGATCTCCCAAAGCTCCTCGGACGCGAAGACGCCGCGCCGGCCGTCTTGCCGGCGGGCGATGCCCTCGAGCTGGCGCAGCTCCTCGAACGGGTCGATCCGGACGTTCGAGTCGGAGCCGATGCAGAGCCGGATGCCGCGATGGCGCACGCGTACCGCCGGGATGAACCCGTCTCCCAGGTCCGCTTCGGTGGTGGGGCAGACGCAGATCGTCGAGCGGCTGTCGCGCAACAGATCGAGCTCTGCGCCGTTCGCGTGGGTCGCGTGGACGACGGTGGTGCGCGCTCCGAGGCAGCCGCAGTCCGCCAGCAGCTCGATCGGGCGCAGGCCGTGCTCGGCGAGGCACTCCTCGACCTCGCGAGGCTGCTCGCCCGCGTGCACGTGGAGCGGAAGGCCGTTCTCATCCGCATAGCGGCCGAGCTCCACGAGCCAGTCGCGCGGGCACGCGCGAACGGAGTGGGGGGCGACCGCGACCGCGAGGCCGCGTGCGCGAAGCTGCTCTAGCTGGGCGAGGTACTCCGCGACCGACGCCTGACGCATCCGCGGGAGCCCGCCGCGCGCATAGGCGGCGTACACGCAGACGAAGGCGATACCCGCCTCCGCGGCAGCTTCGGCCGCAGAGAAGGCCGTCTCGAGGCCGAGGTAGTGGAACTCCCCGACCGCCGTGAAGCCTGCGGCGCGCATCTCGCGGTAGGTGGCTGCGTAAAGCGCCGCGACGGTCGCTGGCGTTTGGCGCTCCGCCTCGTCGAGCATCCCGTCCCGCCAGGCCCAGAAGTCGCCACCCGCGGCACGCCCGCGAAGCGCACGCTGGAAGGCGTGACTGTGTGCGTTGACGAAGCCGGGCAGGGTGATCGGTTGTGCCACGCGCACTAACCTAGTGGCATGGCGTACGAGAACACCGTCTCCGCGCCAATGCGGCAGCTGCCGAACGCGCTGACGATCGCCCGGTTCGTCGCGATCCCGTTGTTCGTCGTCTTGCTCGTGCAGGACCAGGACGGGCCGAGCTGGCCGGCCGGGATCGTGTTCGCGCTGGCGGCGATCACCGACCAGGTCGACGGCTGGCTTGCGCGCCGCTGGCGGGTGGAGTCGGCCTTTGGCAAGGTCGCCGACCCGCTCGCCGACCGCTTGATGATCGACGTCTGCATCGTCCTGCTGGTCGTCTACGACCGCCTGCCGTGGGTCGCCCTCGTGATTCTCCTGCGGGACCTCCTGCTCGTCGGGGGGTACAAGCTCGTCGTGCCGCGCGGATACGAGTTCGAGGTCTCGCTGCTCGGGAAGATCGCGACGTGGGGGCTCTACGCCTCGCTCGCGCTCGTCCTCGTCACGGCCCGCGACACGTGGTGGCCGCTCGCGCTCTTCTGGGTCAGCCTCGTGCTGGCGGTGCTCGCCGGGGTTCAGTACATCGCGAAGGCGCGTCGTGAGGTGAGGGTGTGAAAGCGGTCGTGATGGCCGGCGGCGAAGGGACGAGGCTCCGCCCGTTGACGTCGAACCAGCCGAAGCCGATGGTGCCGGTCGTCGGCAAGCCGTGCATGGAGCACGCGCTCGACCTGCTGCGCAAGCACGGCCTGACAGAGGTGGTCGTGACGCTCGCGTTCATGCCGCAGGCGATCCGCACGTACTTCGGCGACGGCGAGTCGCTCGGGCTGGAGATGGACTACTCCGTCGAGGAGCAGCCCCTCGGCACCGCCGGGTCCGTCGGTCTCGCGAAGGAGCGGCTCACCGACACCTTCCTGGTGATCTCGGGGGACGCGCTCTGCGACGTCGACCTCACTGCATTGATCGAGACACACCGCGCGAAGGGTGCCGCCGTGACGATCGGGCTCAAGCCCGTCGACAACCCGCTCGAGTTCGGGATCGTCGTCACGGACGACGACGGGCGGGTCGAGCGCTTCCTGGAGAAGCCCTCGTGGGGGCAGGTCTTCTCCGACACGATCAACACCGGGATCTACGTCCTCGAGCCCGAGGTCCTGCGCCACATCCCGGACGATCGCCCGTACGACTTCTCGAAGGAGCTGTTCCCGCACCTGCTCGAGATGGGGCGGCCAATCTACGGGCACGTCCTCGACGGCTACTGGCAGGACGTCGGCACGCTCGAGCAGTACCGGCAGGCGAACTTCGATGCCCTCGACGGCGCCGTGGAGCTCGACATCCCCGGCCTGCGGCTCCGCGGCAACGTCTGGGTGAGCGAGGAGGTCGACATCGACCAGCTCGAGCCCGTCGTCGGGCCCGCGTTCATCGGCGTGAACAGCCGCGTGTCGGACGCCGCCTCGATCGGGGAGTACACGGTGCTCACCCGCGGCGTGATCGTGCGTGAGGGCGCGAGGGTGTCGAGAAGCGTCGTCGACGCGGGCACGTATCTCGGACGGAGCTCGGTCGTCGAGGGCACGATCATCGGCCGCTCCTGCGACATCCGCGACCACGTGCGCATCCACGAGGGCGTCGCGATCGGCGACGAGGTGACGATCGGCTCGGAGGCGAGCATCTACCCGGGCGTCCGCATCTACCCGTTCAAGGAGATCGAGACCGGCTCGCAGATCCACGAGAGCGTCGTCTGGGAGAAGCGCGCCTCGAAGAGCGCCTTCGGCCGCGACGGCGCGACGGGGCTCGTCAACGTCGACCTCACGCCCGAGACGGCGGTGAGGCTGGCCTCGGCGCTCGGGACGGCGCTCCGGCGCGGGAGCCGCGTCGTCGCGAGCCGCGCGTCCTCGGACGCCTGCCGCATGATCCAGCGGGCGATCATCGCGGGCCTCACCTCGACCGGGGTGCACGTCGCCGACCTGCGGATCTCACCCGCGGCCGTCACCCGCCACGTCCTCAAGACGCAGGGCCTCGCCGCAGGCGTCCACGTCGGCCGCTCGAGCATCGACCCGGAGGTGATCGAGGTTCGCGTGTTCGAGTGGCCCGGGATCCAGATGACCGACGCCCTCCAGAAGGAGGTCGAGAAGCATTTCGGCCGCCAGGAGATCCGGCGCGCGACGTTCGCCGAGGTGGGGGAGACCACGTACCCGGCACGCGTGCGCGAGAGCTACGCGCAGGACATCCTCGACACGGTGCAGCTCGAGCGGATCCGCGACCGGCGCTTCCGGATCGCGATCGACTACGGCCATTCCGCCGCGGCGTTCACCCTGCCGCTCGTGCTCGGGCCGCTCGGGGTGGAGGCAATCGGCACGCGGGGGTTCTTCGTGGCGGACGCACCCGCCGAGCTCGAGCCGCTCGACGCCCGGCGAATCGTCGCGGGCGTGGGGGCGGACCTCGGCGTCGTGTTCGACCGCGCGGCGGAACGGCTTTTGCTGGTCGACGAGCGCAGTGAGCCCGTCCCCGCCGACCTCGGTCTGCTGCTCGCCGTGAAGCTCCTCGTCCTCTCCGGTCGCTCGGGCGAGATCGCGGTGCCCGTCACCGCGACCGAGCTCGTCGAGGAGCTCGTGGATGGCACGGCGCTGTCCGTCGTTCGGACGCAGGCGTCCCTCGGCGACCTGACGCGAGTCGCGACGCGCGACGGTGTGGTGCTCGCCGCGGCGCCGACCGGAGGGTTCGTCTTTCCGGACGTCGTGCCCGGCTACGACGCTGTCACCGCCCTCTGCAAGCTCCTGGAGCTCCTGGCCGAGCAGGAGGAGCCTCTCTCCGCTCTCGTCGCCGGGCTACCTCGGTCCACGCTCGTCCAGCGTGCCCTGCCGTGTCCCTGGGGGCGGAAGGGGCTCGTCATGCGGCTCCTCAACGAGAACCTCTCCTCGCGCCGCCTCGACCTCCTCGACGGGGTCAAGGCGTACGACGACCGTGGCTGGGTGCAGGCGTTGCCAGATCAGGACGAGCCGTTCGTCCACGTCTACGCGGAGGGAGCCACCGAGGAGCTGTCCGAGGAGCTGGCGAACGAGCTCACCCAGTGGGTTGCCGCGATCGTGGAGGGAGAAGAGCTTTCGGCACGAACTGTGGAGCAAGCCTCAAGCTGAGGTTGACCCCTCGGCTCGATGGCTGCTTGAATCGGTTGTCCGTCCGCAAGGAAAGGTGAATCGCGAAGTGGACCCGTTTCCCGACCTCGCCACGACCGACGACGACGAGCTCGAGCGCCTGCTCCGCACCGCGGAGGACGAGGCCGACGCGATCTCGAAGCGGCGTCGCGCGCTCCACGTCCGGATCGACGCGCTCCGCGCAGAGAGGGTGGGCCGGCTCCGCGCACAGGCCGACGCCGGCACGCTCGAGATCCACACGCCGCCGACGCTCGAGCGGTCGATCTTCGAAGGCACGGGTGAGCTGCCCGCCGACCACGCCACGCCCGACCCGGACCTGGCTGAGCTCTCCGACGACGACCTGCGGGAGCAGATCGTGGAGCTCGAGCGCGAGGAGGACGACATCTCGCTCCGGCGGCGCATGCTGCACGGCCGCATCGACATCCTCCACGCGGAGCGGGAGCGCCGCCGGCGCGGCGTCCATGTCGAGCCAGACGAGCTCGGCCCGATCCTCGGGCGCAAACCGGGATGAGCCACGTCTACTGCCCGGAGTGCGGCTTCCAGAACCCCGAGGCCGCGAACTACTGCGCCCGCTGCGGTGCCTATCTCCGGCGAGACGAGCAGGGAGAGACGACCCTCAGCCTCGACCCCGAGGAGCTCGACGAGGACGCAGCCGCTTTGCTCGCACCGCGCGTCCCGGCGCTCGTCGTCCGCGCGGGCGGTGGCAGAGCGGGGGAGACTTTCGAGACTGTCGGCCTGCGGACGCTCATCGGACGCTCGCCCGAGTGCCACGTGTTCCTCGACGACGTCACGGTCTCACGCAGGCACGCGGAGATCATCCACGAGGACGAGCGCTACGTGATCCGCGACCTCGGGAGCCTGAACGGCACGTTCGTCAACAAGCGGCGGATCGAGAGCGCCACGCTCTCCGCGGACGACGAGGTGCAGGTCGGCAAGTACCGGATGACGTTCCTCGTCCCATGACCACGACCACCGTCGACCAGCGCTCCACCGAGCCGCGCCTGCACACGATCGGGGCGGTCTGCGAGCGGCTGCGCGGAGAGTTCCCCGACGTTTCCATCTCGAAGATCAGGTACCTCGAAGATCAGGGGCTCCTGCGGCCCCGCAGGACCCGGGGCGGCTACCGCCTCTTCTCCGACGGCGACGTCGAGCGGTTGGAGACGATCCTCCGGCTCCAGCGCGACGAGTTCCTGCCGCTCCGCGTGATCCGCGAGACAATCGACACGCAGGGGCCGCCGCGGACCCCCCGCCGGCCGCCCGCGCTCAGGCAGGCCGGCGGTGAGCTGGACGTCGCCGAGCTCTGCGCGCGCACCGGGATCACGCCGGACTTCGCACGCCGGCTCGAGGAGTACGACCTCGTGACACCGAGAATCGAGGCGGGCGAGCGCCTCTACCGGGAGAGCGACATCGAGATCGCGACCGCGTGCGGGCGTCTCGCGCGCCATGGCCTCGACGCGCGGCATCTGCGCGCGTTTCGCACGGCGGCGGGGCGCCAGTCGGCGCTCCTCGAGCAGCTCGTCGCCACCGGCCTCCGCTCGCGCGACCTCGAGCGACGCAGGGCCGCGCTCGACGATCTCGAGACGCTCGCCGCGATCGCGACCGAGCTGGCACAGCACCTTCTCGTCCGCGACCTCCGGGAGGCGTCCGAACGATGACCACCGACGAGCTCAAGGCCCTCGTGCGCGACGTGCCGGACTTCCCGCAAGAGGGGATCGTGTTCAAGGACCTGATGCCGCTGATCGGCAACGCCGAGGCGTTCCACTCGACGGTCGAGCACCTCGCCGAGTGGGCGGGACCGCGGCAACCGGACGTGATCCTCGGCGCCGAGGCACGCGGCTTCATCTTCGGGGGCGCGCTCGCCTACCACCTCGACTGCGGCTTCGTGCCCGCGCGCAAGCCCGGGAAGCTCCCGTGGGAGAAGATCCGCGCGACCTACGAGCTCGAGTACGGCAGCGACTCCCTCGAGATCCACGCCGATGCGTTCGCCACGGGCGCGCGTGTGATCGTGCTGGACGACGTTCTCGCGACGGGGGGGACGGCGCAGGCGAAGGTCGAGCTGGTCGAGGCGCTCGGCGGGGAGGTCGTCGGCGCGCTGTTCGTCATCGAGCTCGCGTTCCTGAACGGGCGCGAGAAGCTCCCCGGCACCGACGTCCATGCGCTGATCGCGTACTGAAGACAAACCGTCGACGCCGTCCGACGGCTCGAGTACACCATGTACATGGGCGCTGTCGACGCCCTCACCGGAACGTTCCGGCTCCCGTGCCCGGCGCACGGGAGCGCTCGTGTGCGGCTGTCGGCCTTCCGCCAGATCGAGCGCCTGGGTGGCGCTGCGCATCCGGCTGTGTACCGCGTGCGGTTCCAGTGCGGGTGCGGGGACGAGCACGTCGCCCTGATCGCTCACGACGCGCTCGACTGGGAGCTGCTGGGGCTCGACGACCAGACCGCGTTCGTGAACCTGATGACCTCACGGCGTGACGACGTCGCCTCCGAGCTGGCGGCGCTTGCGACCACGCATATCGACCGCGGGGAGTGGCCCTGGAGCTTCTTCTGCTATCCGGAGGCGGCTCCTCGGCCGGTGACGCCGTCGTCGTTCCTGCTCCTCACGCCCTGCGAAGCGACGCTCGGCGTGGCCGTCCGTTGCCCGGTGTGCGGCTCGACGTCGATCAATCTCGTGACCCGCCCGCACGTCGACGTTCCGTTCCATTCGGACGTCTCGGTCGGCGTCGTCCCGCACGTGTTCGAGGCCGATGCGCTGCGCACGCTCGCGCAGTTCCGGGCCGAGCTCGGATCCGCGTCGTTCGACGAGAAGAGGCTGTTGCTCGATGGCTGAGCCACCGTTCACTCCCGGGAGGGATGATCCGTGGCGGCGTCTGCGGCCGATCATTGAGAGCATGGACTCAGCCGTCGGACATACCCCCACCGCAGACATGCGGACGTCCAGCCTGCATCTCCTGCGCGACTGTCTCGCGCTCGGCAGGCCCGTGAGCCGCCGCCCTCCGGCGAAGGTACGCCTGGAGGAGGCTCTCGGCCCCGAGCTGACGAGAAAGCTGCTCGAGAGCTTGGACACGCACGACCGTAAGTAACGCGCTCGCGCGGACGCGACGACCGACCGGCCGCTAGAGCCGGTCGAGGGGGTCGTCGCCGCCGCGCGTGCGCACGAGCAGAAACGTCGCGAACCCGACGAGCAGGGCGATCACGAACGAGGTTCCCTTGGGGACCTCGATTGCGACCATCCCGAAATAGACGAACAGGAAGAACACGACGGACCAGATGAAGCTCTGGACGCCGCGGTCGATGCTCGGCATGCGCAGGTGCATCGCCGACGATCCTAGCCTGGTGTCCCGCACGCGGTGTCCGAGACCCTGTGTCCGACACGCGGTGTCCGACTTCAAGTCGGACACCGCAGAGCGAAGCATCGGTCGGCATCTGTCCCGTCGAAGTCGGACACGCCGCACACCCGCGGACCAAAAAATTCACCGAGCCGGTGACGCTTTCGTCCACCAGTCACATCGACCTTCCGCTTGCGCGTAGTGCCTGCGTGACGGGCTTCGACCTACTCGCGTCCCGTGCTCGGTGCACGGCAAACCTACGGCCTTGGAGGGGGGTGGTCAAGTCGCTCCGAGAGGCCTTTGCCGCAATTTGCGGGCAATGCGTTCGCGGCCGGTCGTCCGACCTTCGGAACTACCATGCGCGCGTGCGCCGAGCGGTCGTCCTCCTCGTCGCGGGCGTTGCGCTGGCGCTCGCCTTTCTGCTCGCGCTCGGCGGAGTGGGGGATGATCCGGACAAGCTGACGAACTGGCAGGCACTCGTGCTCGGCGTGGTTCAGGGCGCGACGGAGCTCCTCCCGATCTCGTCATCGGGCCACCTGATCCTCGTCCCGTGGCTCTTCGACTGGACGTACCTCGAGCAGAACGACGCGTTCAACCAGACGTTTGACGTGTCGCTCCACCTGGGCACGTGTATCGCGGTCGGCGCGTACTTCTGGCGCGACGTGGTCGAGCTCGTGCGCGCCTGGCTGGGGACGCTGCGCCGGCGGAGCATCGCCACGCCCTCCGAGCGGCTCGCCTGGGCGGTCGTGGTTGCGACGATCCCGGCCGCGCTCGTCGGGTTCGCCCTGGAGGACCCGATCGCCGACCACCTGGGCGACCCGTGGCAGATCGCGATCTTCCTCGCGCTGTTCGGTCTTCTCCTCGGCTGGGCCGACCGGCGACCCGGCCCGGACTCGCTCGAACGGGTGACCGTCCGGCGGGGGCTCTGGGTGGGGCTCGCGCAGTGTCTTGCGCTGATGCCCGGTGTCTCGCGGTCGGGGATCACGATCACCGCCTCTCGCTTCCTGGGGCTCGACCGGGACGCCTCGGCGCGGTTCTCGTTCCTTTTGCTCTTGCCGATCACCCTCGGGGCGGTGCTCTTCAAGGGCCTAACCGACGTGGTCCTCGCCGATCTCCCGTCAGGGACGACGGGGCCGTTCGTCGTCGGGGTGCTCGCCTCGCTGGGAACGGGCCTCGTCGCGATCCTGTGGCTGCTCGACTACATCCGCCGGCACACGTACGACCTCTTCGTCGTCTATCGCGTGCTCGTTGCAATCGCAATCCTCCTCCTGATCGCCACGGGTGTCCGCTCCGCGACCTTTTGAGCACGCCGCGCGAGGTGGGTGAGGGCTGTCACCAGCGAGATCTTGCTCAACTCGACATAACGTCGATTACCGTGCATTGAGGCAACACCACGGAATCGGCGGCGGATGGCGGTCACCCACGGCGAGGGCGGCTCCCTGGCCGCCCTCGCCGTGTCACTCCGGGAGGTCGGAGCGATCAGTGGCCGAAGGTGGCCACCTTCGTCGTGATCCCGGCCCGCCCGGCGGCCTCCTCGCGGAACCGCCCGCCGAGCACCGCCAGCGCGAGGATCATCAGCCCGATGCCCGTGAGCAGCAGGGCCACACCGACGACGATCCCGAACACCGAGAGCTGCTCCGCCATGTAGCTGACGTTGAGCGCCGTCGTGAGCGCGGTCTCCGTGACCCAGGTGTTCCGGGCCGTGTTGGCGAGCGGAGCGCCGTCGGTGCCCTTCGCCGCCTGTGCCTCGTCGTTCGTGCCCTTCGGGTCGCTCGGATTGGCGGCCGACTGGAAGCGGCCCATCTGCGCGTAGGTCATCCCGGCGCTGGACTCGAGCGTGTGCTCGCGCATCACCAGCGCGAACGCGCGTGCCTGATCGCCGGTCTTGACCTGCTGGCCGGCCCACTGATAGGCGTGCTTGGCGACCGCGGGATCCGACGCCTCGCCGAAGTAGATCTGCTCCTGCTTCAGGCCGTCACGGACGGTGCTCCGGCCGTCGACGCCCATGTAGAGGGCCGCTGCGCCGAAGGCGATCAGGACGACGCCTGCCGCGAGGCCACCCCACTCGAGAAGTCTCCGTGCGCTCATCGCTCCTCCTCCCGATCTCGCTTCCTTGACGCCCTCACGATCGCGCGCCGACGCCGTTCCTCCATCGGGATCCGAACGCCGGTCTGCTGCCCCGAAACCGCGCTCCCGCTGCGGAAAACCCGCAATCGATCTGCCCCGAACCGCTGAGGCTCGGCGCGCGGCGGGCGCCTACCGTCGTTGGTGCCATCGACCAATGGAGGAACGAGCGATGTCCAGCCATACCGCGACCGTCCCCGCACCGCGTCGAGATAAGAGCCCGCGTGGCGCGAGCGCGATCTGGAAGGTCGTGGTGCTGCTCTTGGGCATCGCGGTGGGCGTCCTCGCGATCGCTGCCGTCGCCGCTGTCCAGGCGGCCGACGAGGCGCGAGACGAGGTCGGTGCCGCCGCGCAACCCGCGAGCACGTCGATGTCGGGCATGCACGACCATTCGGCCCCGGCGACTACCGCCCAGAGCCAGCCGATCGAGAGCTTTGCCGGCGTGACGGCGGCGAACGCCGATGCGCTGGCGAAGGCGCACGCCGCCTATGACGCGACGCTACCCGCCGTCCCGGCGGGCGATCTCGTGAAGGTCCACATGACCCTCAAGGACATGGTCGTCGAGATCGCGCCGGGCGTGAAGTACAACACCTGGGCCTTCGACGGCCACGGCGCTCCGGGCCCGATCATCCACGTCCGCCAGGGCCAAACCGTCCAGATGACGTTGACCAACGGCGGCACGATCCCGCATTCGATCGACTTCCACGCTGCCCGCATCGCACCGAATCTCGCCTTCAAGGACGTGGCGCCGGGCGACTCGTTCACCTTCCGCTTCACGGCGAACGACCCAGGCGTGTTCATGTACCACTGCGGCACGAAGCCGGTGCTCGCGCACATCGCGAACGGCATGTACGGCGCGCTCGTCGTCGACCCGGCCACCCCTCTTCCCCACGCCGACCAGGAGTACGTCCTCGTCGCGAGCGAGTGGTACCTGAACGGCGACGGGATCTCGACGCCGGCCTCGCTCGACATGAACAAGGCGCGCGCGATGATGCCGGACTGGACGACGTTCAACGGGTACGCGAACCAGTACGTGACCCATCCGCTGACCGCGAACCCGGGGCAGACCGTGCGGTTCTACGTCATGGCGGCCGGACCAACGCTCGATACGAACTTCCACGTCGTCGGCTCGATCCTCGACCGCGCCTGGGTCAACGGTGACATGTCGCACTACCAGACGGGTGTGCAGACGGTGGCGGTTCCCGCGGGTGGCGGCGCGGTCTTCGACGTGAAGATCGACGAGGAGGGTCTGTACCCGTTCGTCAGCCACGCCTTTGCCCACGTCGACCTCGGCCAGGTCGGCCTCCTCAAGGTCGGCAGCCCGAAGGGCACCATGACCCACTGAGCCTCGTGCTCGGGCTGCGAGGGCGGCCCGCGGTCGGCGGGTCGCCTTTCGACGTCAGCGGAGCTCGATGCTGCAGATCCCGCAATGGGGCTGGAGCTGGCCGAGCTCGTCGGTGTGAAAGCGCCAGCCGCGCCGCTCCGCGTCCGCCTCGCTCTCCACGGTCGCGCCACAGGCGACGCAGCGGACGAACCAGTCGAGCATGCGCAGCGCGGACGCGCAGCTCAGGCAGTAGCTCCCGGGAACCTCGCCGGAGGGCGGGCTGATCACCCAGCCGTACCGGTCCATTCCCGCCTCGTCGGCGGTGCGGCCGCAGCCGTCGCAGCGCGCCGGCGGCTTCCGCCGTTCGATGTGTGCCCCGTCCCGCATCCCCGTTCCCTGCTCAACCTATGCAGGTTCACGGCGTTTTCCAGAGGGCCGCGACCCCGTATTCAGGGGTTGCCAAGCCACGCCGACTGTGGGAACCTCGCAGCAGCACGCGTCGAGAGCCGCACCTCGTCTTCCCCCCATGACGACGGTTGACATCGAGACCCTGCTCGCCCACCACGATCTGCGGTCGCTGATCGAGGCCTGCGAGCACACCGGGGCGATCAGGGCGCCCGAGGTGAACGAGATCGTCGAGACCCACGAGCTCGACGGCCTGGAGCAGGAGGCTCTCGTGCGGGAGCTCGAGAAGCGCGGGATCGAGATCGTCGAGGCGCCGGCTCCGGAAGCGCCGCTTGCGAGTGAGCCCCGACCGGCGGCTGCGCCCGTCGCCGCCGAGAGCACGACCGACGCGCTTCAACTCTTCCTTCGCGAGGCGAGCCGGCACCCGCTCCTCACCGCGGCGCAGGAGGTCACCCTCGCGAAGCGCATCGAGCAAGGCGACGAGCTCGCGAAGGCCGAGATGATCCAGTCGAATCTCCGCCTCGTCGTCTCGATCGCAAAGAACTACCGCAACCAGGGCCTTCCCTTCCTCGACCTCATCCAGGAGGGCACGCTGGGGCTGATCCGGGCGGTCGAGAAGTTCGACTGGCGGCGCGGCTTCAAGTTCTCGACCTATGCGACCTGGTGGATCCGGCAGGCGGTCGCCCGCGCGCTCGCCGACAAGGCGCGGACGATCCGAATGCCGGTCCACATCGTCGAGCGCCTCCAGAAGATCAACCGGGCGGAACGGTCGCTCTGGACGCAACTCGGCCGAGAGCCCACGCTCGAGGAAGTGGCCGACGAGGCCTCGCTGGCGCCGCAGCAGGTCGTCGAGGTGCGTGCCGCGGCACGCGCCTCTGCGAGTCTCGACGCGCCGATCGGAGACGCCGACGACGCGGTGCTGGGCGACTTCGTCGCCGGGGACGAGCCCCTACCCGAGGAGACGGTCGAGTCCCATCTGCGCAGCCAAGCGCTGATGCGCGCCGTCGGCGGGCTTCCCGAGCGCGAACGCGAGGTGGTCACACTGCGCTACGGGATCGACGGCAACGAGCCGCGGACGCTCGAGGAGATCGGGCGGCGGCTCGGCCTGACCCGCGAGCGCGTTCGTCAGATCGAGCTCGACTCACTTCGCAGGCTCGCGGTCGCGCACGAGATGCGCTCCGTACAGGGCTGACCGAGGGCTAGGCGCGAAGGTAGAGCTCGAGCGCCGGCGCGACGTGCCGAAGCTCACGCAGCGCGCGCGTCTCGAGCTGTCGCACCCGCTCGCGGGTAATCCCGAGCTCCACGCCGACCTGCTCGAGCGTACGGCCCGACGACCCGTCGAGCCCGAAGCGAAGCACGAGCACCCGCTGGAGCCGAGGCTTCAGCTGTGCCAGCGCGCGGGCGAGCTCCGTCGAGCGCAGCCGGAGCGCGGTCTCGGCCTCGGGCTCCACCGCATGGCTGTCCTCGATCAGGTCGCTCATCACGCTCTCACCGTCGCCGACGGGCGTCTCGAGGCTCACGTGCTCCTGCACGAGGTCGAGCAGCTCCTGCACGCGAATTGGCGTCAGCTCCGTCTCCACGGCAATCTCGTCGATGGAGGGGTCGCGGTTGAGTTGCTGCCCGAGGGCGCGCCGCGCACGCTGGATGCGCCGCACCTGGTCGGCGATGTGAACGGGGAGCCGGATCGTCCGACTCTGCTCGGCGAGCGCCCGCTGGACCGACTGGCGGATCCACCACGTGGCGTACGTCGAGAGCTTGTAGCCCATCGTCCAGTCGAACTTCTCGACGGCGCGGATGAGGCCGAGGTTTCCCTCTTGGATGAGGTCGAGCAGCGGCACGTCGGCCCGCGTGTAGTTCCGGGTGATCGACATCACCAGCCGAAGGTTCGACTCGATCAGCTTCTGCTTCGCGAGCTCGTCCCCCTCGTCCTTGCGCCGGGCGAGCTCCCGCTCCTCGACCGGCGTCAGCAGCCGGCCGTCGCCGATCGCGCGAACGTAGAGCTTCAGCGGGTCCTGAACCGCCTCCCCCGTCTCCCGCTCGTCCGGAGTCCCTGCCGCATTGTCGAAGAGATGCTCTGCCGCGTCTTGCTCCACGTGGGTCGTATCGGCTGTTGGCGTCCCCCGCTTGAGGCATTTGTCAGGACGTGTCCCCCAGGAATGTCACGCGCGATTCCGAACAGATTGCTCACGAGCGGCTGAGTACGCTGAGAGCAGAGAAACAAGCGGCGTTTTCGGAGGGCAGTTCGACGTGTGCGGCATTGCTGGCTACAGCTTCGGCAACGGTTCACGGGTGAACCGGACGCTCGCTGCGCAGGCTCTCCTCGCCGGGATCGCGGAACGAGGCGCAGATGCGGTCGGCTACGCGTTCCGAACGGGCGGCGACATCGTCGTCCGCAAGCAGCAGACCGGCGCCAGCGCCCTGCTCGACTCCATCGCGCTACCGGAGAGCACAGGTCAGGCGCTCGTCCACGTTCGCGACTACACGAAGGGCCACCCGACGATCCTCGCGAACAACCACCCGGTCCGGCACGGGCGCGTGGTCGGGATCCACAACGGGATTGTCGCGAACGACGACGAGCTGTTCTCGCGCCACGAGCTGCGTCGCCAGGAGCCGGAGATGACCGTGGACTCGGAAGCGATCTTCGCTCTCGTCGACGAGCTCGGCACGTCGCCGGAGACGCTCGGCGAGCTCGTCGGCGCAATGGCGGCAGGCTGGCTCGACGAGCGCGAGCCGGACGTGCTGCACCTGGCGCGCGGCGTCGGCCGACCCCTGTGGATCGCCCGCGGCAGGCACGAGCTGCTGTTCGCCTCTACCCGCGCGGCGCTCGAGGTGGCGGAGGAGGCGCTTCGCACGACGTTCCTCAAGTCCCAGGTCGACGAGGGCAGGCTCCTTCGGGTCACCGACGGCACGATCGCCTCGGAGATGCGCTGGAGCCCCGACCGGAGCTGGCGGGAGGAGGGGTCGCTCCCCGCGGTGAGGGCGCCGCACGAGGGTCGCTCGTGCCTGGCGCTCCTATCGGCACTCGTCGCGCACGCCTGAGGCCGACCTAGTACGCGTGCACGCAGCCGAGCGACTCGAGGACGGCCGCCGCACGCTGGCGGACCGCGTCGGCGTCCGCTTCGTGCCCCGCGGCCTCGAGCGCATCGGCGCGCGGCTGCCCACTGCTCCGCGCCGCATGCGCGGCACGTCAGCGCCGGCGTCATGGAGTGTCCACCGACCCGTCCGGTTGCACGTCGACCCCTTCTTCCAGGAGCCGCTCGCGGACGAGGTACTGGAACGCCGACCAGGCGCCGGGATGGACGTCGACCATCCGGTACACCTGCCACTCGGAGAGCAGCGTCGCGTTGCGCGTGCGAGCCGCCTTCCAGTCAGCCATCTTCGGGAGACGCCCCAGCTTGCGCGCGAGCGCCGCGCCGTCGGCGACCGCGCGTTCGAGCCGCTCCTCTCCGATCGGGACGTCGAAGCCCGCCTCGCGCAGGGCGGCGGCGAGCGAGCCGAACGTGTGCCAGATCAGCGACTTCGACGCAATCCGGCCCCGTCGCGCCTCGATGTCGCGCACCGTGGGTGTGCGCCCGAGCTCCTCCCCCAGCTCGCCCAGCTGCGCCAGTAGCTCGTCGCGGCTGATGAAGCGACGCGGTGTGAGGCCCGCCGCACGCTTCGCTGCGTTCCACGTGCCGAAGTGCTCGATCACCGTTTGCGGGTGGACCGAGGCCTCGGTGTCGGCCGCGAACTCACGCATCGTCGGCGACCGGCCGAGCCTCCTGGCCGAGGCGCGCAGCTCCTCGAGAATCTCGTCGTCCGTGTACCGCCGCCTGAGGCCGGCGCGAAAGGCCTCGAGCGCGCCCTGGTCGATGCCCTCGAGAGCCGGATGCCGTCGCGACGGACGGGGCATGCAATCATGGTAGAGCATTTTCGATCATCTGCAAGATCGGCAGAGCGATCTCCGGCCGGTACGCTCGCGCGGATGTCAGCCCGGCTCGCCCTCGAGACATCCGCCGCTCGGCTCGTCGGGCGGCTGTCGCGCGCCACGCGGCGCGGCGGCGGCACGACGCTGCCCGGGAAGCTCGTGTGGAAGCTCGATCCCGGTGCGCTCGACGCTCTCGCGGCGCGGCTTCCGGCAGGCGTTGCCCTCGTGTCCGCGACCAACGGGAAGACGACAACGGCCGCGATGGCGAGCTCGATCCTCTCTCCCGCGCGCCGGCTCGCGTGGAATCGCTCGGGCGCGAACCTGGCCTCTGGCGTCACCTCCACTCTCCTCGCGGCCGACGGGGCGGAGCTCGGGCTGCTCGAGGTCGACGAGTTCGCGCTCCCGGAAGTGATGCGCCGAACGCGGCCGCGCGTGGTCTGCCTCGCGAACCTCTTCCGAGACCAGCTCGACCGGTACGGCGAGCTCGAGCACATCGCGGAGCGCTGGCGCTCGGCCGTCGCGGAGCTGCCACCCGACGCGATGCTCGTCGTCGGCGCAGATGACCCCCTCGTCGCATCGCTGGCAGAGGGGCGCGAACGCGCGCTCCGGTTCGGCGTCGACGACCCGCGCCATGCGCGTCCCTCCCTCCAACACGCGGCCGACTCCAAGTACTGCGTCCGCTGTGGCGCGCCGTACACGTACGACGCCGCCTACGTCGGCCATCTCGGCGCCTACCGGTGCCCCGCATGCGGCCACGCGCGACCGCCGCTCGACGTCGCCGCACGCGCGATCGAGACACACGGGCTCGACGGCGCCTCGTTCTCGCTCGAGACCCCGGCGGGCGCCGCGCGCGTTCGGCTTGGTCTGCCCGGCCTCTACAACGTGTACAACGCGCTCGCGGCGGCGTCGCTCGCGCTCGCCTTCGGCACGACGCTCGAGGCAATCGTGGCGGGACTCGAGCAGTTCCGCGCGGCGTTCGGCCGATTCGAGCGCTTCGCCGTCGGCGACAAGCGGGTGCTGCTCCTACTCGTCAAGAATCCCGCCGGTGCGAACGAGGCCGTGCGCACGCTCGAGGACGGGTCGCCGCCCGAGACGCTGGTCGTCGCGCTGAACGACAGGATCGCCGACGGCCGCGATGTGTCGTGGATCTGGGACGTCGACTTCGAGCCGCTGCTCGAACGCGCCGGGCAGATCGTGGTGAGTGGTGAGCGCGCGGCCGAGCTTGCGCTTCGCTTCAGCTACGGCGGGTTCCCGCGGGAACGACTCGAGCTCGTGCCCGAGCTCGAGGCCGCGCTCGACCGGGGCCTGGACCTCACGGCGCCGGGCAAGGAGCTCGTCGTGCTCCCGACGTACACCGCGATGCTCGCGCTCCAGGCGATCGCGACGCGACGCGGCCTGACACGCCCGTACTGGGAGGCGGCCTCGTGATCCTCCGCGTGGGGCACCTCTACCCGGAGTACCTCAACATCTACGCCGATCGCGGCAACATCGCCGTGTTCGAGCGACGGGCGGCAGCACGGGGTCACGAGCTCCGCATCGACCCGATCGTTGTCGATACCACGCTCGAGCCTGGGGCGCACGATCTGCTCTACGTCGGCGGCGGGCAGGACCGCGAGCAGGCGATGATCGCGGATGACCTCGCCGGTCGGCGCGACGCCGTACGCGCCGCCGTCGCCGGAGGTGCCGCGCTCCTCGCGGTCTGCGGCGGCTACCAGTTGCTGGGCAGGGGCTACCGCGGCCGCGATGGCTCGTGGATGGAGGGCGTCGGGCTCTTCCCGCACGAGACCGTCGCCGGCGACACGCGGATGATCGGCGACGTGCTCTTGGAGAGCACGCTCCCCGAAGCCCTGGGTAGGACTATCGCGGGGTTCGAGAACCATGCGGGCCGAACGGTGCTCGACCCCGGCGCGGCGCCGCTCGGGCGCGTCGTGTCAGGCTACGGGAACGACGGGTCGTCGGGTTTCGAGGGGTGTCGGGTCGACCGGGCGGTTGGCACGTATCTCCACGGCCCGCTGCTCCCTCGTAACCCGTGGCTCGCCGACCTTTTCCTCTCGTGGGCAGTCGCACATGCGACCGGTGCGGAGCCGGAGCCACTTGCCCCCCTCGACGACGAGCTCGAGAACGCCGCGCACGCCGTCGCCGCCGCCCGGGCACGCGCCCGCGGCGGCCGTCCCGCCTGACTTCCACGCTTGACGTTGAGGCGAATGCAACGACGGTGTCAGACACCGTTTTTTGTCAAGGGCAACGGGTGCCGAATCTGTGCCGGTTCGTCCACAGCCGGATTGCCTCTGCTCACGCGGGTTTCTCGGGCGGCCGCGGAAGCAAGCGGTGGGCTGGGTGCGGTTTCGCTTATGCATGTCCTCGGGCGCATGAGCAACGCTCATCGGTGTGACAGGAGCGAGCTCGCGACCCGGATTCGGCTACTCGGCCCAACGCGCGCCGAGATAGACGCAGGGATCACCCGGCTGATAGCGAGCGAGGAAACGTGCGATCGGCGGGTGGATCGTGATCCCGTCGAGGTCGTCGAGGTCGAACAGGCGATGGCCGCGGACGGCCTCGTCGCTCGAGCTCACGTCCACCAGGGAGCCGTCGAGCTCCCCGGCGAACACGACGTGGACGACGTGCTTGGACCACAGGCTTCGCTCCGGCGAGATCGACTCGACGATCGCGACCGGCCCTTCGACCGGCAGCTCGTCGTGCTCGCCCACCAGGCCGGTCTCCTCGTGGAGCTCGCGCTGGAGCGCCTCTACGAGGGTCTCGCCGCTGCGGACGCCGCCACCGGGGAGCAGCCAGTTCTCGCGACCGCGCTTCTCGTGCCGGCAGAGAAGCACGGCACCGTGCCAGCGGAGCATCGCGGAGACCCGGATCCGGGGGTCGGGCCGCATCAGCTTCCCGACGAGCCGAGACCGCCTGTCCCACGCTCCGACGGAGGTAGCTCGTCGACCTCCACCAGCTCCACCCGCGGCAGCTCGACGATCACGAGCTGTGCGATCCTCATCCCGGGCTCGACGACGAAGGGCTCGCTCCGGTCGGTGTTGAGCAGGATCACCTTCACCTCGCCGCGGTAGCCCTCGTCGATCAGCCCGGGCGCGTTCACCTTGCCCAGTCCATGTCGCGCCGCAAGGCCGGAGCGAGGGACGACGAGCCCGGCGTGTCCCGGCGGGATAGCCACCGCGATCCCCGTCCCGACCACGGCACGCGCGCCCGGAGCGAGCTCGACGCGCTCGCACGCGGCGAGATCGAGGCCGGCATCCCCCGCGTACGCCTGTGCGGGCAGCCGTGCCGCGGGATGGAGGCGAGTGACCTGGACGGCCGTCACGCGTTCCCGAGGCTCTCCCAGTCGAGCCCCGCGACGAGGTACGGCGCGAAGCGGCGGACATCCCGGTGGGGAAGCCGGGCCCGGACGAGAACGCCAGCCTCGGTGTCCGTCCGCTCGTCGATCGGCGCGCCGAGCTCGTAGAGGTCGGCAAGCACCGCACCCTTGTCGTACGGCACGAGGAGCCGCACTTCGTCGAAGCGGTCGGCGAAGCGTTCCGCGATCCGAGCCTTCAGCTCGTCGAGTCCGGCGCCGTTCGTGGCCGAAACCTGGATCGCCCCGGGAAAGCGGTTCGCGATGCGCCTTCGCGCGAGCGTGTCGAGGAGGTCGACCTTGTTCAGGACGAGCTCGACGGGAACCTCGCCCGCCCCGATCTCGGCGAGGACGTCCTCCACAGCGCGGACCTGCTCGGACAGCACGTCTTCGGGCAGCGAGGCATCGACCACGTGCAGGACGAGATCCGCAACCAGAGTCTCCTCGAGCGTCGAGGCAAAGCCCTCCACGAGCTGTGTCGGCAGGCGTCGGATGAAGCCGACCGTGTCCGTGACGAGGTAGCGCTTGCCGACGTAGTCGAAGCCGCGGGTCGTCGGGTCGAGCGTCTCGAAGAGCCGGTTCTCGACGGACACATCGGCACCCGTAAGTGAGTTGAGCAGAGTCGACTTCCCGACGTTGGTGTAGCCCGCAAGCGCGACGGTGGGCGTCTCCGAGCGGCTTCGCGCCTTCCGCCGCGTGGCGCGGTGGGCGCCGACGTCGCGCAGCCTTCGCCGGAGCAGCGTGATTCGGCGGTTGGCGAGGCGCCGGTCGGTCTCGAGCTGCGACTCGCCCGGGCCGCGCGTGCCGACCCCGCCGCCGACCTGAGCAGTGCCGCCGCCACCCGCGAGCCGCTCGAGGTGCTTCCACATGCCCCTCATGCGCGGGAGGTTGTACTCGAGCTGGGCCAGCTCGACCTGGAGCTTGCCCTCGGCCGAGACCGCATGCTGGGCAAAGATGTCGAGGATCAGCTGCGTCCGGTCGACTACACGCGCCGAGAGGGCATCTTCGAGGGCCCTCTGCTGTGTCGGCTTGAGCTCCTCGTCCACGAGGAGCACCTCGGCACGCGACTCCGCATACGTGCCCTTCAACTCCGCGAGCTTGCCCTTGCCGACGTATGTGCGCGGATCGGAGCGCGCGCGGTGCTGCACGACCTGCGCAACGGGCGCAACGCCCGCGGCCCGCGCTAGCTCGCCGAGCTCTGCCAGCTCGCTCTCGTCGTCCGCGCCGTGCGGGAGAACGGCGAGCAGCAACCCGCGCTCGGGCTCCGGCTCGAGCGTGCGCTCGGGGTGCGCCACCGGCATCGCGGGAAGTATGCCCCTCTCCCGTCACCGCGAGGTAGGCTCGTGCGGCGTGACCACACTCGCCGCCCGACTTGCCCGACGGACGCTCGAGCTCGTGGACATCGCGTCGGAGAGCCTCCACGAGGCGGAGATCCGGGAACACCTTCGTGCTCTCGTCCCGCCGTCTTTCGCGCCTGTGTTCGAGGGTGACGACGCATTTTTCTGGGCACGCGAGCGGAGACCCGACGTTCCTCTGCTCGTCCTCGCCGGCCACTACGACACCGTCCCGGCGCAGGGCAACCTTCCCGGCCGACTCCAGGACAGCGCGGTACACGGTTGCGGTGCAAGCGACATGAAAGGTGGCGTCGCGGTCGCGGTCGAGCTCGTCCGCGAGCTCGCGACTCTTGAGCCCGGGCCTCTCGACGTAGCCCTGCTGCTCTTCGGTCGCGAGGAACTTCCACCCGCGTACAACCCGCTCCCCGAGCTCTTCGCCGGCTGCCCGCTCGTTCGGGAGGCCGACCTCGCCGTCCTCCTCGAGCCGACCGACCTTTCCATCCAGGCCGGGTGCGTGGGGAACGTCTCCGCGCGCATCACGTTCCACGGCGTCAGCGGCCACTCCGCGCGCCCGTGGCTCGCCGAGAACGCGATCCACGCCGCCGTGGAGGGGCTTGCGCGAATCGCGACGTTCGAGCGGCGCGAGGCCCTGATCGACGGACTGCCGTTCTACGAGGTGATCTCCGTCACGCGGATCGAGGGCGGAGTCGCCGACAACGTCGTCCCGGACTCGGTGGTCGCCACGGTGAATCTCCGCTACCCGCCGGACCGCACCGCCGAAGAGGCCGAAGAGCTCGTGCGCTCGCTGCTTCCGACCGACACCACCGTCGAGATCGTGGGCAACTCCCTCCCCGGCGCCGTCTCCGTCGACGTGCCGCTCGTGCAGGCCCTGAGGGCAGCCGGCGGCCTGTCGATCGAGCCGAAGCAGGCGTGGACGAACGTCGCCGACTTCACTGCGCGCGGGATTCCCGCCGTCAACTTCGGTCCCGGCGCGACCCGATACGCCCACCGGCGGGACGAGCTCGTCGAAATCGCCTCGCTCGAGCGTGCCTACGAGGCGCTGCGCGCCGTCGTGCTCGGCGCGAGCGACTAACGTCCCCACGTGCCGCTCTCCCCCACGCTGCGCGCGCAGACGACGTACCCGTTCGTCCGGCTGAACGAGGCTGCGGCATCGCGTCGCGCGGAGGGGCTCGAGGTGATCGACTTCGGGATGGGTGACCCGCGCGAGCCAACGGATCCTGCGATTCTCCAGGCGCTGCGCGACGGCGTGCGTGAGCGGATGGGGTATCCGGCGGCGGCTGGGCTGCCGGAGCTTCGCGAGGCGATCGCCGCCTGGGCACGGAGGCGGTTCGAGGTGGAGCTCGACCCCGACCGCCACGTGATCCCGACGCTCGGCTCGAAGGAGGCGATCTTCTCGCTCGCCCAGGTGGTGCTCGACCTCCCCCGGGGCCGCGACACGGTCGTCGTCACCGAGCCCGGATACCCCGTTCCGTCGCGCGGCGCCGCGTTCGCGGGCGCACGCGTGGCGGAGCTTCCCCTCCTCGAGCGCAGCATGTTCCTGCCGGAGATCGACGGCGTCGCCGACGAGACCTGGGCGCGTGCCGCGCTCGTCTGGCTCAACTCGCCGAACAACCCCACGGGCGCGATCGCGCCACTGCCCTTCCTCGAGCGGCTCGCCGCGCTGGCGCGCACCCACGGTTTCGTCCTCGCCTGCGACGAGGCGTACAGCGAGCTGTGGTTCTCGGTGCCGCCCCCCTCCGCGCTCCAGCTCTCGGACTGGACGAACGTCCTCGTGCTCAACACGCTGTCGAAGCGCTCGTCGATGACCGGGTTCCGGAGCGGCTTCGCTGCCGGCGACCCCGAGCTGATCGCCGGGCTCCGCCACTACCGGCCGAACGTCGGGACGGCGCCCCAGGAGTTCGTCCAGCGCGCGTCGGTGGTCGCCTGGGGCGACGAGGAGCACGTCGTCCGCGCCCGTGAGGCATACGCGCGCAAACGTGCTCTGCTGCTGGGCGTCCTCGCCCGTAAGGGCCTGCGCGACGTCGGCGGCCCGGCGACCATGTACCTCTGGATTGCCGTGCCGCCGGGCGAGACCTCGGAGCAGCACGCGGCGCGCCTCCTCGAGCACGGGGTGCTCGTCGCGCCGGGGTCGTATCTCGGCGCGTCGGGCGAGGGGTATGTGCGTTTCGCGCTCGTCCCGACCGAGGACGAGTGCCTCCGGGCCGTCGAGATCCTGGAGGATGCGCTGTGATGGACCTCGAGGCCCGAATCGACGAGTTGTGGGAGGAAGGCCGCGTCGAGGCCGAGCCGATCGAGGAGACGATCGAGCTCCTCGACCGCGGCCAGGTGCGCGTCGCCGAGCCCCGGCCCGGCGGCTGGATCGTCAACGAGTGGGCAAAGAAGGCGATTCTCCTCTACTTCCGCCTCCGCAAGGTCGAGCCGCTCGACGTGGGTGGCCTCCGCTACCTCGACAAGATCCCGGTCAAGCGCGTCGACCTCACGCTGGGTGTCCGCGTCGTGCCGCCCGGCGTCGCACGGCGCGGCGCGTTCCTCGCCGAGGGGGTCGTGCTGATGCCCGGCTACGTGAACATCGGCGCGTGGGTCGGACCGCGAACGATGGTCGACACGTGGGCAACTGTCGGCTCGTGCGCGCAGATCGGCGCCGACGTCCACCTAGCGGGCGGCGTGGGGATCGGTGGCGTGCTCGAGCCGCCCCAGGCCGCGCCCGTGATCATCGAGGACGGGGCGTTCGTCGGCTCGCGCGCGGTGATCGTCGAGGGCGTCCGGGTCGGTGCGGGCGCCGTGATCGGGCCGAACGTCGTGCTGTCGGCGAGTGTCCCGATCATCGACGTGACGGGCCCGCAGCCCGTCGAGCACCGTGGCGTCGTCCCGCCGCGCAAGGTGGTGCTACCCGGCGTCCGGCAGAAGGACTTTCCGGCCGGGACGTTCGGGCTCCAGTGCGCGCTGATCGTCGGCGAGCGGAGCGCCTCCACCGACCTGAAGACGTCGCTCAACGACGTCCTGCGCGAGTTCGAGATCGCCGTCTAGCGGGTTCGCGAGATCATTTGAATCGCGAGGCCTGGTGGGCTTGGGCGCTCGCCCGAGCGCGTGACTCCTGCCACGCGCGGCCTAGACTGGTCCATCCTAGAGCGCGGTCGTCCCGGCGCAGATCTCCTCGGCAGGGCCGATGAGGACGACCGAGGATCCGGACACCTCGACGAGTAGCTCGCCGCCGGGCATCGCCACCCGGACCGGGCTCGTGCACCAGCCTCGCGCGACCGCGGCCGCACCGACCGCCGCCGCCGAGGAGCCGGATGCCCGCGTCTCCCCTGCTCCCCGCTCCCAGACGAGCATGTCAACCGAGTCGCGCGACTCCGGTCGCGCGAGCTGCACGTTCGTCCTCGCCGGAAACCGTGGGTGCGTCTCGAGCGCGGGCCCGATCCGGAGCAGATCGTCACGAGAGAGCGTGTCCCGCCGCACGACGGCGTGCGGGTTCCCGACGTCGACGGGGATCACGACGAGGCGCTCCCCGGATAGCTCGACCTGTTCGTCATCCGCGACCACGACGTCGCCGATCTCCTGCCGCACGAGACCTCCTTCGGCTGCCTTGGCCCGAACCAGCCTGCCGGCCGTCACGATCTCGGCGGCGACCTCGCCGAGATTCCGGAAAAGCCATGCGGCTGCGATCCGGGTCCCGTTGCCGGACATCTCGGCGCGCGACCCGTCTGGGTTCCAGACCGCGATCTCGGCGCGAGCCTCCTCGTGCGTGAGGACTTCGACCACGCCGTCGCTCCCGATCCCGGTATCGGCGGCGCAGAGCCGGCGGACGCGTTCCGGTGTCAGAGGCCCGGCCTCGGGCTGCACCACCAGCACGTACGCGTTGCCGAGCGCGTGCCACTTCTCGAACCGCATCGCGGTGAGGCTAGACGATCGTGCCCGGCATCAGGTGACCGCGGCCGGCGTGAGCCAAAATGTCATCGGCGATCGTCTCAGGATTGCGTGCGCCGTCGAGCAGCACGATCCCGGGGATTCGTCGCATCCATTTCTGCTGGTACCGCGCGTAGCGCCCGGTTCGCCTGACCAGCGCTTCGAGTGCTTCGTCAGGCGGGAGCGCGGCGATCTCCTCGAGGCCGAGTGCCTTCTCCACCGTGCGCGACAGCGGGTGCCCCAACGCCCGCCTGACCTCGTCGATCACCCCCGCGTCGAACATCCGCTGCGCGCGCTCGCGAATCCGGCGGTCGAGCTCCTCGGGCCGCAGCACGAGCCCGACGACGAGCGTCGGCCGGCGGGTCTCTGCGCTCCACAGTCGGTCGACGGCCCGCGCGAGCGACCCGCCGGACTCCGCCAGCGCGAGCGCACGGACCAGACGCTGCCGATCGTTGCGGTGCACCGCTGCGGCTGCGGCCGGATCGAGCTCGCCCAGCCGCTCGTGTGCGGCGGCCGCGTCGAGGTCGACGGCCCGCTCGGCGCGCTCCACCGTCGCCCGGTCGACGGCGGGCGGAAGGTCGAGGTCGGTCAGCGCGGCGCGAAGGTAGAGGCCCGTCCCACCGGTGACGACGGCCACGTCGTGTGCGGCGATCAGCGCGTCAATCTCCCTGTGGGCCAGCGGGGCGAACTCCCCGACGGTCATCTGCTCGTGGGGGGAGCGGATGGCGACCAGTCGAGTGTCATCCGTCGGCTGGTTCGTGAGGATCGGGAGCCCGCGGTAGACCTGGAGCGCGTCGACCGAGACCACTTCGGTCTCGAGGCGCGCCGCGGTCGCCTCCGCGACGGCGCTCTTGCCCGACGCCGTCGGCCCGAACACCGCGATCACCTCGGCGCGCGTGAGCTCGGCCGGTTCAGCCAGCGCCGGCTCGCGGTCGCCCCCTTCCGACATGTCCTTATCGGGCATGTCGGGGCGCCCCGCTCTCGGGCCACCGACCTCCTCCCCACGCCTCGAGCCTAACGCGGAAACGCAGACGAGTGGGTGACGTGATCATGCCGTCTCTGTGCCGATCGCTCCGCACCGCCGGAGCAGCGGTCAGGCAGGGACGAGCGATGCGGTTCGCCCTCGCAGCGTGGTCGACGTCGCTGCCTCGATCAGCACAGGAACCAGGTCGCCCGGCTCACCGGAGCCGGCGAAGTTGACCGTCGTGTTCCGTCGTGTCCGCCCGCGTAGCAACGCCGGATCCGTGCGGCTCGGGCCCTCCACGAGGACCTCCTCGACAACCCCGACGCGCGCCGTGTTCCGCTCGGCGGCGATGCGCTGGACGACGCCGACGAGGCGCTCCATCCGCTCGCGTTTCACATCCTCCGGCACCTGGTCGGCCATCTGTGCCGCCTCCGTGCCCGACCGGGGCGAGTAGACGAAGGTGAATGCGCTGTCGTACCCGACCTCCTCGACGACCGCGAGGGTCTCGCGGAAGTCGGCCTCGGTCTCGCCCGGAAAGCCCACGATGATGTCCGTCCCGAGGGCCAGGTCGGGGATCGCCTCGCGCAGGTCGGCGACGAGCCGCAGATAACGGTCGCGCGTGTATGTCCGACGCATCGCCTTGAGGATCTTCGTCGAGCCTGACTGGAGCGGCAGGTGCACGTGCTCGCAGACGGCCGCGGACTCGGCGATCGCGGCGATCACCGGCGGCCGGAAGTCCTTCGGATGCGGGCTCGTAAAGCGGATTCTTTCGATGCCCTCGACCGCGTCGCAGGCCCGAAGCAGCTCGCCGAACTCCGTCCGCAGCTCCGACGCGAGGTCTCGCCCCCAGGAGTTGACGTTCTGGCCGAGCAGGGTGATCTCCCTGACGCCCTCCTGCGCGAGCGCCACGACCTCCGCGACGATCTCGCCAGGCCGGCGGCTCTGCTCACGGCCCCGCACCGCAGGCACGATGCAGTACGAGCACACGGAGTTGCAGCCCATCGAGACCTGCACCCAGGCGGAGTGCCGGCGCTCGCGGTGCATCGGCAGCGTCCCGGCGAACGTGTCGTGTGACCCGAACCGGCCGCGCGCCACTGCGTGGCCGCCGGCCTCGATCCAGGCGCCGAGGTGTGGGATCGACCCAGGCCCGAACGCGACGTCGACGAACGGGTAGCGCTCGAAGATCCGCTCTCGCTGCGCCTCCGCGTAGCACCCGCCGACGGCCACCACGAGGTCGGGCCGCCGACGCTTCCGCGCGGCCACCTCGCCGAGGTACGCAGCCAGCTTGGTATCCGGCTTCTCCCGGATCGTGCAGGTGTTGAACACCAGCACGTCGGCCTCGGCCGGCTCGACTGCTTCCCCGAGGCCCAGCGACTCGAGCATGCCCTTGATCCGCTCGGAGTCGTGAGCGTTCATCTGACAGCCGAACGTTGTGACGTGATAACGACGCACGAGCGCCGATGGTACCGCGGCTCTGCGCCGCCTAGACGAGCGCGCGCAACACCTCGAGCCTCCGTGTGTCCGTGCAGAGGTATGCGCCACGGATCAACGCCCACGCACGCATCCGCGATTCATCGAGGCCAGCACCTGCGAACGCAGCGAGACGCCGCTCCGTCCTGTCCAGCTGCATCTGTGAACCGAGAGGGTTCACGAGGAACGAGTACACGTCGTACTCGGGCTCACCGAGCATCGGCTTCGGGTCGATCGCGAC
>DASSBV010000083.1:0-10359 GCA_035698545.1 Gaiella sp. | reverse complement strand
GAGTGGTCGCAGACACCGCCTGCCGTACGCCAGGGCGTCTTTCTCGAGGCGGCGGAGGTCCTCGAGAGTCGGAGCGACGAGGTCGTGTCGATGCTCGCCCGCGAGACCGGTTGCACGTTCGGCTTCGGCATGTTCCAGATGCACTTCGTCCCTGGCCTGTTCCGGCAGGCGGCGGCGCTGGCGTACGCACCGCTCGGCGAGGTGATCCCGTCCGACACGGGTGCGTTCGCGATGGGCGTTCGGCGGCCCGTCGGCGTGGTGGGCGCGATCGCTCCGTGGAACGCTGCGCTGATCCTCTCGGCGCGATCGATCGCGGCTCCTCTGGCGCTCGGAAACACCGTCGTCCTGAAGCCCTCGGAGTGGTCGCCGCAGGTGGGCGGGCTCCTATGGGGCGAGGTGTTCGCGGAGGCCGGGCTCCCGCCGGGCGTGTTGAACGTGGTGACGCACGCACCGGGCGAGGCCGGGCCGATCGGCGACGAGCTTGTCGAGAACCCGGCGGTGCGGCGCATCAACTTCACGGGCTCGACCGCGACCGGGCGCAAGCTCGCGGAGGCCGCCGGTCGCCAGCTCAAGCGCGTCCTGCTCGAGCTGGGTGGGTACAACCCCCTCATCGTGCTCGGCGACGCAGATCTCGAGTATGCGGTGGACGCCTCGGCGTTCGGTGCGTTCCTCCACCAGGGCCAGATCTGCATGTCGGTGAGGCGCATCATCGTCGAGCGGACGATCGCGGACGAGTTCGTCGCGCGGCTCGCGGAGAAGACGACCGGGCTCAAAGCGGGCGACCCGAAGGAGCACGACACGATCATCGGCCCACTCATTAACGAGGCTGCTCTCGAGACCGTCAAGGGGCGGGTCGACGCCGCTTTGCGCGACGGCGCGACGCTGCTCGCCGGCGGCGAGACGGTCGGGCCCTGCATGCAGGCGACCCTGCTCGCCGACGTGCCCGCCGAGTCGGAGCTCGCGATCACGGAGACGTTCGGCCCCGTCGTCGCGATCGAGGTGGTCGACTCGGCGGAGCAGGCGGTCGAGCGGGCGAACGCGACGTCGTACGGGCTCGCGTCCGGGATCATCACGCAGGACGCCGAGCGAGGCATGGCGCTCGCGCAGGCCATCGACGCCGGCATCGTCCACGTGAACGACCAGCCCGTCGGCGACGAGCCGCAGATGCCCTTCGGCGGGGTGAAGGACAGCGGATTCGGGCGGTTCGGCGGCTCGGCGGTCGTCGACGAGTTCACGGAGACGCGCTGGATCACGGTGCAGCGCGGCTCCCACCCGTTCCCGTTCTGAGGTGGCCGGCGACGTCCGAGGCGCTGCGATGACGGTGAGCGGCATCACGACCGCGGCGGATGCCGTCGCCCACGTCAGATCGGGCGACACGGTGATGGTGGGCGGTTTCGGGCTCGTCGGCGCGCCGCTCACGTTGATCGACGCGCTCGTCGAGCACTCCGACGCAACCGATCTCACGATCGTCTCCAACAACATCGGCGAGCCCGGGCGCGGTCTCGGCAAGCTGCTCCGCCAGGGACGGATCCGGCGCGGGATCTCCTCGTACTTCACGTCGAACCCCGAGGCGGTGGACGCCGTCAACGCGGGGGAGATGGAGGCCACGCTGCTCCCGCAGGGGACGTTCGCCGAGGCGATCCGGGCAGGCGGCGCCGGGGTCGGCGGCTTCTTCACCCCGGTCGGCGCGGGCACGCTGCTCGCCGAGGGCAAGGAGGAGCGCATGCTCGACGGCGTGGCCCACGTGCTCGAGCTGCCGCTCAACGCCGACGTCGCGCTCGTCTACGCGGCACGCGCGGACCGGCTCGGCAACCTTTGGTACCGGCACACCGCCCGCAACTTCAACCCGCTGATGGCGACCGCGGCACGGGTCACGATCGCGGAGGCGGGGGAGGTGCTGGAGGTCGGCGAGCTCGAGCCCGAGTCGATCCACACGCCGCATCTCTACGTCGACGTCCTCGTGGAGCGGAGATGAGCGACGATCCGCGCCACCGGATCGCGGCCCGCGCGGCCCAAGAGCTCCGTCCGGGCGAGGTCGTGAACCTCGGGATCGGGATCCCGAACCTGATCCCGCGGTTCCTCGGCGAGGCTGCGAACGTGTTCGTGCACACGGAGAACGGACTCCTCGGCGTGGGGCCGCCGCCCGCCGACGACGAGCTGGACGAGGATCTGATCGACGCCGCGAAGCGACCGGTCACCGCTCTCCCCGGCGCCGCGTACTTCGACAGCGCGCAGAGCTTCGCGATGATCCGCGGCGGCCACGTCGACACCGCGGTGCTCGGTGCGCTCCAGGTCAGCGAGCGCGGCGACATCGCGAACTGGGCGGTGCCGGGCAAGGACGTGCTCGGGGTCGGTGGCGCGATGGACCTCGTCGTCGGCGCCCGGCGGGTGATCGTGACGATGACCTCGACGTCCTCGAGCGGCGAGCCGAAGGTCGTCGAGCGCTGCTCCTTCCCCCTCACGGCGGCCGCGGCCGTGGACACGGTGGTGACAGAGCTCTGCGTGTTCCGCCGGCGCAACGGCCGCCTGTGCCTCACCGAGCTCCTCGACGGAGCGACCGTCGACGACGTCAGGGCTGTGACGACGGCCAGGTTCGCGGTCGACGAGGCCCTCGCGGTCGGCAGCGCCTGATCGCGTGCCCGAGACGCGGACGCAGGTCGGGATCATCGGCGCGGGCCCGGCCGGACTGACCCTCGGACATCTGCTCCACCAGGCGGGGATCGAGAACGTGATCCTCGAGGCCCGTAGCCGCGACTATGTCGAGGCGCGCGTTCGCGCAGGCGTGCTCGAGCACGACGTCGCCGCGTTGTTCGAGCAGGCCGGCGTCGGCGAGCGGATGCGCCGCGAGGGGCTCGTGCACACCGGAGTCGAGCTCCAGTCGGCCGGCGAGCGGCACCGGATCGCGTTCGACGAGCTGACCGGCCGCACGATCGTCGTGTACGGCCAGACCGAGATCGTGAAGGACCTGATCGCGGCACGGCTCGGCACGGGCGCCCCGCTGCACTTCGAGGTGGACGACGTCCGGCTCCGCGACCTCGAGAGCGAGCGTCCGCACATCGCGTACCGGCGGGACGGCGAATCCCACGAGCTCGCCTGCGACGTCGTCGCGGGGTGCGACGGCTTCCACGGCGTCTCGCGGACGTCGATCCCCGCGGGCGTCGTGCGCGAGTTCACGCGCGAGTATCCCTTCGGCTGGCTCGGCATCCTCGCCTCGGTCGCTCCGTCGAGCGAGGAGCTCGTGTACGCGCACCACGAGCGCGGTTTCGCGCTCCTGAGCATGCGCTCGCCCGAGGTCAGTCGCCTCTACCTCCAGTGCGCGCCGGACGAGGACCTGTCCAAATGGCCGGACGAGCGGATCTGGGAGGAGCTCCAGACGCGTCTTGGCGTCGAGGGCTGGACGCTGCACGAAGGAGAGATCCTCGAGAAGGGCGTCACCCCGATGCGGAGCTTCGTCGCGGAGCCGATGCAGTGGGGCCGGCTCTACCTCGCCGGCGACGCGGCGCACATCGTCCCTCCGACGGGCGCGAAGGGGCTGAACCTGGCCGTCCGCGACGTGCACGTCCTCGCCGAGGCGATCGTCGCGTGGTACGGGGGCGGCGACCGGACGCTCCTCGATGCCTACTCGGAGACGTGCCTGCGCCGCGTGTGGCGCGCGGAGCACTTCTCGTGGTGGATGACCACGATGCTGCACCGCCGTCCCGACCGAGACGAGTTCGACCTCCACCTCCAGCTTTCGCAGCTCCGGTACCTCCGCACCTCGCGCGTCGCCGCCACCTCGCTCGCGGAGAACTACGTGGGGATCGAGCGCGTCTGAGGGAAGTGACATGACAGAATCGGGTCATGCCCTGGCCCCGTGACGACACGAAGCTCGAGCGGGTGCGCGGGCTCATGGCGGAGCAGGGAATCGACGCGATCGTCGCCCGGGCTCCCGACAACGTCCTCTACCTGACGGGCTTCTGGGGGATGAAGGGCTGGGACGCGGTCGTGTTCCCCCGCGAGGGCGAGCCCACGCTCTTCTGCGTCGAGGCCTCGGCGGACGACGCCGCGCGGACCGCGTGGACGAGCGACGTCCGCCTCGTGGCCGGCTACCTGCCCGACGACCCTCGGCCGCCGGTCGTGCGGACGCTCGAGCTCGCGGCCGCGCAGGCCCTGGAGCACGGCACGGTCGGGCTCGAGCTGAGCCTCGGCACGCAGGCGTCCGATCGCATGGTCGGCGAGCCGACGACCTTCACGAAAGCCTGGTTCGACGCGTTTCCCGATGCCGTCGACGCGACGCCGCTCCTCGCCGAGGCGCGTACGACCAAGACGGAGCAGGAGATCGAGCGGATGCGGCTCGCCAACGAGATCGCGGCCGCGGCGATGGACCATGTCCGCGGCGTGATCCGCGCCGGGATGACCGAGGCGCAGATCGCGGCGGAATGGCTCGGCTTCGTCCACGGTGAGGGGACGGGCTGGGCGGGGAAGGTCGATCTCGCGCTCGGCTTCTCGCTCGTCTGGGCGGGGCCGGGGATCAGGACCTTCACCGCGACGAGCAACCGACCGGTTGTCGAAGGCGAGCCGACGTTGTTCGAGATCTGGGTCTGCGCCGACGGGTACTGGGCCGACCACACGAAGAACGTCGTCATCGGGGAGCTGACCGCGCCCTACGTCGAGCTGGAGACGGGCCTGCGCGGCGTGTACGACGACGCGGTCGCGTTCTGCACGCCGGGCGCGAGCCTCGCCGAGCTCGACCGCCGGATCCGCGAGGGCCTCGAGCGGATGGGCTATCCGGGCCAGCCGACGCATCCGATCTGCCACGGCGTGGGCGCCCGGGCTCACGAGCCACCGTACGCCCATCAGGCCGCCGGCGGCGAGGTGCGCGCCGGGATGGTCCTTGCAATCGAGCCAGGATGCTACTGGAATGGCGGCGGCGGCCTCCGGATCGAGGACAACTTTCTCGTCACCGACGCAGGCCCCGAGAAGCTCTCGCCGTTCGCCGACGGGATCGTTCAGGCATGACCACGTCGGGAGCGTCGCGGCGTCTCGATGGTGTCCGACTTGAAGTCGGACACCGGTCGGCGGGTGCCGGCGTTCCTGGGGTGTCCAACTCCAAGTCGGACACGGAGGCGGAGTCGTGATCGACCGCACCAAGGTCTGGACGGGGTCGATCAACGAGCAGGCGCTCGACCCGCAGCCGCAGTCGCCGGTCGGCCTCTACGACACCACGCTCCGCGACGGCGAGCAGACGATCGGCGTCGTGCTGACGCCGGAGGAGAAGCTCGAAATCGCGCAGGCGCTCGACGCGGCCGGGGTCGACCGGATCGAGGCGGGCTTCCCGCGGGTCTCGGCGGACGACTTCCACGCGGTCGAGCTGATCGCCGGCGCCGGCCTTCGTGCCGAGGTGTGGGGCTTCTCCCGTGCGGTTCAGGCCGACGTCGACGCCCTCGTCGAGCTCGGTGTCCGCGCCTCGGTGATCGAGAGCCCCATCTCGGACGGGAAGCTCGAAGCGCTCGGCGTGAGCCGGGAGAAGATGCTCGAACGGATCACGAAGGCCGTCTCGTTCGCGACCGAGCACGGGATCCACGTGGCGTTCTTCGGCGTGGACTCGTCGCGCGCGTCGCTCGACTTCTTCGACCAGGCGTACGCGGCGGCGGTCGAGGCCGGCGCGGCGGAGGTCGTCGTCGTTGACACGCTGGGGATCGCCACGCCGGAGGCGGCCGCGCTGCTGGTCTCGCGCGCGCTCGACCGGCTCGACGTCCCCGTCCACTGGCACGGGCACGACGACTTCGGTCTGGGAACTGCGGCCGCGATCGCAGCGGTGCAGGCAGGCGCGACCTGGGTGCAGGGAACGATCAACGGGATGGGTGAGCGGGCCGGCAACGCCGACCTCCTCGAGGTGGCGCTTGCGCTCGAGGCGCTCTACGGCATCCCGACACGGCTCGACCTGACCAAGGCGAGGGAGGTCTCGCGCCTCGTGGCGGAGCGCGCGGGCACGCCGCTGCCGCCGTGGAAGGCGGTGACGGGCGAGGCGCTCTTCACGCGCGAGTCCGGGGCCGTCGCGGCGCAGTTCCACGACCCGCCGGCGATCGAGCCGTACTCCTCCGAGCTGGTCGGAGCCGAGCGGGGGATCGTGCTCGGCAAGAAGAGCGGGATCGACTCGATCCGGATCACGTTGGAGCGACTCGGCCTCGAGGTCGACGCGGCCGAGCAGCCCGGGCTGCTCGAGGCGGTGAAGCGTCTCGGCACCTCGAGGCAGGGCCTCGTCTCCGACGCCGACTTCCGCCGCCTCGTCCGCAGGCACGCAAAGCGCGTCGACGGCGCCGCCGCCCAGGACTAGCGCGGGTGCCGATCGAGAAACAGACGTTCTTCGAGGTCATGGCGTCCTTCCCGTCCGGGGTCGCCGTCGTCACGACGACCACCGAGGACGGCGTCCCGCGCGGCCTGACGACGACGGCGGTGTGCAGCGTCTCGGCCGACCCGCCGACGGTGCTCGTCTCCGTCGACCTCGGCTCGCGCACCCTGGCCGCGCTGCGCGAGCGCGGCGCCTTCGCCGTGAACTTCATCGGCGAGGGGCGGAGCGACCTCTGTCTGCTCTTCGCCTCGAAGGAAGCGGACAAGTTTGCCCGGGTGCCGTGGACCGCCAGCGACGGGGGTCTTCCGTTGCTCCACGAGGATGCGCTCGCCTGGGCCGAGTGCACGACGCTCCAGGAGGTGACCGTCGGCGACCACGTGCTCCTGATCGCGCTCGTCGAGGACGGCGGCGTGCGACCGGAGCTCGAGCCGCCGCTCCTCTACTACCGCCGCTCCTGGGGAGTCTGGTCGCCGGTGCACGAGCCGGACGAGCAGGAGGTGGCGATCGACGCGATCGAGGTGAGCGGCCGCGACCTCCGCTGGCAGGGAGCCGAGTTCTAGTTCCGCCAAGCCGCTGAATTGACTGACATGACAAGCTACGGGATACTCGACGCTTGACATGTCACACAAGGAAGGGAGGTCGATGCAGTTCAGCCTCTACACCGAGATGCAGCTCCACGAGGGCAAGACGCCGCAGCAGCTGTACGGCGAGGTCCTCGAGCAGATCGAGAACGCCGATCGCCTCGGGTACGACTGCTACGCGTCGGTCGAGCACTTCTTCTTCCCGAAGTTCTCCATCTCCTCGCACCCGACCGCGCTCTTCGCCGCCGCCGCGCAGCGGACGCGGAACATCCGGTTCCGGACCATGCTGCACGCGCTGCCGTACCACAACCCGATGGTGCTGGCCTCGGCGATCGCAGTCACGGACATCCTCACGGGCGGCCGCTACGAGTGGGGCGTCGGCCGCGGGCACGGCTGGATTCCCGAGAAGGCGGGCATCCCGCTCGACGAGCATGCCCGGCCGAAGTACGAAGAGGCCGTCGACCTGCTCTTCACCGCGCTCGGAAACGAGCGGTTCTCGCACAGCGGCACATACTTCGACGTCGCCGACTCGCACATCGTCCCGTTCCCGGGACGCAGCTTCAGGATCTTCCTCGGCGGTACCTCGGACCGGACGTACGAGCTCGCAGCCGAGCATGGTTGGGGCGTCGCGGTGCCGCCGCTCCTTCCGTACAAGGCGCTCGAGGAGCAACTCGACCTCTACCGCGCGAAGTGCGAGGAGCACGGGACGACGCCCGACATCGTGTGGATCCACGCGTGCCATCTCGACGACGATCGCGAGACCGCGCTGCGCGAGGCGCGCACCTGGGTGCCCGGGTTCATCTACGGCAACAGCTCCCCGCTGCTCGAGTACGAGAAGCCTGCGGCCGACGCGCTCGGCAAGGCGGGGTACGGCTTCTACGCGTCCGGGATCATGGAGCAGCTCGCCGAGGTGCCCTTCGAGCAGCTCGTCGAGGACGACTACGTCTGGGTGGGCACGCCCGACGACATCGTCGAGCGCATCGCCGAGACGCGCAAGATCTGTCCTGGCATCTCGGAGATCGGGATCACGGTCAACGCAGGTGGCGCCCCGCACTGGATGGCGATCAAGAACCAGGAGCTGTTCGCCAACGCCGTGATGCCGCGTGTCCGCCCGGCCTCGGCCGAGCTCGCGCAGGCCGGATGATCGAGCGTGTCTGCGTGATCGGCGCAGGGGTGATCGGCAGCCTCTACGCGGGCCATCTCGCGGAGGTCTCGCAGGTGTCCGTCCTCACGCGTCGAGAGGACCACGCCGACGCCTTGAACCGCGACGGCCTTCGCATCACGGGTCGCAGCGACCGCCACGCGACGCTCTTCGCGAGCGCCGACCCCGACGAGCTACCCGCCTTCGACCTCGGCATCGTGGCGACGAAGGCCGACGGCCTCGAGGATGCCGCCGCCTCCCTCGCCGGCCGGTTTCCCGATGCGATGTTGATGACCACGCTCAACGGCCTCGGCGCCGAAGAGGTCGTCCGGGCCCACGGCGACTGGCCGCTCGTCTCTGCGGTGACGTTCATGTCCGGGACGAAGCACGCGGACACCGAGGTCGAGTACATCCTCGACACCGCGACCTGGATGGGGCCGTACGAGGACACCCCCTACGAGCGGGTCGAAGAGGTCGGCGAGCTCGTGCGGAGCTCCGGCCTGAAGGCCGAGACGTTCCCCGACCTCCGTCCCGCCCGGTGGTCGAAGCTCATCTTCAACGCAACCGTCAACGCGGTCGCCGCCCTCACCGGCCTGCGGCACGATTACCACTTCGCGCGCGAGGAGACGGCGGTCGACCTCGGTCACCTCGTGCACGATCTCGTCGACGAAGGGAGGGCCGTCGCGGCGGCGGCCGGCATCGAGCTCTACGAGGACCCGTGGGAGATGAACGTCCATGCGACCCAGCGGGGCCACGCGCACTATCCGTCGATGCTCGAGGACGTCGAAGCACACAGGGCGACGGAGATCGACCTGATCACCGGCTCGCTCGTCCGCGAGGCAGAGCGCCACGGGGTCCCGGTGCCGCTGCACACGGCGCTCTACCGTCTCGTCAAAGCAAAGGAGGAGTCCTGGCCCCAACCGTCCACCCGTCAAGCCCAGGAGGCGTGATGAGACACAGCAAGACCGGAGCGTTCGTAGCGCTCCTCGCGACGCTCACGGCGGCGCTCGCCGTGGTTGCCGCATCCGCATCTGCGGCGTCGTCCAACCCGATCGTGATCGGCTGGGCGTTCGACAGCAAGGGCAACATGGCGCCATTCGACAACCCGGCGCTCGCTGCGGCCAAAGTCCGGGTCAACCAGCTCAACGCGAAGGGCGGCGTGCTGGGCCGCAAGGTCCAGATCCGCACCTGCGACACGCAGAACAACAATCCCGCGAAGGCGAAGTCGTGCGCGGCGAGCCTCATCGGGGGCGGCGCGGACATCATCTTCACGACGTGCGACGTCGACTACGCGACGCCGGTCGTGCAGGAGTCCATCAACAAGGGCCTCCTCACGATCGCGCCGTGCATCGGCACCGACCAGATGGGCCCGAAGCGCTTCGGCGCGAAGGGCAAGCTCGCCTTCAGCTTCGGCAACGTCGCCCAGGACGAGGGGTCGGCGATGGCCCAGTACGCGTGGAGTCGCGGCTGGAAGACGGCGGCGACGGCCACGAACACGCTGCTCGTGTACTTCAAGAACGTCGTCCAGGCGTTCGAGGCCCGGTTCACCGAGCTCGGCGGCAAGATCGTCGACCGCGAGAGCTACGCGACCGGGGCGAACAACGTGAACAACGCGGTCAGCCGGCTGAACAGCGCCGACGCCGACGTCGTCGTCACGTCGACCTCGTTCGGCGAGCTGCCGGCGCTCGTCGCCGGGCTTCGGACGCTCGGCAACGACGTCCCGATCATCAACTCGTGGGCGGGCGACGGGACGTACTGGCTGCCGAAGGACCCGAAGATCTCGAACTACTACGCCGTCACCTACGCCTCGGCGTTCGGCGACGACCCGAGCAAGGCCGTGAACGCCCTGGCGAAGAAGGTCAAGGCCGGCACCGGCGGGTTCGTCACCGGCGCGGCCGCGATCGACGGCGTCGTGACCGCGATCAAGCGGGCCAAGGGCTCGACGAACGGAGCGCGGCTCGCCGCGGTGATGCAGAAGTTCAAGAAGGTGCCGACGATCTCGGGCCTCGTGAGCTTCTCGCCGCAGCTGCACAGCGTGTTCGGTCGTCAGTACCGCGTGCTGCGGATCCAGGACAGCAAGCCGAAGATCGTCGGAACGGTGACGGCAAAGGTCGTCCCGAAGATCTGAGGCTTGGCGAGTCAGTCAGACGAGGAGCGGTGGCCCAGAGCAGCACTCCGGGCCACCGCCGTATCTCGATCCTTCGAGGGGGTTCGGGCGCTCGACGGCGTCACGACGGAGGTGCGCCGCACCGAGGTCGTCGGCCTGATCGGGCCCAACGGCGCCGGAAAGTCGACGCTCGTGAACG
>DASSBV010000082.1:0-6391 GCA_035698545.1 Gaiella sp. | reverse complement strand
GACGAAGGCACCGCCCTTGCCCGGCTTCACGTGCTGGAACTCGACGATCCGCCAGACGGAACCGCGATGCTCGATGTGCATCCCGTTCCGAAACTGGTTCGTGTTGACGATCTCCGCCATGACGCGGGCCAGGGTACCTAGATGGTTGCCCGGAAATCAGCGCGAACCGGATGACGCCCCACACGCGGCGCCCGCTCGACGCGCTCGGCCATGACACGTACCTCCAGTACGCGCCATGGCCGATCACGCCACCCGGCTTGGGCTGGGACGCCCCCGGACATCACGCCAATTTCCGGGCAACCATCTAGCCGACCTGGACCGGCTCTTTCGTGACCGTCGTCAACCGCTCGCAGCCGTCTTCGGTCACGACGACCATGTCCTCGATCCGCACGCCGAGCTCCCCGGGCAGGTAGAGGCCCGGCTCGACGGTGACGACGTTCCCCGGGGCGAGCACCGAGTCGGACTCCGGTCGGAGGGTCGGAAGCTCGTGCACCTCCAGCCCGACTCCGTGGCCGAGCCCGTGCCCGTACCGCTCCGCCAGGCCGGCCTCGCCGATCGCGACCCGCGAGGCCGCGTCCACCTCGCGGCCGTTCGCGCCCGGCGCGACAGCCGCGAGGCCGTCGAGCTGCGCGGTGAGGCAGAGGTCGTACACCTCGCGCAGCCTCCCGGTGGGCTCGCCGGTGAAGAACGTGCGCGTGCAGTCCGAGGCGTAGCCCTCGACCGCGCAGCCGGCGTCGACGACGACGAGCGTGCCCTCCGGGATCGCGACGTCGCGCGGGCTCGCGTGCGGCCGGGCGCCATTCTCGCCCGCCGCGACAACCGCGGAGAACGAGGCCCCGTCGGCTCCGGCCTCGTGCCAGGCCTGCTCGATCCACCACGCGACGTCGGTCTCCGTGCGGCCGACGAACCGCTCGCGGCCGAGCTCCTCGAAGACGCGATCGGAGATCGCCGCGGCCCGACGCATCAGCTCGAGCTCGCCCGCGTCCTTCACGGCGCGAAGGCTCTCGACGGCGCCGGCCGTGGCGACGAGCTCGACGCCCCCGTTACGGAGAACGTCGGCGTTGGCGAAGCTCAGGTGCGACGCCTCGACGCCGATCGTCCGGCCCGACAGGCGCTCGGCGAGCGCAGCGAGCAGGGCACGCGGCAGCTCCTCGAACGTGACCCCCTCGACGTCGCTGGCCGCCTCGGCGTAGCGGAAGTCGGTGAAGAGCGTCCCCTCGCCCGCGGGATCGACGAGCACCGCAGCGTTCGAGCTGACAAAGGCGGTCAGATACCGCACGTTGACGAGGCTCGTGACGAGGAGCGGCTGCTCCAGGCCGGCCGCGAGCCGTTCGATGCGTGTCATCCGTCCCTCCGTTCCGCGAGCAGGCCGAGCGCCTGCCGGTAGCCGTCGACTCCTTCGCCGATCACCCGCGCGCTGGGCAGCCCGTCGAGGACGGTGTGCCGGCGCCAGTCCTCCCGCGCCTGGATGTCGGAGATGTGAACCTCGATCACCGGTCCGGAGAACGGCTCGAGCGCGTCGCGGATCGCCCAGCTGTAGTGCGTCCAGGCGCCGGGGTTCAGCACGAGCCCGTCCGCGGTGTCGAGCGCCGCGTGCAGGAACTCGACGTATTCGCCCTCGTGATTCGTCTGCCGGCAGCGCACCTGGAGGCTCAGCTCGCGCGCCCACGCGTAGATCTGCGTCTCGAGATCCTGGAGCGAGCCGTCGCCGTACACGCCGGGATCGCGCCGCCCGAGCAGGTCGAGATTGACGCCGTTGAGCACGTCGACGCGCACGGCCCGATGCTACTGGCGTCCCGCGATCAGCCCCGAGAGAGCGCGACGGATGTCGCCCTCCGGCACCTCGACTCCCCAGCGCGGGCGACCCGGCGCCTCCAGGAGCACGAGCCGCGGCGTACCGCGCTCGGCTTTCTTGTCCCGCGCGAGGGCCGCCCAGGCGACATCCGGGTCGACCGTGACGGGCTCGGGCGCGAGCACGTCCTGCACGACCCGCTCCTCGTCGGGGAGCCCCGAGAGCCGCAGCGCCGCGAGCAGCCCGAGCGCGACGGCGCGCCCGTGCGGCAGCGCATAGCCGGCGGCGGTCTCGAGCGCGTGGGCGAACGTGTGCCCGAGGTTGAGCTGCGCGCGCGGCCCCCGGTCGTGCGGGTCTGCGAGGCAGATCCCCGACTTGAACGCCGCGCAGGCGCGTACCTGCTCCGGCTCCGAGCGCTCCCACACGCGGTCACCCGCGAGGAGCCCGGTCTTGACGACCTCTGCGAGGCCGTTGACCCGTTCGGGCTGCGGCAGCGTCGTCAGGAGCGCCGGGTCGCAGACGACCCGCGCGGGCCAGTGGAACGCCCCGACGACGTTCTTCCCGCCCGTGAGGTCGATCGCGGTCTTCCCGCCGATTCCCGCGTCGACCTGGCCGACGAGCGTCGTCGGCACGGCCGTCCACGGGACGCCGCGCATGTACGTCGCCGCCGCGAACCCGGCAACGTCGGTGGTCGACCCGCCTCCGAGCGCGACGATCCCGCCGTCGCGACCGATCCGCAGTGCCTCCCAGAGCCGGCCGAGCACCACGCCGGTCTTGGCCGCCTCGCCCGCCGGGACCTCGTGCGAGACGACGTCGCGCGACCCGAGCGCCACCTGCGCCCGGACGCCGTGGATGCCGGCGACGTGCTCGTCGACGACGAGCTCAAGCGGCCCATCGCCCGGGACGAGCTCGTCGAGGCCGTCGAGCCCACCCAGCTCGACGTGCACTCCCGCGGCTGCGAGGAGGATCCCGTCGACGTCGGTCGCACGGGCATCGGCGACCGCGTCGTAGACGGGCTGTCGCTCCCGGTGCAGGGCGTGGAACTCGTCCTCTGACTGCGCCAGAGGACGGTCGCTCCCGGACACGCGCTGCCAGGCGAGCTCGGGCTCGACGTCGATCAGCACGGTGAAGGCATGCGACTCCAGCGCCTCGCGCGTCCGCTCCGAGAGCACCGCGCCGCCGCCGAGCGCGACGACCACCGGCTCGGCGCCGCGAAGGACGTCGAGCGCCACCTCCGCCTCGACCTCTCGGAACCCGGCGTCGCCCCGCTCATCGAAGAGGTCGGGGATGCGAGAGCCTGTCCGCGCCTCGATCTCGCGGTCGAGGTCGACGAGCAGACGACCGAGCCGCCTCGCGACCTCGCCGCCCAGGTGACTCTTGCCCGATCCCATGAACCCCGCGAGCGCGAGGTGCCGGTCGAGCGCGTTCAGGCGCGCGGACGCCACCGGTCGCCGATCCGGGCGAGGTACGCGTCGTAGGCGGCGCGCACGTCAACGAGGGCGTCGCCACCGAGCTTCTCGAGCGCGGCGCGGGCGAGCTCGAACGCGACCGCCGCCTCGGCGACGACCGCGAGGGCCTCCACCGCCTGCACGTCCGAGCGCTCGACCAGCGCCTGCGCGGGCTCGCCGCTCGACAGGTCGACCGAGTCGAGTGGCCGCATCAGGGTCGGCAGAGGCTTCATCGCGGCACGCACGACGATCGGCTCGCCGTTCGAGATCCCCGCCTCGATCCCCCCGGCACGGTTCGTCCGCCGCGCGAGCCCGGGGTCGATCTCGTCGTGGGCCTCGGTCCCGCGCCGGCGCGCGAGGGCGAAGCCGTCGCCGATCTCGGCGCCCTTTACCGCCTGGATGCCCAGCAGCGCCGACGCCAGGCGGGCGTCGAGCCGGTCGCTCTTCTCGGCGTAGGAGCCGAAGCCGGGCGGGACGCCGGTCGCGACGACCTCCACGATCCCGCCGAGCGTGTCGCGGTCCTTCCGCGCCGCGTCGGTTGCGTCGCGCATCCCCTCGTCGGTCGTCTCGCCGCCGATCTCGACCGGGTGGCCGTGGACCTGGATCCCGAGCTCTCCGAGGAGCGCCTTCGCGACCGCGCCCGCGGCCACGTGGACAGCGGTGTGGCGCGCGGACGCACGCTCGAGCGCGTTGCGAACGTCCTCGTGCCCGTACTTGAGGACTCCCGCAAGGTCGGCGTGACCCGGCCTCGGCAGCGTCACCGGCTTCACGCCCTTGCCCGAAGGCTCGCCCTCGGGCGCCCAGGGACTCATCCCCCACGTCCAGTTCGCGTGGTCCCGGTTCCGGACGACGAGCGTCAGCGGCGTGCCGAGCGTGACCCCATGCCGCAGGCCGCTCAGCACCTCGACCTCGTCCGACTCGAGCTTCTGCCGCGGGCTGCGCCCGTAGCCCTGTTGACGGCGGCGGAGATCGGCGTCGATCGTCTCCTTGTCGAGCCGTAGCCCCGCCGGCAGACCCGTGACGATCGCCGCGAGCCCCGGCCCGTGCGACTCCCCCGCGGTGACCATCCGGAGCGCCATGGCGCGATCCTAGAGGCGGCAAGTTGCAACTTGTAACTTGCTCTCGTCCGCGCAGCGCCGAAAGCACCTGTACGCACGGCCGGCCACCGGACGACGCTTGTGGTGATTCACCACAAGCGTTGTCCGCATCACGCTCGCGTCGGGTCGCCTCCGCCAGGAGCGACGTCCCAGAGCGGCAGCGACCGCGCGGCGGCGTCGACGAGCGCCTCGCCGTCGAGTGTCGCCCGGGAGAGCATCAGGTCGAACGCAGGCCACTCGACGACGATGTCCCACGGCGTGCGGGGCGGCAGCGGCCACAGCCAGAAGCCGGAGCTCATGGTCACGCGACCACCGCCCGCGTGACCGCCGCCACCGCCTTGCGGGAGCAGGATCGGCCCGTCGGGCGCCTGATCGGCTCCCCAGAGCCGCCTCCGCCCGCCGAGGTTGGAAACGCGCGCGCCGTCCTGGTACTCGATGCCGACGCGCAAGAAGAAGTCCGACGGTTCCTCGCCGACGTCGACGGCGTGCTGCTCGTGGAAGACCCGGTTCGCCTCGGACTCTCGCAACCCGCGAGCGACGGCGACCAGGTCGAGCATGACGCCGGTCGAGTACGCGGTTGCGCTCCGGAGCGCGACGACCGCCCGATCGGAGCGACCGACCGCGACCGCGGTCGGGACGCATGCCCCGAGCTCGTCCTCTGGCGGACCGAACCATTCGTGCTGAACGATCTCGGGCTCGGCCGCCGGCTCGATTTCGGAGTTGACCGCGAAGATGTCGCTGAAGCTGCTCACGATCCGATGATACGAGCGTCGTCGTCCAGCGCCTTCCAGAAGAACGTCGTCGCGCACGAGCGGCCGTCGGGATAGAGCGCGAAGTTCGGGACCACGCCGACCCGTGTCCACCCCATGCCCTCGTAGAGCGCCTCGGCCGGATCTCCGGTCACGGTGTCGAGGACGAGCAGCGTCTTCCCCTCCGCGACGGCCTCCTGTTCGGCGCACTCCATCAACAGGCGGGCGATCCCGCGTCTGCGGGCTGAGCGCCGGACGAGCAGCTTCGCGATCTCCCCGCGGTGCGGCTGGTTCGGCGGCAGGGCGAGGATCACCTGCACGGTGCCGACGAGCTCTCCGTCGTCGAACGCGGCGATTATCAGCCGCCGTCCCAGCTCTGCCTCGGCGACGAAGCCCTCGAATGCCATGCGCGCGTCGTCGTCCGAGAACGGCGCCATGTAGCTGACGGACGCGCCGCCCTCGACACAGTCGTGCAGGACGACCGCGAGCCCGTCGAGGTGTGCCCGGGCCTCCCCGCCGGAGAGCCGGCGGACCTCGATCTCTTCAGACGCCCGCATCCGCGAGCACGAAGCGTAGATTCCCTCGCGTGAGCTTCGCCGTCCCACCCGAGTCCTACGACCGCTTCATGGGCGTGTACTCGGTCCAGCTTGCCCCTCAGCTTGCCGACCTCGCGGGCGTCGAGCCCGGCCAGCGGGTGCTCGACGTCGGCTGCGGCCCAGGTGCGCTCTCGACCGAGCTGGTCGGGCGCCTCGGCCCGGACGGGGTCAGTGCCGTCGACCCGTCGGAGACGTTCGTCACCGCCGCGCGCGAGCGGCTGCCGGGTGTCACGGTGCAGCAGGCGTCGGCTGAGCAGCTTCCGTTTCCCGACGACTCGTTCGACGCCGCCATCGCCCAGCTGGTCGTCCACTTCATGTCCGATCCAGTCGCAGGGCTCGCCGAGATGGGACGCGTCACGCGACCCGACGGTGTCGTCGCGGCCTGCGTCTGGGACCATGCGGGCGGCGAAGGCCCGCTCTCGGCGTTCTGGGACGCGGCTCGCATCCTCGCGCCGGACGCGGACGACGAGTCGGGCCTGGCAGGCGCCCGGGAAGGGCACCTACGCGAGCTGTTCCAGGCGGCGGGCCTGGGCGACGTAAAGGACGCGACGCTGACGGCAACCGTCCGGTATCCGGCCTTCGCGGATTGGTGGGAGCCGTACACGTTCGGCATCGGCCCCGCGGGCGCGTTCGTCGCGGCTCTGAGCCCCGACCGGCGGGACGAGCTCCGGGAGCTCTGTCGTGAGCGCCTCCCCGCCGCGCCGTTCTC
>DASSBV010000081.1:0-3614 GCA_035698545.1 Gaiella sp. | reverse complement strand
AGCTGCATATGAAGGGCCCGAACCTGTTCGGGCGTGAGGCCTCGTCGACGTACGAGGCCGCGACGGATCTCCTCGTCGACAAGCTCGAGCGCCAGGTCGAGCGCCTCCGCGACAAGAAGGTGCGCGAGCCGCGCCGCCGCGTGCAGGGCTCGGCGCCCGGCCCCGTGCCCGTCGAGGAGATCGAGCAGGGCCCGCGCCCCACGAACGGGTAGCCGGTGCCGCTGCCGCACGACCCCGGCCCCCACTGGGGCGAGGTCGGGATCCATGGGCTCCACCGGCAGCGCGAATGGGATGCCGTTGCGACGATCGAGCTCGACGCGACCGGCTCCGAGGCGTGGTTCGTCGCCCTCGCCGACGGCTCGCTGCTCGTCGAGGAAGGCGACACCGATCCCGAGTCGTTCCGCGGCGTGCCGTCCGTCGCTCCGCCCTTTCGCGCGCACGCCGTCCGCAGGGAGGGGACGACCTGGGCAGTCGCCGCGCGGCGGATCGAGACGATCGAGCTTGACGACGCCCCCGCCGGAAACGAGGTCGAGATCGCCTGGGACGGCGCCGAGCGAACGGTGCGCATCGACGGCGAGCCGACCCTGCAAGGCGTTCCCGCGCTCGAGCGCGTCGCGGCCGCGCGGCACGCGACCTACGTCGTCACAGCGGTGCGCCTCGCGGGAGCAATCTGGGAGATCGCGGTCTCGCCGCTGTAGCGCCTACTCGGCGACGGACCGGAGCCGGTACCGCACGTCCCCCTCGGCCAGCTCGAGCCGGGCATCGCGGCGGCCCGCGAGCACCGCGTCGACGGGATGCGCCTCGGCTGCCCGGCCCGTGGGAACCCAGCCGCGTCCCGGCGGGGCAAGGATCAGCGTGCGGCCGCGCTCGCCGACGAACGCGAGCCGGCTCGGCTCCGCCAGGGTTCCGTCCCAGAGCTCGAGGCCGAGCCCGGCCGCCAGCCGGTCGGCCATCGGCGACCGGTCTCCGACGAGCCCGAGCTCGGACAGGCCGACCAGCTCCGCTGCCTCGAACTCGCCGTCGAGCCCGGTCTCGAGAAATCCGCGGTGGGCGATCAGCTCGACGATGTTGCCGGCAGGATCGTGGAAGTAGCACGCGAGCGAGCGCCAGTTGTCGGAGTCGAAGACCGTATCCCCCGTCTCTCGGTCGGGAAGGAGCTCGGCGACGGCGCCGGCCAACGCGTAGGCGGGCTCGAATCGGTTCCCGGGAACGAGCAGGGCGAAGTGGTAGAAGGGCTCGCCCTCCGAGGCAACGAGCTCGAGCTCGGTCTCGCCGATCCGAAAGGAGATTGCGCGCTTGCCCTCCGACTGGACCTCGAGCCCAAGCCGCTCGTAGAAGCCGGCGAGATCCTCGAGCCGGCCCGCGGGCGCGCGGAGGGTGACACTGAGAAAGCGCATCGCTTCGTCGTCATCGACATGAACGACGGACGACCGAGCGCCATTCCACTAGCGAAGCGGGCCCGAGCGGAAGCTCACGGTGCGGCCGGTCGCCCACGCCGAGCCGGCGGTGTCGGTCGCGAACGGCATCGCCTGCCACGGCTTGACGGGGATCACGCGGACGAGCTGGTCGGCCTCGCTCGGGATTTGCCGTGACCTGACCTGGACACCCCGGCGATACACGATCGTGGGCTGGCGGTAGTCGAGCATTGTCGCGCCAGGAGGGAGCATCGTCACGAACGGCCCGGTCGGCGAGCAGCACACGCTCACGTCCCGCCCGGTCTGCACGACCTGGCCCGTTCCCGCGAGCGCGACGGCGACGACCTCGCCGGGCTCGTACGAAGCCGTCCGGAGCACCTCGCCGGTACCCGACAGCACGAGGACGCGACCGTCGGCGAGGGCGGTGACGACTCGCGCCGGGCCGGGGCCCCTCCCGGCCGCCACGAGGCGCACGGGACTGCCGAGGTCGACACGGAACAGCCGTGCGCCCGACGACGAGACGTACGTGAGTGTCCCGCCGACCGCATAGGGCACGCCCTCCGACGTTCCTGGGCCGAGGACGATCGCGGGCGACCCGTCCGTATCGGAGGACGCGAACGCGAGGCGCCGCGCGGCCGGACGCGTCGGCGTCGCCGTCCAGAGTTGCCAGTCTGTGGTGTTGCCACCGATTCCCGTTAGCCAGAACACGCGAGTGCCGGTCGTGGCGACGCTGGGAATGCCGAATCCGCCGCTCGGGCCCTCCTCGCAGCCGACGATCGTGCGCGAGCCGAACGTCCAGCGAGCCCGGGTCGCGCTGTTCCAGAGCGCCACCGACCCGCAGTTCGCGCGGGTGCGCCCGACGGAGTACGCGACCGCGTGGCCGGTCACCGAGAGCGCCGTCACCGGCGCCGGTGTCGCGACATGCCGGCCCGGCGTGAGGAGCGCGCCTGCGGACCCGGCGAAAGCCAGCATGGTCGCGGCGCCGACGAGCAAAAGTCGCTTCACGACCGAATGATGGGCAGGCTTCCGTGAAGGGAGCATGATGAGACGGTTCGGAATCTCGGGCGCGCGGGCGCCGCCTCGATGAGCCGGTACCCTCTGTCCATGCCCGGTGAGAGCTTCGGGAAGTTCGAGAAGGTCCTTCGCATCGGCGAGGGCAGGCGCCGCAAGCGGCTCGCCGAGCAGGCCGCCTACATCACCTCGCTCGAGCCGGAGTTCGAGGCGCTGTCCGACGCTGACCTGCTCGCGAAGACAGCCGAGTTCAAGGAGCGGCTCTCCAACGGCGAGGACCTCGACGACATCCTCTACGAGGCGTTCGCCGCGGTCCGCGAGGCGCGCAGGCGCGAGTCGGGTCAGCGCCTGTTCGACGTGCAGCTGATGGGCGGGATCGTGCTCCACGACGGCGACATCGCCGAGATGAAGACCGGCGAGGGCAAGACGTTCGTCGCGAGCGCGCCGCTGTACCTGAACGCGCTCAGCGGCGAGAACGTCCATCTCGTCACGGTCAACGACTACCTCGCGAAGCGCGACGCGGAGTGGAACCGGCCCGTGTTCGACCGGCTCGGGGTCACGGTCGCCGCGATCGAGAACATGATGCCGCACGCCGAGCGGAAGGCTGCCTACGAGGCCGACATCACCTACGGGACGAACTCCGAGTTCGGCTTCGACTACCTCCGCGACAACATGGCGGTCTCGCTCGAGGGCACGGTCCAGCGCGGCCACACGTTCGCGATCGTGGACGAGGTCGACTCCATCCTGATCGACGAGGCGCGCACGCCGCTGATCATCTCCGGCGAGCCGGAGACCGCCGCGAAGACGTACTACGACTTCGCGCGGGTCGTCCGCGAGCTCGAGGGCGCACCGTTGACCCGCAAGGCGATGAAGGGCGAGGACGAGACCGAGCTCTCGGGCGCCGACTTCCTCTACGACGAGAAGTTCAAGACGGTGTCGCCGGCCCAGGTCGCGCTCGACAAGGTCGAGCGGGCACTCGGCATCGAGAACCTCTACGACCCCCGCAACGTCCAGCTCGTCAACCATCTGAACCAGGCGCTCAAGGCCGAGTCGCTCTACAAGCGCGACATCGACTACGTCGTCCAGGACGGCGAGGTGAAGATCGTCGACGAGTTCACCGGCCGGATCATGGAGGGCCGCCGCTGGAGCGAGGGCCTCCACCAGGCGATCGAGGCGAAGGAGGGCGTC
>DASSBV010000080.1:0-16599 GCA_035698545.1 Gaiella sp. | reverse complement strand
GGCCAGGACGGCGGCTCGGGCGTCGCCGACTGCACCGCGCCGGTGACCTACGCGGGGCCGGACGGCAACCCGGCGAAGCTCGTGGGCCAATGCCGCGATGCGGTCGGTCACCTCAGCGCCCCCGTGACCTTCGAGCTCCGCTACGACCACACGAAGCCGGCCCGGCCCGTGATCAAGGCGCGGCGGACCTCTCGGGGCATCGCGGTCTCGTGGACGGCCCAGGGAGACGTGGTGCGCGCGGAGGTGAAGCGGTCACCCGGTGGCAAGGGGAAGAAGCCGGCCGTCGTCTTCGCGGGAAAGGGCGTCCGGCTCGTCGACCGCAAGGCCACGTCCCCTTCCCGCTACTGGTACGAGGTGCGCGTCTACGACCAGGCGGGGAACGCCGCGTCGAGGACGCTCGCGGTCGAGCCGTCCACCGGGATCCTGCTGCCCGTGGGTGGCGCTGTCGTCAAGAGAGCGCCGCTCGTCCGGTGGGTGCCGGTCGCGAAGGCGCGCTTCTACAACGTCCAGCTGTGGCAAGGCAAGAAGAAGCTCCTGACCACGTGGCCCTCGGAGACGAAACTTCGCCTCGGCGAGATCTGGAAGTTCGGCGGCAGGACGCAGCGGCTCCGCAACGGCAAGTACCAGGTCTACGTCTGGCCTGCGTTCGGGACGTTGGCGAAGCCGCAGTACGGCAAGCTCGTCGGGCGCGTCGATTTCGTCGTGAAGAAGCGCTGAGCGAACTCAGCCGAGCTTCGCGCGCTGCTTCGAGGCGTACTTCGCGAGCTCGTCGCGGACCCGCGCCGGCGGGAGCGAGAGCTCACCATCCGCGGCGACGTCGAGCCGCCAGACGGTCGCCGCCTTCCGGACAAGCACGCTCCCCGAGTCGGTCTCTGTGCTCGTGAGCGCGACCTGCTGATCACCGAAGCGCGGTAGGCGCAGGGGCGACGTCCTGCGTGTCGGCTTCAGCTGCGTCCGTCTCTGCCAGGCGAAGACCTTCTTGGCCTGGGCGATGCTCGGGGTCGTGACCACGAGCCCGTAGACCGTCTGCGACCGCTCCGGGCCGAACGGGATGCTCGCGAAGTACTGCGCGCCACGACCGACCGCCCGGATGCCTTTGAGCTTCCGGGCGAAGGAGGCCGGCATTGGCCCCGCGTCGACGGGGTCGGCCTTCGCGGGAAAATCGGCCGGACGGAGAACCAGCACGAGCGGATTGCGCGGTGCGCTCGCGGCGAGCGCTGCGCCTGCGACGGCCGTTGCGAGGACGGCCAAGCAAGTTACAAGTTGCAACTTGCCCCGTGGCACCCACGCCCGTCTCATGCGCGGAGGATAGACCCAGGATCAGCGTGGACGGCGAGCGCGGACGAGCGCGTCGATCGCGGTCGCCTCGCCGTCCTCGAGCGCCACCGTTCGGAGCACCTTCTCCGCGCGCTCGACGGCGAGGCCCTCGAGCTGCGGGACGACGTCTTCCGGCGTGAACAGCACGGAGGCATCGCGCGGGCCGCCGAGGCCTTCCGTGAGGTTCGTCGTGTCGTGGCCGAGCACGATCAGAGTCCCTTCCGGCGCGAGCGCGTCGACCGCAGAGCGAAGGACGCTCGCGAGCTCCTCGTGCGGTAGCTGGAGGTAGAGCGCCGTCACGAGATCGAACGCTTCGCGCTTCGGCGTGTACTCGAGGACGTCGGCCAGCACCCACTCGACCTCGACGCTTCGGCTCGCGGCCAGCCGCTCGGCCTTCCCGAGCGCGACGTCGGAGAAATCGACGCCGGTGACGCGCCAGCCTCGTTCGGCGAGCCAGACGGCATTCCGCCCTTCGCCGCAGGCGAGATCGAGCGCGCGGCCCGGCTCGAGCCCCTCCACCTCGCTCGCGAAGCGACGGTTCGGCTCGGCCGTCCACAAGAGCTCCGAGCCCGCGTACCGCGCGTTCCAGTCCTCGCGGGCGAAGTCGCTCCGCACCGACGAGTCGGGGCGCTTGTGCTCGGTCACGTGGCTGGTGCCGCCTCGAGGCGCTCTGCTGCCACGTCGGCCATGCGCGGCACCGCGTGCTCGAACGCCGCTGCCCGCCCGTCCTCGGCCCCGAGCTCGCCTCGCCGGTACCGGCCGTAGATCGCCTCGCAGAAGACGGCCGCCTTCCAGAGCGCGAGCGCTTCGAACCATCCGAGCGGCCCGACCTCGCGTCCGCTCCCCGCGGTGTAGCGCGCGATCAACTCCCGCTTGCCGGGAAAGCCGTCGAGCGCCGTCGCGGGTGACACGCCGAGCGGGCTCGGCTCGCCGCCGGGCTCCGCGTACGTCGCGAGCAGGTAGCCGAGGTCGGCGCGGGGGTCGCCGATCGCGCCCATCTCCCAGTCGAGCACGGCCTGCACGCGCTCCGGGCGGTTCCGCTCGACCATCAGGTTGCCGAGGCGGTAGTCGCCGTGGACGACCGTGTCCGGCAGCGGCTCGGGGAGCGTCTCCGCGAGGTGCCTGCCCACCTCCGTCACCGCGGGCAGGTCGCGCGTCGCGTTGATCTCCCAGAGCTGTGTGAAGCGGCGCACCTGGCGCTCGAGGTAGCTCCCACTCCGTGCGAATGCAGCGAGCGCCGGGTCGCGTACGTCGGCGGAGTGGATCTCGACGAGCGCGTCGACGAGCTCCTCGCCCAGCTGTCGGCGCGCCTCCGGCCGCTCGAGCCCGGGCGGAAGCTCGCCCGTCACGACGTGTCCGTCGAGATACCGCATCACGTAGAACGGAACACCGAGGACGGCCTCGTCCTCGCAGACCGCGCAGATCGGAGGAAGGCGGATCCCGTGCGGCGCGAGCGCAAGCTGGAGACGCGCCTCGCGGACCATGTCGTGCGCGGAAGGCGGGAGCGGCGGCCGCGGCGGGCGTCGCAGCACGAAGCGCTCGTCGCCGCGCTCGACGAGGAACGAGAAGTTCGAGCCGCCACCGTCGCCGATCCGCCGCACGTCGAGTAGGCCGGTGCCGAGCCCGTGCTGGTCGAGGAACGCCTCGAGCCGGTCGAGGACGACTAGCGGCGGACGCGGTGCGTCCGCCGCCTCGGCTTCGGTGCCGACGATGTCGAGCCCACCGGCCACCCGGCGATCGTGCCACGACCGGCCGTGTCGCGAAACCTCTACCAGAGCGACGCCCGCGCGGAGCAGCGCTCGCCGGTCCTGTGCGCCCGCGCGGCGAAGCGGCCCGCGCCGGATGTCACGAAACGTGCCTCGAACGACCCGCTCGGCCCGCGCGTCACCGCGCTGCGGCTCGCCACGCGCGACCCGTTGCGCAGCAGCACGACCTGCCAGCGGACGCCCTCGCGGTTCTGGTCGACCTCGAACTCGACCTCGACGCCGCCGTCCTCGCGGCTGAGCTCGAGCTTGGACGTGCTCGACGCCGAGCAGGTGCCCGCGACGCGGACGTCGCCGTCCTTCGCCAACGCGGCCGGCGCGACGAGAAGCGTGGCCGCAAAAACCGCCAGAGCGACCAGGCCGATCAATGAGCGTCTCATGGGTATCTCCCTCCCGGATGACTCGTCGGATGGCTCAAGCGTGTCGACGGCACGGTCCCGGCCACAATGGGACCTTGGTCGTACACCCGAGAGGCAACGTTTGAGCCGTCCCGTCGCGCAGTTCGCGCTCGCGGGTTTCGCCGTCCTGGCGGTGTTCGGGCTCCTGTCGGTCGTGGCGCTGCGGCAGCTCGCCCACAGCGAGGCGCTCCGTGACGCACGGCAGTTCGCCTCGCTCGCCGGGCAGGGGATCGTCGAGCCCGCGATCGGCTCGACGCTGCTCCAGGCCGACCAGGCCGCGATCGACGCGGTCGACCGGGTCGTCCAGGAGCGCGTGCTCGGCGAGCGGGTCGTGCGTGTGAAGCTTTGGCGCCGGGACGGCCGGATCGTCTATTCGGACGAGCCTCGGCTGATCGGGTCACGTTTTTCGCTCGACGAGTCGAAGCTGGAGGTCCTGCGCACCGGACGCACGCGGGTGGAGCTCAGCGACCTCGCAGGACCGGAGAACCGGTACGAGCGGGGCGAGGGCGACCTGTACGAGGTGTATCTCCCGGTGCGCACGCCGGACGGGACGCCGCTGCTCTTCGAGACGTACCAGCGCCGGGGCGCGGTGGCGGCCACCGGACGGCGCATCTGGCTTCCGTTCGCGGCGCTGCTCCTTGCGAGCCTCGCACTGCTATGGCTCGTCCAGATTCCGCTCGCGGCGCGGCTCGACCGGCTGCTACGGAGGACGCAGGCTGACCGGGAGGCGCTGCTCAGGCGCGCGGTGGAGGCTTCGGCGGACGAACGCCGACGGATCGCCGCCGACCTGCATGATGGCGTCGTCCAGGACCTCGCGGGAATCTCGTACTCGCTGAGCGCCGCCGCGAACGACGAGCCGTCGCCGACGATGCGCAGCACGATGATGACCGCCGCCGGCGGCACGAGGGAGGCGATGCGCCGCCTGAGGTCACTGCTCGTCGAGATTCACCCGCCCAACCTGCGGGCGAGCGGGCTCGAGGCGGCACTCGACGACGCAGCCTCGCCGCTCCGCGCCCAGGGCGTCGACGTCATAGTGGAAATCGAGCCCAGGCTCGACCTGAACGACGAGGACGAGCGGCTCGTGTACCGGGCTGCGGCCGAGGCGCTGCGCAACGTCGAGCGGCACGCGCACGCGTCGCGCGTCTCGGTGACGCTCCGTTCGACGCCGGACGGCGTTGTGCTGGAGGTCGGGGACGACGGCGCCGGCTTCACATCCGAAGGACGCCGCCGCCGTGCAGACCAGGGGCACGTCGGGCTCTCGCTGCTCGAGGAGTTCGCGGCGGGGTCGGGCGGTCGCCTCGCGGTACGCTCCGAGCCCGGCGACGGGACGACCGTGACGCTCGAGCTGCCCCGCCGATGATCCGACTCCTGATCGCGGACGACCACGCCGTCGTGCGCACCGGCCTACGGCAGCTCGCGCAGACGCTCGAAGGCGTCGAGCTCGTCGGAGAGGCGGCCAACGGCGAGGAGGCCGTCTCCCTCTGCGAGGAACGAGCTCCGGACGTGGTGTTGATGGACCTCGAGATGCCCGTGCTCGACGGGATCGACGCAACACGGCGGATCACCGACGCCGACCCCCGGGTGGCAGTCGTCGTCCTCACGTCGTTCTCCGACCGGGAGCGGATCCTCGGCGCACTCGACGCGGGCGCGATCGGGTACCTCCTCAAGGACGCCGAGCCGGATGAGCTCGAGCGGGCGGTGCGCGCCGCTGCGCGCGGCGAGGCGCCGCTCGACCCTCGGGCGGGGCGCGCGGTGCTTCAGGCAAGGAACACGGCCTCGCCGCTCGACGGGCTCTCCGACCGCGAGCGCGAGGTCCTCGAGCTGGTCGCGCTCGGCCTGCCGAACAAGCTGATCGCGCGAGAGCTCTCGATCAGCGAGAAGACGGTGAAGACGCACCTGACGAACGTCTTCCGCACGATCGGCGTGACCGATCGCACGCAGGCGGCGCTCTGGGCCGAGCGACACGGGCTTGGTGGCCCGCGGTCGTAGGACCGAAGTCCCATTGCCCCACCGTCGAGGGGCACTGCACGCTTCGTCCATGGCTCACCGCCTCGCGGTCGTGCTCGCTTCCGTCGTCGCGCTGCTCCTCGCTCCCGTGGAGGTGCGGGCCGACGAGGGCCCAGACCACGAGGCGCGCGTCGCGGGCCGCTGTAGCGGCGGCGGCGCGGCCGAGCTGCGCGTGCGCGCAGGCGACGACGGCGAGCTGCGGATCGACCTCGCGCTACGGAGCCGCCTGCCGGCGCAACGCTGGCTCGTCGTGGTCGTCCACGAACGGCGGCTCGCATACCGTGGCGTGGTCCGCGCGGGCCGCAGCTCGCACCGCACTGCGCTCCGGCGCACCGTGGCGAACCTGTTCGGCCCCGACACGGTGAGGGTTCGCGCCTCGGGCAGACCGGGCGAGACGTGCCGTGCGACCGCGATGGTCGGCGACGAGTAGGCGCCGCGGTACGCGTATGGTTTTCCGGTGGCCACCCGGGTGACCGACACCGACCGCGTCGCTGCCGAGCCTGCGGGCGACATCGAGCGCCATCCGCTCGTGCCGCCGGAACGAGGCTCCGAGCTCGCACTTGATGCCGTGCGCCTCGAGCCGGGCACCGCGTTGACCGTCGACGACGCCCTCAATGACATGCTCCTGTTCGTCCATGCGGGTGGCGGGACGCTGGACGACGCGCCGCTCGACGGGCGCTGCGCGGGCTTTGTCGCCGCCGGCACGGCCGGGTCGCTCACGGCCGGCCCGGACGGGCTCCAGTTCCTCCAGGTCACGGTCGGGGCGGAGACGGATCTGCACGCACCGATGGGCTCTCGGGAGCCTGCGGTCGCGCTCGACCACGTCGAGCCCGGCCACGCGACGGGCGCGCGATCGTTCCAGGTGCTCTTCGGGCCGCACAACGGCTCGACGCGCGCGACGCTTTTCGTCGGCTACATCCCGCCCGGCAAGGCCCCGTGGCACTACCACCTCTACGACGAGATCGTCTGGGTGTTGCGCGGCGAGGGCCGCCTCTACGTCGGCGACGCAATCGAGCCCCTCGCGCCTGGTTCCGCGTTCCGGCTCCACGCGCGCGAGGTGCACATCGTGGAGAACACCCAGCGGACGGAGGAGCTCGCGGTGGTGGGGATCTTCACGCCGGCGGGAAGCCCGTCGGCCGCGTATCTCACGGCAGACGTGGCGGCGACGTACGCGATCGCCGGTTAGGCGCGACGCCTCTTCCCGACTACGATCAGCGGCCCATGGGCCCGCCGGTCATTCTCGCGGTCGAACCCGACCCTGAGGCGCTCGGGGCGATCGAGCGAGAGCTCCGCGACAGGTACGAGCGCCACTACCGCGTGGTCTGCATCGGTTCCCCCGCCGAGGCGCGGCACTATCTCGTGGAGCTCGAAGAGTCCGGTGAGGCGCTCGCCCTCGTCCTCGCCGGGCAGGCGGCCGGCGGCGAGCCGAGCGATGCGCTTCTCGCAGAGGTGCGCCGTGCACACCCGCACGCGAGGCGGGCAATGCTGATCGGCTGGGGCGAATGGGGCTATCGCGAGGCGGGCGAGGCAATCCTCGAGGCGATCGAGCACGGACGGATCGACCACTACGTGGTCAGGCCGTCGGCGCCCCCGGACGAGCAGTTCCATCAGGCCGTCTCGACGTTCCTCCTCGAGTGGGCCGAAGAACGACGCACTGCGCCGTACGCGATCCAGGTGGTCGGCGACTCGTGGTCGGGCCGCGCGTACGAGCTCAGGTCCGTGCTCGAGAGCTGCGCGTTCCCGCACGCCTTCTCCCTCGCCGACTCGGAGAAGGGGCGAAGCCTGCTGGGAAGCCCGCCGCCCGACGAGCTGCCGGTCGTGATCATGCCCGACGGCACGAGGCTCACGAACCCGAGCGACGTCGACCTGACACGGGCGACCGGCTCCGCGGTCGAGCCGGACGAGGACGAGTTCGATCTCCTGATCGTCGGCGCGGGGCCTGCAGGCTTGTCAGCGGCCGTCTACGGGGCCTCGGAAGGCTTTCGCACGCTCGTGGTCGACACCGCCGGGATCGGCGGGCAGGCAAGGTCGAGCTCGATGATCCGGAACTACCTCGGTTTCCCACGCGGAATCAGCGGCGCCCTGCTCGCCCGTCAGGCGCACGAGCAGGCCTGGATCCTCGGCGCACGCTTCGTGTTCATGCAGTCGATCACGAGCCTGGAGGCCGAGGGCGACCGGCTCGTCGCCGACCTCTCGGAGGCGGGCCGCGTCCGGGCGCGCGCGGTCGTGCTCGCCACCGGGGCGCACTATCGCCGCCTTGGCGTCCCGGCGCTCGAAGCGCTCGGCGGAGCCGGCGTCTTCTACGGCGGCGCGGGGTCCGACGCGAATCGCGTGACCGGCCAGGACGTCTACGTCCTCGGCGGCGCGAACTCGGCAGGGCAGGCGGCGCTCCACCTCGCCCGATACGCACGCAGGGTGACTCTCGTGGCGAGGGCGACGTCGCTCGAAATCGGGATGTCGCACTACCTCGTCCGGCAAGTTCGTGCGACGGCGAACGTCGGCGTCAGGCTCGGAGCCGAGATCGTGGGTGGTGGAGGAGACAGCTGGCTCACACACCTCGTGCTGCGCGACCGCGAGACCGGAGAGGAGGAAACCGTCGCGGCCGACGGGCTCTTCCTCGCGATCGGCGCCAACCCGCGCACGGACTGGCTGCCCGAGGCGATCACACGCGACGACCAGGGTTTTGTCCTCACAGGTATGGATGTCCCACTCGAGCGCTCGTGGCCCCTCGAGCGCGAGCCATTCCGGCTCGAGACGAGCCTGCCGGGCGTGCTCGCCGCCGGCGACGTCCGCCATGGCTCGATCAAGCGCGTCGCCTCTGCGGTCGGCGAGGGGTCGGTCGCGATCCGCATCCTCCATCGCCTCCTCGACCCCGCTCTGGAGACGAGGGCGCTGACCGACCTGAGCGACGCGCCTGTCTAGCCGCCGAGGCCGAGCTCGATCTCGCGCGCCAGGTGCGTCGCGGTCAGCGGCTCGCCGGTGGCCTGCTCGACCAGCCGGTCCCACCGCACGGACTGACCCGGCCGGAACACGCGCTCCGTGAGGAACGCGCCCGCCGAGGCCCGCCCGACGAGCCCACCGGCCTCCCGCTCGAGCGCGGCGCGGATCTGGGCGGCGACGAGGCGCCCGTAGAGATAGGTGTGGTAGTAGACCGGCGCGGACGCGACGTGGATCTTCGCCGCCCAGTCGGGCTCGTTCCGGCCCTCGGGTGGCGTCAGCAGCTGGTGGCGGGCGACGAGGTCCCACCAGATCTGCGAGAGATCCGCCTCCGGGTCGGCGTAGAAAGCCCGCTCGAAGTTCGTCATCACGAGCACCCAGCGGACGAAGACGAGCGACTCGGCGGCGGCTCTGCGGCGGAGGCCGGCATCGAGCGCCTCCGCCTCGACCGCCGAGAGGCCGACCACGTCGCGCAGCCAGCCGCTTTCCTGGACGAGGGCGCCCATCATGATCGCGATCCCCTCCGTCACCGTCAGGTGCGAGTCGCGCAGCAGCCACGGCAGGGAGCGGTCGAGCCCGAGGTCGAAGACGCCGTGCCCGAGCTCGTGGAGCATGGTGTCGGCCCAGTAGGAGTCGTGCTCCACGTTCGCGAGGACGCGGACGTCGCCCTCTCGGTCGATGTCGATGCAGAAGGCGTGCTGCGACTTGCCGTCGCGCGGGAACAGGTCGCTGCGATCGAGGATCGCCGCGGTCTCCAGGTCGAGGCCGTCGAACGTCTCACGCGCGAGAGCAACGACGTCGGAGTCCGCAAAGACCTCGCTCGTGTCGACGCTGCCGGTGACAGGCACCTCCTGGAAGAAGACATCCTCGTAGTGCCATGGCCGGAGCTCGTCCGTCGAACAGCCGAACCGTTGTGCGAGCGCCGCGTCCGTCTCGGCCTTCCATCGGGCGAACGGCCCCGCGGTCAGCGCGTCACATTCGCCGAGGGTCTGGAAGAGACGGTTCTCGTCCATCTCCATCGTCGCCAGCGCCAGCGCGAACCAGTCGCGGTAGCCGAGCCCTCGCGCGGCCTCGTTGCGGAGCCGGGCGAGCTGGCGGACGTCGTCGGCCACAACCGCGCCGACGGTCTTTGAGCCCTCCCAGGCCTCGCGACGTTCCGCCGGGTCTTCGCTCTCACGAAGCACGCGCCGAATCTCGTTGTCGTCGAGCTGCCGACCGCCCACTGTCGCGCGGTGCTGGCTGAAGCGTGAGTCGACGGAGGCCTCGAGCTCGACGATCCGGTGGCGGATCTCCTCGGGCACCTGGTTCGGCAGGAGGCCGTGGTAGAGAAGCTCGAGCTCGCGGCGGGCCAGGCCCTCGGCGCCGTTCTCCCGTGCCGCCGAGACCTCGCGGAAGAGGTCGGGCTCCGCGAGCGCGTCGGACAGCTCGAGCTCCGCCGCCACCCGCTGCTCCTCGTGCTCCTCGGTGGCAGCGGTGCTGGAGTTCCACCACGCCTGCGACGCCGCGAGGTGCAGCGGGCGGAGCGTCTCCTCCGCGCGCGCGAGGATCGAGGGCGGATCGGTCACCGTGCGAGGGTATCGGCTCTAGGATCGGCGGTCATGGGCACCGACGCACACCGGGCCGCCGCGGCCGCGCGAGGGCCGATCTCGGTCGGGCTCGTGACGGTCAGCGACACGCGCGCGCCCGAGACGGACGACAACGGCCAATGGCTGCGCGAGCGGGTCGAGGACGGCGGAAACCGGGTCTCCGGCTACCACGTCGTCCGCGACGAGCCGGCCGAGGTGCGGGCGGCCGTCGACGAGCTCGTCACGGTCGCTCAGGTGGTGCTCGTCAACGGAGGGACGGGCGTCTCAGGACGCGACACCACGTACGACACTCTCGCCGCGCTGCTCGAGAAGACGCTCCCGGGGTTCGGCGAGCTCTTCCGCATGCTCAGCTTCGAGCAGGTCGGCGCGGCGGCGATGCTCTCCCGCGCGACCGCCGGCACGTACCGCGGGGCGGTCGTCGTCTCGATGCCCGGCTCGCCGAAAGCCGTTCGCCTGGCGTGGGAGCAGCTCCTCGAACCGGAGCTCGCCCATCTCGCCTGGGAGGTCGGCCGGTGACACGGCCGGCGTGGCAACGGAGGCGATGAGCCGCCGTCGCTTGCGGGCGCGGAGCGCCTCCGCCACGAGGTAGCTGCCGACGACGAAGATCGCCGCGGCGGCCTGCGCCGACAGCCCCTCCCACGTCGGGTAGACGCCGAGCCAGACGCCCGACCAGTACGGAAGCTCGACCGAGGCGGGGCTGACCGGGAGCCAACCGACCGCCTGCATCGTCTGCACCGTCTGCCCCACGAGCGCGACGAGCACGAAGGTGATCAGGACGCCGGTCGCAACGAGCATCCGCTTGTGCGGGAGCCTGCGCTCCAGCGCGATCACGAGCAGGAAGACGCCGACCACACCGGCGAAGCCGAGCGCCACGCCCTGGAGCACCGTCATCGCGCCCGCCTCCAGCGTCAGCGCCTGGAGGAAGAGCACCGTCTCGAAGCCTTCGCGGTAGACGCTCGAGAAGCCGAGCGCGACGAGCCCGAGCGCCTGGGCGGAGAGAATCCCGACGCTCGCGCCCGCGAGCACGCGCTTCTTCTTGCGATGGAGGTCCTGGAGGTTCTCCTGCCAGTAGACACGGTGGTAGAACCAGTTGAGGATCAAGAGCAGTACGCCGATCGCGACGAGCGACACGACGGCCTCGAGCCGCTCCCCCCATCCGGCGAGCGACCCGAGCACCGTCTGGGCGACCACCCAGGTGATCGCGCTCGCGACGAGCGCGACGAGGACCCCGCCGAGCAGCGGCCGACGGAGCCGTCGCTGGGCGCCGACCATGCTCGCCATCAGCGCGGCGAGTATCAGCACCGCCTCGAGACCCTCCCGGAAGACGATGATCGAGCTGTTCACGACGACGGCCGTGCGCGACCCGAGCCCCTCGCCGATCCGCGTCTCGGCCTCACCGAGCTTGTCGTCGAGGGCCGCGCGGGTCGCGGCGATCTCGTTCGCGGCCGCCTTGCGCTTGACGAGCTGGACGAGCCCGTCGGAGCCGCCGTCGCCGTACCAGAACAGACCCTCGATCGACCGGAAGAGGCTGGGCGCGAGCCCGCGGAGCCGCTGCTCCGGGCCGAGCTCGAAGATGCCGTACGCCTCGAGGCGCGCCTGCTCGGCCGCACCCCACTCGCCGGCCGCGGCGGCCGCCTGGACGCGGTCGAGGGCGGCCTTGATCACGTCGAAGTCGGCCGTTCCCTTCGCGTCGCCCCACCCCTCGGGGAACGCCGCGGACGCCCGGTCGAGCGCCTCCTTCGTCGCAGCGCGCACCGCCTCCGGATCGGCGACCGCCCGACCACGGGTTGCGTCGGCAAGGGAGACGCCGAGACCGGCGACGAGACGTACGGCGGCCCGTGTCGCCTGCGGGTCGCGACGGAGCAGGAACGGGACGAGATCGGCGAGAGCGCTCGATGCCGCGTCACGGAACGTGATCGCCTCCTGGATCTCGAAGTCGAGCGTGACCCGTCCGTCCTCGACGCCGCGGTCGTACTCGATCGGAACGAGCTCGAGGAACCGCTGGAGCTGCCCCGCGCGATGGACGCGCTCCTCCGGGCTGAGCGGCACCGCGCGGAAGCTCTCGAGCGCGTCGTCGATCCGCCGTAGCGCGGCGGGGTCGCCTCGGCCGGCGTCTGCCGCGGCCACGACCGAGGCGAAGGCGGTGTCGACGCGTCGCGCCGCGCCGGGGTCGCGCTGCGCGGCGTACGAGCCGCGGAGAATGCGCCAGTACCCCCGAGCGGCCGACGCCTCCTCCGCTCGGCGGACGGCGAACCCGCTCTTGCCGGTCTCCGTGACCGCCGCGAGCGCCGCGCGGAGACGGTTGTCGTAGGTGCCGAGCAGGTCCGCCCGCACGGCCGAGGCCGCCGCAGCCGGCCGCATCGTGCCGGCCGCGAGCCCGTCGAGCGCGACGGTCGCGTCGGCTGCCGCGCGCGTGAAGCGCGTCGGCGGCTGGAACTCCCGGACGAGGAGCCACGCCCGCGCCCGCGCCACGTCACCACGCGCCGCCGCGGCCGCCGCCTCGCCGAAGGACGCGCGCAGCACCGCCCCCCACACGGCTGCGCGCGCCGCGGCGAGCCCTCGCGCGTCGCCGGCAGCGGCCGCCGAGCGCGCATCCGCGAACGCCTTCCGTGCGACGGCGAGCTCGACAGGACGGCCGGTGAGCAGCTCGTTCGCGGCGCGTTCGGCGCGGTCGAGATCCGCGTGCACCGTCGCCGGCTCCGCCAGGACGAGCGCGGTCTCGGCGTCGGAGAGTGCGCGCTGCGCGTCGGAGGCAGCGTCCCACGGCTCGCGGGCGGCCGCGTGCCCGACGCCGGCGAGCGCGAGGCTCGCGGTGACGACCCCGATGAGCGCGACGAGCCGCACGCCTACTGGGCGATCTTCACCTTGAGCCGGGCTGCGGCCTGCGTCACCTGACCCGCGATCGCCGTCGCGCGCTCCTGCGCGAGGCGACCGAGGATGTCGGCCTGCTGCGGCGTGAAGCGCCTGCCGGCCCTTTCCTGCTTCCGCAGCTTCGCGACATAGGCGTGCAGGGCGTCGAGATCACGCTTCGTCTGCTTCGCCTGCGCCGAGTCCACCCCGGCGATCGAAGGGCGGATGCCCGCGTAGATCACGCGGAGGCCGCCGAGGATGTCGCCGATGTCAGAGAGACGCGAGACGACGTTGAACGCCTCCGAGCTCGCACGGTCGCCGAGCACGAAACGGGAGGTCTTCCACTGCCCGAAGTACTCGCTCATCGTCGGCACCATCACGACGACCGACGTGAAAGCGTCCGACGACGTCGGCTGCCAGGCGCGGGCAGCACGGTCGAGCCGGCCGCCGTAGAGGACGAACGCGTCGACAGCCGCCTTCAGGGCGTTCGGCTCCGGGAGCACCTCGCCGAACTCGAGCTTGCCGTCGCTGTCGAGGTCCGCCTTACCGACCACGAGCTTGGGCAGCGTGCCCCACAGCATTCCCTCGGTGAGGTTGTAGAGGTTGCCGGGTTTCCGGAGCACCTTGCCGTTCGGAAGCTTCAGGTCGAAGGGAACGGCGCTCGCGGGGTCCTCGGCGGCGCTCGAGCCGGCGTCGAGGATGACGTCGTACGCCGCGAGGGACGGGGTGCCGGCGACGATGCCCTCGACGCGCTCGTACAGCGGGTTCCCATCCACCCAGATCTGCTTGGCGCGAAGAAGGTCGCGGCGGACGGTCGCGTCCCTCCCGAGCGCTTCCGGGCGGAAGCCGTCGCGCTCCGCGCGCGCGTAGTAGCGGTTCGAGATCGCCTGGAACTCGCGCGTGAACGCTGTCAGCTGCTTGGTGTGCGCCACGAGGTAGGACTTCACCGGCCCCAGCTGGGCGGGGCGAGCGGCGGCGTCGGCCTCCGTCGCAAGAGCAGCAGCCGCGGCGACGGCGGCTGCAACGAGGATCGAGGAGGCTCGTCTGATCGTCATGGGGCGCACACTAGCGAGATCCGGGAAAGTGTGTAAGGGGAGCCTTACAAGAGCCGTCCGGTCGTCCTGCTGCGCCGGGCCAGCCTATCCTCCGGCCCATGGCCGTCGCGTTCCCAACCGACAGTCCCACCCCGTGACGGCGATCCGGACCCTCCCGTACGCCTGGTACACCGACCCGGCCGCGCTCCGCGTCGAGCAGGAGCGCATCTTCGCCCGCACGTGGCAATACGCGACCCGGGCCGACGGCGTCGCGGAACCGGGCAGCATGACTCCCGCCTGGGCCGGGTCGCTGCCCGTCCTCGTCGTCCACGCGAGCGACGGCGAGCTTCGCGGGTTCCTGAACGTCTGCCGGCACCGGGGCCACGTCCTTTGCGCGACGGATGCGCGCCGCGAGACCATCCAGTGCCCGTACCACGCGTGGACGTACGGCCTCGACGGCACGCTGCGGAGCGCGCCGCGGGCCGAGCGCGAGGAGGCATTCGACCCCGACGCGCTGTCCCTCGTCCCCGTCTCGGTCGAGGCCTGGGGGCCGTTCGTCTTTGTCAATCCCGACCCCTCCGCCGCGCCTCTCGCGGAGTCCCTCGGCGACCTGCCGAGGCTCCTCGCGGAGGGCGGCGTCGACCTCGACGGGATGCGCTTCCACTCACGCGCCGAGAGCGACGAGTACGCGGCCAATTGGAAGGTCTGCGCGGAGAACTTCCTCGAGTGCTACCACTGCGCTGTCGCCCACCCGAGCCTCGCGAAGACGATCGACGTCTCGGAGGATGCCTACGTGCTCGAGCACGACGGGACGCTGCTCTCGCAATTCGGGCCCCCGCGGCCGCCTGCCAAAGGTGGGTACGACGCCGAGGGACCGATCGAACGTGGCCAGTTCCACTTCCTCTTCCCGAACACGGTCGTGAACGTGATGCCCGGCCGCCAGAATCTCTCGATCGGCCCGATCGTCCCGCGCGGCCCCGAGCGGACGGCGCGCTTCCTCGACTACTTCGTCGGCGAGGATACGGACGACGACTGGCTACGGGGCTTCATGGCGCTCGACGAGCAGGTCGGCGCAGAGGACAGAGCGCTCGTCGAGTCGGTCCAGCGCGGGATCGGAAGCGGAGCCCTCGAGTCCGGCGTTCTGCTCCCCGGGTCGGAGCAGCTGATCGCCCGCTTCCAGGCGATGGTCGTCGAGGCGCTCGGCGATTGACGCGTTCGAGACGTGGCCGTAGATGACATGATGACATCCACGGGCTAAGATGTCATCATGGAATCGATGAACGTCGCAGACGCCAAGCGCCGGTTCTCGGAGCTGCTCGACCGGGTCGCGGCCGGCGAGCCGATCATGGTGACGCGCCGCGGGAAACCGGCTGCTGCGCTCGTCCCGCCGCTCGACGCCCCCAAGCAGCCGGACGCACAACACGTCGGGCTCCTCGCCTTCGCTGGAGCGCTCGCCGAATGGCCCGAGTTCGAGGAGATCATGCGCGACGTTGTGGCGGATCGGGCCAACCACCCACCTCGTCCCGCGCCGCGCTTCGATCCCTGAGCGGTGTACTGCTTCGACACCGACACCGTCAGCGCGATGGTCTGGCAGCGGCCACCGCTTCCCCTCGTGCGCCGGCTTGCCAGAACGCCCACGGCCGAGCAGTGCACGACGGCGATCACGGTGGCGGAGCTTCTCTACGGCTCGGCCAGGCGCGGATCGCCGCGCCTTCACGATGCCCTGAGCCGCATCCTCGCCGAGGCGCTCCCCGTCATGCCGTTCGACCGCCTGGCCGCGGAGAGATTCGCTGCCCTCCGGCACGAGCTGGAGACCGCCGGGACGCCGCTCGGCCTCGCCGATCTCCAGATCGCCGCCACCGCGCTCGCATGCGACCACACCCTCGTGACCGGCAACCTGCGGCACTTCGAGCGCGTGCCGGGCCTCCGCGTCGAGAACTGGCTGACGGACGCGTAGGGCTCAGCCCGGGCGAACGAGGGGCTTGTAGGCGATGCGGTGCGGCTCGAGCGCCTCCGGCCCGCGCGTCTCGCGTACCCAGTCGGCGTACTCCTGGTAGGAGCCTTCGAACCAGGTGACCTGCGAGTCGCCCTCGAAGGCGAGCATGTGCGTCGCGACGCGGTCGAGGAACCAGCGGTCGTGCGAGATCACGACGGCACAGCCGGCGAAGTCGAGCAGCGCCTCCTCCAGAGCGCGCAGCGTGTCGACGTCGAGGTCGTTGGTCGGCTCGTCGAGCAGCAGCAGGTTCCCGCCCGAGCGGAGGAGCTTCGCAAGGTGCACACGGTTCCGCTCGCCGCCGGACAGGTCCTTGACGAGCTTCTGCTGGTCGCCGCCGCGGAAGTTGAACCACGAGACGTACTGGCGTGAGTTGACCTCGCGCTTGCCCAGCTCGATCGTGTCCTGGTTTCCCGAGATCTCCTTCCAGACCGTGTTCGTCCCTTCGAGCGACGAGCGGGACTGGTCGACGTAGGCGAGCTCGACGGTCTCGCCGACCTCGAGCAAGCCGGCGTCGGGCTGCTCCTCGCCCGCGATCATTCGGAAGAGCGTCGTCTTGCCGGCACCGTTGGGTCCGATCACCCCGACGATCCCGCCGGGGGGCAGGTCGAACGTCAGGTCCTCCATCAGGAGACGGTCGCCGAAGCCCTTCTGCACGTGCTCGGCACGGACGACGACGTCGCCGAGCCGCGGCCCGGCGGGAATGTGGATCTC
>DASSBV010000079.1:0-17919 GCA_035698545.1 Gaiella sp. | reverse complement strand
AGATACGCCTTGCGCAGGTCGTCGTTCTCGAGGAGGTCGGACGCCTGGCCCTCGAGGACGATCCGGCCAGTCGAGAGGACGTAGCCGCGGTGGGCGATCGAGAGCGAGACGTTCGCGTTCTGCTCGACCACGAGCATCGCGACGCCCGTCTGGTTGACCTGCTGGATGATCTCGAAGCTGCGCTCGACGAGGATCGGCGCGAGCCCCATCGACGGCTCGTCCATCAGGAGGAGCTTCGGCTTCGACATGAGCGCGCGGCCCATCGCGACCATCTGCTGCTCGCCGCCCGAGAGCGTGCCAGCGAGCTGCCCGCGCCGCTCGTAGAGGACGGGGAAGAGCGTGTAGACGCGCTCGAACTCCTCCTTGAGGTCGGCGCGGGGGCGGAGGTACGCGCCCATCTCGAGGTTCTCGAGCACGGTCATCGGCCCGAACAGCCGGCGGTTCTCCGGCACGATCGCCAGCCCGCGGCGGATCCGGTGGGCGGTGGGCAGCCGCGTGACGTCCTCGCCTCCCAGCCGGACAGCGCCGGTACGGGGGCGGACGAGCCCGAGGATCGTCTTCAGCGTGGTCGACTTGCCCGACGCGTTCCCGCCGAGCAGGCACACGAGCTCGCCGTCGCCGACCCGGAGGTTCGAGTCCTGGAGGATATGGATCTGACCGTAGTAGGTGTTGATCCCGTCGAGCTCGAGGAACGGGGCGGGCTCGCCGTTCGTGCTCACTTCCGCGCCATCCCGCCGGTGCCCAGGTAGGCCTCGACGACGCGCGGGTCCGTCGCGACCGCGCCGAACGTCCCCTCGGCGATCTTCACTCCGTGGTCGAGCGCGACGACACGGTCGGAGATGCCCTCCACGACGTGCATGTCGTGCTCGATCACGAGGATCGTGTAGCCGCCCTTCTCGCGGAGCTGGCCGATCAGCTCGGCGATCTCCTGCGTCTCGCGCGGGTTCATCCCCGCGGCGGGCTCGTCGAGGAGAAGAAGCCGCGGGTTCGTCGCCGTCGCGCGCGCGATCTCGAGCCGGCGGCGGTTCGCATAGGAGAGCGAGTAGGCCGGCTGGTCCCAGCGGTAGCCCATCAGCCGCTCGCCGAAGAACGCCAGCCGCTCCTCCGCCAGCGCCCGGATCTCGCGCTCCTCGCGGCGCTGCCCCGGGGTGCGGAGTATCGCCCTGATCGCACCGGCGCGGGTGTGGCCGTAGGCGGCCGCCATCACGTTCTCGCGCACGGTCATGTTGAGGAAGAGCCGAAGGGACTGGAACGTGCGGGCGATTCCCTTCCGCGTGATCTTGTGCGGGTCGAGCCCCTTGATGCTCTCGCCGGCGAACCGGATGTCGCCCTCGATCGGCTCGTAGACGCCGGTGACGAGGTTGAAGAGCGTCGTCTTGCCGGCGCCGTTCGGGCCGATCACGCTCACGATCTCGCCCTCGTCGACGTGGAGGTCGAGCTTCGACACGCACGTGAGCCCGCCGAACGCCATCGACACCTTCTCGAGCTCGAGCAGCGGCTGTGTCGCGGCCATCGCTACACGATCTCCACGCGCCGCTCGCCGAGGAGGCCGTTCGGCCGCACGATCATCACCGCGACGAGGATCGCACCGAGGACGACGTACCTCGTGGGCTCGGGCTTCGCGAGCATCACGTTCTCCCAGACGAACGCGGCGAGGTAGAGCGTCGGGACGAGCACGGCGATCCGCACCCACCCGTTGAGCAGCGTGAGCGAGAGGAGGAGCGCGATCAGCCCGATGTAGGTGACCGGCGGGATCCACCCCGCGAGCTGCGTCGGGACGATCACCCAGTCGGACGCCCAGCCGGCGAGGCGGCCCCCGCCGCCCGGCACGCCGGCGGTCCAGCGGTCGTCGATCGCCCCCGCCACCGCCCGCGCGACGAACCCCAGGACGACCGTCGCGCCGAGCACCACGGCGAGCTGCCGGGAGAGACGGAAGATGCCCACGAGGCCCAGCAGCACGAGCACGTAGAACAGCCCGCGCGAATCGCCGGGGTCGCGGAGCACCTCGAGCAGCACGCTGATCAGGATGGCCCCGATCACGACACCGGCCTGGCTTCCCGCACCGCCGAGGATCACCATCGTGTAGACGGTGATGAGGAGCGGGAACGCGAAGTCCTGGGGGAAGACGCTCCCCACGAGCGATGCCTGGAGCGTTCCGGTGAGCGCCGCGACCGAGGCGCCGGAAGCGAAGGCCAGGAGCTTGAGCCAGTTGACGGGCATGCCCATCAACTCGGCGGCGAGCGGGTCCTCGCGGAGGGATCGCCACGCGCGTCCCGTGCGCGAGTCGTCGAGGAGCCGCAGGGCGACGTACACGATCGCGAACAGCACGACGGCGACGTAGAGGTAAGCGATCGCGAACTGCCCCTGCGAGGTCGTCGTGGGAAGCGACCAGCCGAAGAACGACAGCTCGTCGACGTTCAGGATCCCGTTCGGGCCGTTCGTGAGGCTGTGGCCGAAGACGTCGTCGCCGTTGTTCGTGAACGTCAGGAAGATCTGGAAGAAGAACAGCGTCACGATCGCGAGGTAGTCGCCCGTGAGCCTCCTTGAGGGCAGACCAACGAGCCATCCGGCGACGAACCCGATCAGGGCGACGAGCGGGATCGCCACGATCGAGGGAAGGTGCAGGTCGAACTGGTCGGACGCGAGCATCGCGTAGGCATATGCGCCGATCCCGAAGAAGGCGACGTAGCCGAGGTCGAGCAGGCCGCCCCAGCCGACGACGATGTTCAGGCCGAGCGCGAGCAGCATGAAGACGACCGTGTCGAAGGCGACCCGCCGGACGTAGCCGCTGTCCGTGACCGCGGGGACGAGGCAGGCCGCCGCGACCAGGAGGGTGAGCCAGGCCCACCACGGAACGGTGCGGAAGCGGGCCTCGAGGGTCCCGAGCAGGCCCGACCGGTGCGTCACCCGCTCGCCATGCCGAGCGACCCACTCGTCGCGTCCGACCTCGGGGCTCGTCGACCCCTCCGCCGAAGACGCCTCCGAGGCGCCCTCGAGGGGCCTCGTCAGCTCGTCGTCGAAGTGACCGGACACGGTCTCCCCTCCTCAGACCTTCGTGATGTCGGGTCGGCCGAACAGCCCTTGCGGGCGGAACAGCATGAACAGGATCAGAATCACGAAGACCGCGAGATCGGACCACTTCGTCGAGACGTACCCCTGCGTGTACGCCTCGGCGAAACCCAGGATCAGGCCGCCCGCCATCGCGCCGGGAACCGAGCCGATACCGCCGATCACCGCGGCGGTGAATCCCTTCAACCCTACGACGAAGCCGGCCGAGGGGTACGTGGGCACCCGCAGCGCGGAGAGGACGCCGGCGGCGCCTGCAAGGGCCGAGCCGAGCACGAAGGCGAACACGATCACACGGTCGACGTCGATCCCCATCATCGCCGCCGCCTCGCGGTCGAAGGACGTCGCCTTCATCGCCTTCCCCGTCCTCGTCTTGTTCACGAGGAACCAGAGAACGACCATCAGCGCGAACGCCGCGCAGATGACCACGATCCGGAGCAGCGGGATGTGCACGGCGCCAATCGAGAACCCCTTGAAGAAGAGCGCGCCGCCCGCCATCGAGAACGCGTCGTAGTCGCGCTGCTCCGACCCGAACAGGAGCTGCAGCGAGTACGCGAGGAAGAACGAGACGCCGAGCGCGCTGATCAGCGGCGCGATTCGCGGCGCGTCACGGAGCGGCCGGTAGGCGAAGCGCTCGATCGCGACGCCGAGCGCCGCGCAGCCCGCCATGGCCGTGGCGGTGATCAGCAGGAGGAGGAGCCAGATCGGCACGGCCGGGTCGGTCGAGCCGCCGAGCAACTGGAGCATCCCGAACCCGATGAACGCACCGACGGTGACGACGTCGCCGTGCGCGAAATTGAGGAGCTTGAGGATCCCGTAGACGAGCGTGTAGCCGAGCGCGATGAGGGCGTAGATGCTGCCGAGCGTGAGCCCGTTGAGCGTGAGCTGGATGAACGTGTCCACGCGGGCCGCGAGTCTAGTCTCGATCGATTCCGGTGGCGACCCGGCGCTTCGCCGGGCCGCCACCGAAGGGCTCACCCGCTAGTTCACGAGCTTGTACGAGCCGTTCTTCTGGATCTGGAAGATGTAGAACTTCGGGTTCACCGGCTCGTTGTTCGACTTCGAGAACCGGAACGTGCCCCCGAGGATCGAGTTCGGAACGACGATCCCGCGGACGTACTTGAGCACGGACGCGCGGTTCTTGATCGAGCCGCCGCCGGCCTTGCACGCCTTCGCAATCGCCATCATCTCGACCTGCGTCGCGAGGTAGGTCGGAGGGCCGAAGGAGCCGAGGCTGGCCTTCGGGTTGTCCTTCTGCCACCCGGCGATGCGGGCCTTGTTGCCCTTGATCCCGCTGATGTCCGGCGCGAAGTTCGAGACGTACGAGCCCGGCAGCTTGAAAGCCGCAGGGTTGTTCGTCCCGTCGGCCCCGAACATCGTCGCCCGCTTGCCCTGCTCGAGCAGCTGCTGGCCGAACGTCTGCGCGTCCTCCGGCTGCTGCGTCGGGAAGAACACGACGTTCGCGTCGTTCGGCACCTTGGTCACGAGGGACGAGTAGTCGGTGGTGTCGACCGACGTCGAGAGCCGTGTGACGTCGACGCCCTTCCCCTTGAGCACCGCCTGCGCGGCGTTCGCGAGGCCGACCGAGTACGGCTCCTGGAAGTCGACGATCGCGACCTTCTTCGCCTTGAGCTTCGAGACCATGTAGTTCGCGTCGGTCGGCCCCTGGACGTAGTCCCCGCCGACGACACGGAAGAACGCCACCGGCGACGCGGTCCGCTTGGCCTTCGGCCCTGCGGCGAGCGACGAATCGGTCGCGGACGGCGAGATGTGCAGCAGGCCGGCCTTCGCGAGCGACTTGCTCGCGGACGCGACCCCGCCCGACGTCGCCGGCCCGAGAACCGCTGCGACCTGCGAGTCGGAGATGAACTTCTGCGCGACCTTCTGCGCCTCGCCTGGGCCCTTCTCGACCGGCGTGTCACCGCCGACGATCTGGACCTTGAGCTTGAGCTTCGGGCCGAGCGTCTTCGCGGCGTACTTCGCCCACGAGAGCTGCTCGTTGCCGATGGGCCCGCCGCCACCCGTGAGCGGCGTCAGCAGCGGAAGCTTGATCGTGCCGCTGCAGTTGACCGCCGTAAGTCGCTCGGCCGCCGACGACCCCGCACCGGCAGTCGATGCGAGCGTCGCGGCGACGAGCGCCACGAGGGCGATGACGAGCCCTCCTCGCTTGTTCATCCGGACAAACCTCCTGGTTGATTCACGTGTGGACTTGGACGTCGAAATCGCGAGTCGGTTGCCGCTCCGCGCGCATCGCCGCAGCGTCCGACGCCCGTCCGCGAGCAGTTACTCTCGCAGGCTTCGTACTGACATGTCAACGGTCGCGAAGGTTCGGATTGCCGCCCCTCGCCATGAGCGCAGCCCCGCTAGCGTGGCGCCGTGACCGCTGTCGTCGAGGCAATCGACCTCCACCGCACCTACCGCACCACGACGGGAACCTTCCGCCGGCGCTCGCTCGAGGTCGAGGCCGTGCGCGGCGTCAGCTTCGAGATCCACGACGGCGAGCTCTTCGGGCTGCTCGGGCCGAACGGCGCGGGGAAGACGACGACGATCAAGATGCTCATCACCCTGCTCCTGCCGACCTCCGGCCAGGCGCGTGTCCTCGGGCACGACGTCGTCGACGACGCGCACTGGGTGCGCAAGCGGATCGGCTACGTCTTCGGCGGGGACCGCGGCCTCTACGAGCGGCTCTCCGCGCTCGACAACCTCAGGTACTTCGCGGAGCTCTACGGTGTCGATCCGCACGTCCAGCGGGCGCGAATCGCGGAGCTCCTGGAGCTGGTCGGGCTCGAGGGTCGCGAGAAGGAGCGCGTCGAGGGCTACTCGCGGGGGATGCGGCAGCGGCTCCACATCGCGCGTGGGCTCCTCCACGACCCCCTGGTCGTGTTCCTCGACGAGCCGACGATCGGCGTCGACCCCGTCGGCGCGCGCGAGCTCCGCTCGATGATCGCGAGCCTCAAGGCGGCGGGGAAGACGGTGCTGCTCACGACCCACTACATGTTCGAGGCAGACGCCCTGTGCGACCGGATCGCCGTCGTCGCGCGCGGCAAGATCGTCGCCGAGGGGACGCCGCGCGACCTCAAGCAGATCGTCTCGGACGGAGTCGTCGTCGAGATCGAGGTCTACGGGATCGAGGACGATGCGGTCGAGTCGCTCAGGAGGATCGACGGCGTCACGTCGGTCGCGGTCGAGGACCAGGAGCAGGCGCAGGTCGTGGTCGTCCAGTCCGGAGCCGGTCGCGAGCCCACGCAGGAGATCCTTGCCCGCCTGAACGGGATCTCGGTGGGCCGCGTCACGACCCGGGAGCCAACGCTCGAGGACGCATACGTGGCGCTCGTGACCGACCCGGCCGAGCCGGCGGCCGCCTGACGGGCTTACACACCGCTTACCTGCGCGGACGCGTTCGCTAACGACGGCCTGGGAGGATGCGGGGATGCGGGCACGTCTCGTCGCGGGCATCGCGATCGCGTGGCTCGCCGCTGCGTCTCCGGCGATCGCCGCCGACCGCACGGTCGACCGTGGGATCGTCCAGTCGGTCGCACCCGCCGTGCTCGTGCTGCGCGGGCTCGACGGCGTCGACATCGACGTCCCGCTCGGCCCCCGGACCCGATTTCGCCTGAACGGGCTTCCCGCGACGCTTGCGGACGTCCAGCCGGGGTTCGTCGCAGAGGCAGTGCGCTCCGGGGCGCGCGCCGCCGTCCGCGTGCGGGCGTTCGGCCGCGTCGAGACCACGACCGAGCGGGGCCGCCTCGTCTCGGTACGGGAGGGATCTCTCGTCGTCCGGGCTCGTGCAGGTCGGACGCGGATCCCGATCTCGAGCCGGACACTGGTCCGCCGCCATGGGCGGTTGGTCGCGCTCCGCATCCTCCGGGTCGGCATGCGGGTCGAGGTCGTCCGCGCGACGGACGGCTCGGCGCAGGTCGTGCGCGTGTTACGGGCGGGGACCTGATGTCGGGGACGATCCTGCTCGTCGAGGACGAGGAAGACATCGCCGCCTTGGTCCGGGCGTACCTGGAGCGCGACGGCTTTCGCGTCGTCTGGGCGACACGCGGGACGGAGGGGCTCGCCGAGCTCGAGCGCAACGACGTCCGCCTGGCGATCCTCGACCTCCAGCTGCCGGACGCCGACGGGTTCGACGTGTGCCGCGCGATCCGCGCCTCGTCGAGCCTGCCTGTCGTGATGCTCACCGCGCGGGACGACGAGGTCGACCGCGTCACGGGGCTCGAGCTCGGTGCGGACGACTATGTCACGAAGCCCTTCTCGCCCCGTGAGCTCACGGCGAGGGTACGAGCGGTGCTGAGACGCGTCGAGCCGGACGGGACGGACGACCGGCTGCGGGCGGGAGACGTGGAGCTCGACCGGAAGGCGCGCACCGTGACCATCGCCGGAGCCGACGTCGAGCTGACCGCGCGCGAGTTCGACCTTCTCTGGCACCTCGCGGCGCGCCCCGGCATCGTCGTCTCGCGCTCGCAGCTCCTCGACCGGGTGTGGGGGATCGCGTTTCCCGGCGGGACGAGGACGGTCGACGTGCACGTCGGCCAGCTGCGCCGGAAGCTCGGCCGGCCGAAGCTGATCAGGACGGTACGGGGGGCGGGCTACAAGGTCGTCGCATGACTTTGCGGTCGCGGCTGTTTCTGGGGATCGCGGGCACGGTGCTCGTCTCTCTGGTCGTGACGGTCGTCGCCGGGGCGCTGCTCACCCGCCGCTCCCTCGAGGGGACCGCGATCGATGCGCTCGAGCGCCAGGTCGAGCTGGTCGCCGCCCAGCGCCGCGAGGACCCCGCGCGGGGCGTCGACGACGAGCTCGGGCGCTTCCTCGCGACCGACGAGCAGCGGCTTGCGATCCTCACCCCTGCTCAGGCGGACGTCCTGCTGCCCGACGCCGCGGCCGGGCGGCTCCGCCGGGAACACGCCGCGAGCGGCTCGGTCGACGTGCGTGGCACGCGCTTCCTCTTCGCCGCGCGCGAGAGTGACGGCGAGGCGATCGTGCTCCTTCGGTCAGCCTCGAGCCAGCAGGCCGACTGGCTGCCCTTCGTGCTCGGCCTCGGCCTGGCGGGGCTCGTCGGCGCGGCGCTCGCCGCCGCCGTCGCGTTTCTCCTTTCCCGTGCCGTCGCCCAGCCGGTCGCGCGGGTCTCCCAGGCAAGCCGGTCGCTTGCGAGCGGCTCGACCCCGACGCCGCTGCCCGAGGCGGGCCCGTCGGAGGTGGCGACGCTCGCCGCGTCGTTCAACCACCTCGCGCAGGAGCTTCGCCGCACGCAAGACGCCGAGCGATCGTTCCTGCTCTCGGTCAGCCACGAGCTGAAGACGCCGCTGACCGCGATCCGCGGGCACGCCGAGGCGCTCCAGGACGGCGTGCTCGAGCCTGCGCCGACCGGAGTCGTGATCGAGCGGGAGGCGAGACGGCTCGAACGGCTCGTCGGCGACCTGCTCGACCTCGCCAGGCTCCGCCGACGGGCGTTCTCGGTCCGCGCAGAGCCGGTCGACCTCGAGGAGACGGCGCTGTCCGCGTTCGAGCGCCACGAGCAGGCGGCGCGGTCGTTCGGCGTCGAGCTCCAGGTCCTCGCCGAGCCGGATGCGCTCGCCACCGGCGACCCGGACCGGCTGCTCCAGGCGCTCTCCAACCTCGTCGAGAACGCGCTCCGCTCAACACCCCGGGGCGGCACCGTGCGGATCGTCGCCCGGCCGGGCCGGCTCGAGGTCGTCGACGACGGGCCGGGCCTCGCCGAAGCGGATCTCGACCGCGCGTTCGAACGCTTCTATCTCTACGACCGCTACGAGGGCGAGCGGCGGGTCGGGACGGGGCTCGGGCTGGCGATCGTCCGTGAGCTCGTCGAGGCGATGGGTGGGTCGACGGCGGTTCGCAGCGAGCGTGGCGCCGGCGCGACCTTCGCGATCGAGCTCACGGCGCCCGGCGAGCCGGTCGAGCGGAAGGCGCCTCCCGCCTTTGTGCGCGTCACCCGGTCGAGCTCCGAGCCATAGAGTCACGGCGTCCGCCGAGCGGGGGTAGGCTCGCCGCGGTGGCGCTCGAGCTCGTGATTGCGAAGGACGAGGAAGACGCGGCCCGGCGTGCCGCGGAGCTCCTCGCCGCCGCCGCGGGGCGAGGGGACCACATCGCGCTCTCCGGCGGCTCCACGCCGCGCCGGGCGTACCAGCTCGCCGGCGAGCTGGAGCGAGACTGGAGCGGCGTGGACGCATGGCTCGGAGACGAGCGCTCGGTCCCGGAGCGCGACCCGCGTTCCAACCTGCTGCTCGTTCGCGAGTCGCTCGTCGCGTCCGCTCGGGTACCCCCGAGACTGCATCCGGTGGACACGTCGCTCCCGCCCGCGCGGGCCGCCGCCGCATACGACGCGGAGCTGGAGGGAGTCGAGCTGGGGCTCGCGCTCCAGGGCATCGGCCCCGACGGGCACACGGCCTCGCTGTACCCGAACGCGCCGTCGCTCGACGTCACCGATGCGCGGGCGGTTGCCGCGCCTGCGGAGCTCGAGCCGTGGGTCGATCGCGTGACCATGACGGTGCCCATGCTCTGCGGTGCCCGCGAGGTCGTGTTTCTCGTCGTCGGCGCGGACAAGGCCGAGGCCGCACGGAAGGCCTTCGCCGAGCCTCCGTCCCGGGAGACGCCCGCGTCGCTCGTTCGCTCGCGCGTCGGCAAGACGGTCGTCATCCTCGACCCAGCCGCCGCCGAGCACGTGCGATAATCGACGTCTCTTGCGTCGGTGCCCGCACGTACCTCGGTCGACTCGCGCGTTCCGAGAGGAGCGCAGATGACGGACGGCGGCATGACGATTGCGCGGGACGAGAGCGACGGGGTCGAGATCATCCGGCTCGAGGGCGACATCGACATGACCAACGCCGCCCTGGTGCGCGAGGCCGTCGAGGCGACGACGTGCGACAGCGTCGTGCTCGACCTGTCAGCAGTGACGTTCCTCGACAGCATGGCGATCAGCACCCTCGAAGGCGGCCAGCGGAGGCTCGCCTCCGAGCGGCGCTCGCTCGTCGTCGTCTGCCCGCCGTCGACGCCCTCTGCGTGGACGCTCCGCGTCGCCGGCATCGATCGCGACGTCGTCCGCGAGTCGCTCGATGACGCGCTGGTCGCGGCGATCGGCCGCCACACGTAGTCGAGACGCGGAGGAGCCCCGCGAAGTCGCCGACGCCGTCGCCGTTCGCGTCGTCTCGCGTCGAGGCAGTAGACGAGCGCCGACTCCCACCACGGACGATGGCCGGGCCTCTCCAGGGATCGTCGATTGTCGTTCGGCGGAGCCGCAAACGCAGGTTTGAAGCGGGGGTGCGGGGGGCAAGCGAGCGTCACACGAACGAGGAGACGCCATGACGCTTGGGTACGCCCTGTCGAGCGAGGAGCACCGGCCGCTCGATCTCGTGCGGAACGCCGCGCAGGCCGAGGAGGCCGGCTTCGAGTTCGCGCTGATCTCCGACCACTTCCATCCCTGGATCGACCGACAGGGTGAGAGCGCGTTCGTCTGGAGCGTGCTGGGCGGGATTGCGATGGAGACCGAGCGGCTGGTGCTCGGTACGGGCGTCACCTGCCCGACGATGCGCATCCACCCGGCGATCGTCGCGCAGGCGGCTGCGACGACCGCCGCCATGCTGCCCGGCCGCTTCTTCCTCGGCGTCGGCACCGGCGAGAACCTCAACGAGCACGTGCTCGGGCAGCGTTGGCCGTCGACGCAGATTCGCCGGGAGATGCTGGCGGAGGCGATCGAGGTCATGCGGCTCCTCTGGCAAGGCGACCTGACGAGCCATCGCGGGCCCCACTACACCGTGGAGAACGCACGCATCTACACCCTTCCCGACGAGCCGATCGACGTGCTGATCGCGGCCGGCGGGAAGGAGGCGGCTGAGCTGGCGGGCCGGATCGGCGACGGGTTGATCGGGACGGCGCCAGAGGCGAAGGTCCTGCAGGCGTTCGACGGAGCCGGCGGGCACGGCAAGCCGCGCTACGGGCAGATGACGGTGTGCTGGGCGGAGAGCGAGGCCGAGGCGCGGCGCACGGCGTTCGAGTGCTGGCCGAATGCGGCGCTCGAGGGGCCGCTCGGACAGGAGCTACCGCTTCCCTCCCACTTCGAGGCCGCCGCGGGCATGGTGACGGAGGACGAGGTCGCGCAAATGGTGGTGTGCGGCCCCGACCCGGAGGCGTACGCGGAGCGGATCGACCAGTACGTCGACGCCGGCTACACGCACGTCTACCTCCACCAGGTCGGCGCCGACCAGGAGGCGTTCCTGCGGTTCTGCGGCACGGAGCTGCTGCCTCGCTACGCGCGCGTCCCGGCGTCCGCGCGATAGCGCGGCCCGCGAACCAGGTGGTTTCCGCGGAGTCGCCGCGTCAGGTGCCGAGCACGTCGGCGAGGCGGGCTTCGGCCTCGGCCACCTGTCGCCGTGCCTGCTCTGCCGCCTCGCGCGCCTTGTCGGCCTCGCGTTCGGCTGCGGTCGCGGCGCGCGCGAGGGCTCGCGCCTCGTCGCGCGCCTCGGTCAGCGCCTTCCGCGCCCGCTCGACCGCACGCCGGTCGACGCTCTTCGCCGCCTGTGCCGTCGCGGTACGCGACCGTGGCGGCGGGGACGACGCGCCGGCCATCGCGCCAAAGCCGCTCGATTCGACCGGTTGCGTGAGCGTCCCGGCGGCGAGCAGCTCGGGGTCGCCCGCCGCAGCCGCACGCAAGGTGCCCGCGACCTGCTGGAGCGTCGCATCAGCCGAACGGCCCTCTGCCTCGAGCAAGCGGCGTCCAGCCGTGGTGAGCCGTTCGAGCACCTCGCGGAACGCCGCATCCGCTCCTTCCTTGCCCTCCCTGATCCGCTTGGCCGCAGCAACGAGCTCTCGTATGTCTCCGCGCTCGTCACGGGCGAGCATGTTGACGACCCAGGCCGCGAGCACCGGCTTGCGCAGCGCCGCGACCTCCGCCGCCTTCTCCCGCTCTCCGTCCTGCCGAAGCTCGCGCGCACGCGCGTCCCGCGCGGCCGTGAACTCGTCGAGCGGGAGCCCGTAGAGCCTCTCCGCCTCGGCGTCCGCCACGTCGAGAGCCTATCCGGGGCGATCGCTCGCGGCCGGGGGTTTTTCGAACGACGCAGCGGGTAAGTGCTCTGTCCAACCCACGAAAGGAGAAATCGCGTGCCTGAGATCACAACCCCGCGCGACCTGTTCCTGCACGAGCTCGGCGACATCATGTACGTCGAGCGCACGCTCTCCACCGAGGTGCTGCCGAAGCTCATCTCGGAGGTCACGGACAAGGAGTTCCGGGGGGCGCTCGAGGAACACCTCGAGCAGACGAAGGGGCACCTCGAGAACGTCGAGAAGGTGTTCGAGGAGCTCGGCGAGACGCCGCATGCCGAGAAGTGCATTGGCCTGGAGGGCCTCAAGCAGGAACACGAGAAGCTCCTCGGCGAAGCCTCAGCGGAGCTCGTCGACTCGATCGACCTCGGCGCGGCCGCACGCACCGAGTGCTACGAGATCGCGGCCTACGAGGGGCTTCGGCGGATGGCGAAGGCGATGGGCGAGGACAAGGCGGTCGACCTCCTCGACCGGAACCTGGAGGAGGAGAAGGACGCGCTGAAGACGGTCGAGAAGATCGCGACACGCGTCAGCAACGAGAGCGCGCACGCGCTTGCGTGAGCTCGAGAGGCGCGCGTGCCGGCCGTCTAGCGCGGCGCGCGCGCCCCTCGACCGTCGATCGACTGCGCGCGACGCTCCGTCTCGGCGTTGAGCTCTCCGCCGAACAGAAGCGACAGCCCCGCGAGCCAGAGCCAGATCAACGTCACGATCACCGCGCCGAGCGTGCCCCAGGTCTTGTCGTACGTCCCGAAGTGGGCCGTGTAGAAGGAGAAGATGCCGGACACGACGAGCCAGACGACGACCGCGACGACCGAGCCGGGGCTGATCAGCTGCCAGCGCCGGTGCTCGACATCCGGCCCGAGGTAGAGCACGACCGCGAATGCGAAGAAGAACGCGCCGACAAGGATCGGCCACTGGCCGATCCACCAGACGAGCTCGACCGTCCCACGCGCGTCGAGCGCCGACCCGAGCCACGCCTGGAGATGCGGCCCCATGATCAGCAGACCGCCCGCGAGCATCGCCGCGCCGCCCACGAAGACCGCCATCGCGAGCGCCACGAGCCGGCTCCTGACGAAGCCCCGGCTGTCGTCCCGGTCGTACGCGACGTTGAGTGCCGTGATCACCGTGCTCATCGCGCTCGTCGCCGACCAGAGCGCGAGCCCGAGGCCCACGAGGGTGAGGGTGATGCCGGTCGAGGCTCGCTGGCTCAGGTGGCGGAGACTGTTCCCGAACAGGTCGGCCGCGTCCGACGGGGCGATCTCGGTAAGCCGGTTGACGAGGCTCGTGATCGTCGAGTCGTCGGCGACCAGCGTGAACACGCCGAGGAGCAGCAGCAATGCCGCCGGGATGGCGAAGAACGCGCTGTAGGCGAGCGCGGACGCCATCATCGGCACGTTGTCGTCGAGCGACTCCTTGACGGCGCGGACGCCGATCTCGCGCCACTCGCTCGAGGAGAAATCGCGAAGGCGCCGTGCCTCGCCTCGCCCGCGAGCGGCGAGATCGGAGCGCCCCACGACCGGCGTGTCAGCGTGCGTCGGCATCCTCGGCGCCGGGGTAGTCCGCCTCGAGCGGATGGTCGTCGTCGCCCTGCGGGCCAGGGTCGGGCTCGCCGGGGGGCGGCTGAGGCGTCGGCACCGGATCGGGGCTCGGCGCGGGCTCGGGAACGTCCGGGGGTCTCGGCTCGGGGGGCTGCGGTTCGGCCGGTTCGCTCACGTTGCTCCTCCTCTCGGCGTCACGCGACGTTTACCCGGGCCGCGCGGCTTTCGAACGCCCGGCGAGCGCGGTTGACCTGTTGCGGTTCTGGGTAACGAGCGGACAGCGCCATTCGACCGGAAGGAACGGGACATGACGAACGGAACGACCGACCGCGGCGCCTTCGGCATCGGCCTCGGCGGGATCATCGTGATCGTCGGCATCGTCGTCGCGATCGTTTGGAGTCTCTGGATCGGCATCATCGTCGCGCTGATCGGCCTGCTCGCGTTCGGCGGCTTCGCGCGCGGCAAGTGGTACTGAGCAAGGGCCGAGCCGTCGAGCGGGGCACTCGGCGGTTGTCCGTACCTCCGGGGCCTACCGAACACCGATAGCGTGGCGCCGTGTCGTTCAGGCTCTTCTGGATGGGGTGGCTCTTCCACCTGAAGACCCTCACGAACTCGCTCTTCTTCGTGCTCGTGTCGGTCCTCCAGCCGATCATCTTCGCCTCGATCGCGTTCTTCATGGTCGATACGGGGAGCCAGTCGGGGACGCTCCTCTACGTCTCGCTCGGCGCGGGGCTGATGGGCGTTTGGTCGGCGACGCTCTTCGGGTCGGGTGGCGCGATCCAGTGGCAGCGCTGGCAGGGGACGCTCGAGCTGATGGTGGGCGCGCCGCCGCCGTTCGTCGCGGTGTTGCTCCCGCTGACGGTCGCAACCGCGACGCTCGGCCTCTACTCGATCGTCGCGACGCTGATCTGGGGCCGGATCTTCTTCGGCGCGCCGCTCGACTTCGCTCACCCGTTCGAGCTCGCGGTGGCGCTGCCGACGACGATCCTGAGCCTCGGGATGATGGGCCTCCTGCTCGCCTCGACGTTCGTCCTCTACCGCCACGCGAACGCGTTCTCGAACCTGCTCGAATACCCCGTCTGGCTGATCACGGGGCTGCTCGTGCCTCTCTCGCTGCTGCCGGGTTGGGTCGGGCCGCTCTCCTGGATCCTGGCGCCGACCTGGGGCATGCGGGCAATCCGCGACGCCGCATTCGGCGGCGACGCATGGCCCGAGATCGGGCTCTGCGCGGGCCTCGGTGTCGTCTACGTGCTGCTCGGCGCGCTCGCCCTCCAGAACTTCGAGCGGCTCGCCCGCGACCGAGCGACGCTCTCGCTGACATGAGCGCCACGGCCCGCGTCTTCTTCGTCGGAGGCGTGATCTCGTACCGCGCGCTGTTCAACTGGATCAACCCGGGCACGTACCTGACCACGATGCTCGGGGCGCCGCTCTTCCAGATCCTGTTCTTCACCTATCTGGGCCGCTACGCGGGGTCGCAGGACGACGACTTCTTCATCGTCGGGAACGCGATCCAGGTCTCGGCCCAGGCGGGTATCTACGGGATGACGATGGGGATCGCGAACGAGCGGCAGTACGGCACTCTCCAGCCGCTGCTCGCCACACCGGCCAACAGGCTCGCGATGTTCTCGGGCAGGGCGCTGCCGTTCATCGCGAACGGGCTGATCGTCTCGACGTTCGGGTTCTGCGTTGCCTGGCTCTTCCTCGACTTCAGCCCCGCCGCGGGGAGCATCCCGCCGCTCGCCGTCGCCGTGGTGATCACCACGTGCTCGTGCGTGGCGCTCGGCATGGTCATCGGCTCGATCGGGCTCCGGGCCCGCGACGTGTTCTTCGGCGCGAACCTCGTGTACTTCCTGATGCTCCTCGTCTGCGGGGTGAACATCGCGAACGAGGACTTGCCGGGCTGGCTCGGAGCGATCGGGCGCTGCCTCCCGCTGACCCACGGGATCGAGGCGGCCCGCGAGATCGTGGCCGGCTCGCCGCTCAGCGACGTCTCGGGGCTCTTGCTCACCGAAGCGCTGATCGGGCTCGCCTACGCCACGGCGGCCTACTGCCTCTTCCGCGTGTTCGAGGCAGAGGGGCGCCGCCGCGCCTCCCTCGAGACGTATTGACTGTGGAAACGGAGATTCGTCCGATGAGCGCAATCTGTTCACACGTCGACGCGATCGAGGTGACCGACCTCCCCGAGCGGATCGACGGCTGCGAGGAGTGTCTGAAGACGGGAAGCAGCTGGGTGCATCTGCGGATGTGCATGAGCTGCGGCAAGATCGGTTGCTGCGACTCGTCGCCGAACCGCCACGCCAGCCGGCATGCGGCGGAGGAGAGCCACCCGATCGCCCGCTCCGCGGAGCCCGGCGAGGACTGGAGCTGGTGCTTCGTCGACAACGTCTTCCTGCGCGTCGCCGATGACGCTGCCTGAGCTGCATCTCCCAGACTGGAGGCCGACGAAGGACACGCTGCACCTGTACGCGCAGATCGTGGGCAAGGTCCGGCTCGCGACGACGCCCCCGCGCAACCACTGGTGGAACGCTGCGCTGTACACCGACGTTCGTGGTCTGACGACGCGGCGACTCCGTCACGACGGCACGACGTTCGAGATCACGATCGACTTCCTCGATGACTCGCTGGTCGTCTCGACCGCCGACGGTCGCACGCGCGCATTCGGGCTCGACGGGCTCTCGGTCGCGGACTTCGATGTCCGGATCCATGCCGTGCTCGAAGAGCTCGGCGTCGACGTCGAGATCGTCGAGGTGCCTTTCGGGGTGCCGATGACGACCCCGTTTCCCGAGGACCGAGAGCACGCGGCCTGGGACGGCGACGCGGTGCGGCGCTTCGGCCTCGTCCTCGACTGGTCGGATTCGATCTTCCAGGAGTTCAGCGGCTGGTTCAGCGGGAAGACGAGCCCCGTGCACTTCTTCTGGCACAGCTTCGACCTCGCCGTGACGCGCTTCTCCGGGCGGCTTGCGCCACCGGGCTCAGGCGATCCGGTGAGCAACGAGGCGTACTCGCACGAGGTGATCTCGTTCGGCTTCTGGCCGGGCGACGACAAGGTGGGCGATGCGGCCTACTACTCGTACACCGCTCCAGAACCGGAGGGATTGCGCGCGCAACCGCTGCCGGTCGGCGCCTGGACAGACTCCGGCAACGGGTCGCTGGCGGTGCTCCCCTACGAGACCGTCCGTACGGCGGCAGACCCTCGAACGACGCTCCTCGCGTTCTGCCAGGGCGCGTACGAGGCCGGCGCACGCCTCGCCGACTGGGACACGACCGCGTTCTCCTCCCGTTGGTGCCCCACACCCGAGCAGCTCGAGCAACTCCAGACGACGGCGGCCGCGCAGCTCGGCCGACCTCTTTCCGAAACGCTGAGTTGAGGCCCTCGGCAGAAAAGTAGGGTCGACCTTCATGGAGACGGGTCTCGGCGGGATGGGTGTCGTGGTCACCGGCGCCTCCGGCGGGATCGGCGCGGCGTGCGCCCGCGCGTTCGCCGACGAAGGCGCGCGCGTGCTCGTCCACTACCACCGCGGCCGGGAGCGGGCCCGAGCGCTCGCGGCCGAGCTGGGCGGCGCGCCCGTCGCCCGGGCCGACCTCACCCGCGAAGCGGAGGCCGACCGCCTCTTCGCCGAGGCGCGCGAGATGCTCGGCCGGGTCGACGTCTGCGCGGCCGTCGCGGGCGTGTATCCGTCGGAGGACGTGCCGGTCTGGGAGCTCGACCTCGAGCGCTTCGAGCAGACGATCCGCGAGAACCTGACGGCGACGTTCCTCACGGCACGTGCCTTCCTCCGCGAGCTTCGGTCGACCGGTAGCGGCGCGCTCGTCCTCGTCGGCTCGACCGCAGGTCGCTTCGGCGAGGCCGGCCATGCGGACTACGCGGCGGCGAAGGCGGCGATCCAGGCCGGCCTGCTGCTCTCGCTGAAGAACGAGGCGGCGCGACTCGGCCCGGGCGTCCGAGTCAACGCGGTCGCGCCTGGCTGGACGGTCTCGCCGATGACCCGTGGCCTGCTCGAGCCCGACGACGTCGAGCGGATCACGCGGACGATGCCGCTGCGCAAGGTGGCGACCCCGGAGGACGTCGCCGCGCAGGTCGTCGTGCTCGCCTCGGAGCGCCTCTCCGGGCACGTCACCGGTCAGCTCGTCACGGTCGCCGGCGGGATGGAAGGCCGCGTGCTGCACGCGGACTAGTGGACGTGTCCGCTAGCGCATGAGAAGGGGCGGCCATCGCCGCCCCGTTCTCGAACTCCGCGGCCCTGGAAATGATTGCCGTCAG
>DASSBV010000078.1:0-3784 GCA_035698545.1 Gaiella sp. | reverse complement strand
TACACCGCGAGCGACGTGGACACCATGATCACGAGCGCCGATGCTGCGAGGACGAACGGGACGGCGAGGCGACGAGGACGGCGCCAGAGGATCGCGACGAGCCCGAGCAGGAGCCACATGAACGGCCGCGGGTAGACGCGCGAGACGTCGTCGAGCCGCTCGACGAGCGCAGGACGCTGTGCCCGGTCGGGGAGACCGGCGAGGAGCTCGTTCACCCGGCGGTCGAGGGCCTCGGATTGGACGCGATCGGCGGGATCACGGAAGACGAGCCCGTGGTCGTTCGGCGACGTCCACACCTCCCGGATCCTCCCGTCCGGTGTCGAGATGGCCGGCGACTCGCGAGACGAGGGGATCGGCTCGCCCTCGTAGCTCGTCGCAGGCGGAGGCGCCGAGGCAGCCGTCGCCCTGGCCTGCAGCTGCCGCGTGGGCGCCGAAGGGGGCGCGCTCGCTCGGGCGTCGACCACGGGTGCGTAGAGCGGCCACAGCAGGAGGCGCCAAAGATCACGCGAGACGCCCCGCGAGTACGTCCCGGGATGCGCGAGGATCGCCTCCCGCGCGACACGACCGAGGTGGCGGTAGTCGTCGTCCCACCCCCACGTCCGGTCGGCGAGCACGGTGAGGTCGTCGTGCATCCGCGAGCTTCCCGAGGAGAAGAACGTGTCGAGATCGATGCCGCGCGACTTGTACGGCTCGTTCGGCAGGAGCTCCCGCGAGACGGCCCGGGCGAGCTCTTCGGTGGCCTCGCCGTTCCCGGGCTGGACGATCCGGTCGGCGACGAACGCTCGGAAGAGGAGCGATGCGGACCCCCCGCGAACGACGGTGAAGTCGTCGGCCCGCACCGAGTTGTGCACGGCGAGCGCGACGAGCGGCACGAGGGCGCCGGCGGCGAACGCGACGGCCGCGGCCGCACGGGGTCGCGGCCCGCGCGCGGCGAGCAGCGGCGCGAGCCCTAGGAGGACGAGCACCTGGCCCACCGGCCGCGCGAACACGAGCGCGGCGACACCGAGGCCCAACGCAGCCGCGCGACCGGCCGTCGGCCGCTCCACCGCTCTCGTCAGCAGCAGCGCGACGAGCGCGAAGACCGCCGCGAAGAGCGCGTCGCTCGCCAGCTCGTGGAAGAGCAGGACGTACCCGGGGTAGACGAGGAGCGCTCCGACGGTCGTGAGCGCGGCGACCGGGCCAAAGCGGCGCGCGACGGAGAACCAGGCGACGATCGACAGCGCATAGAGCACGCCCATGCCGACCTCGCTGACCACCGGGCCGAGGTCGAGAAGCACGCCCGCGACCAGCGGCGTCCCCGGTGTCCGAGAGAGGATCGCCTGCGGAAAGGTGACGTGGGCCTCGAAGAGCTGCGCGTAGCTCAGGAGGTAGCGGGGCAGATCGCGGCCGGCCTGAAGCGGCAGGGCGAGCGAGACGAGCGCGTAGACGGCGAGCGCGACCGCGAACAAGACGGGCTCGGCGACACGCCCCTCGGCGAAACCCACGAGCGCGCGGCCGGCGCGAACGACCGTGCCACGGCGGGTCGCCACCGCGGCAGCGTACAACCGGGCCGAGACGTCTACCCGCCGGGCATGCGTGCTACGGTCGGGCGCCGAACGAGATGTCCCGCGCCGCGCCCGAGATCTCCGTCGTCATCCCCTGCCTGAACGAGGAAGAGGCGGTGGGAAAGGTGGTCGACCAGGCGCTCGAGGGGATTGGTCGCTCCGGCCGGAGCGGCGAGGTGATCGTCGTCGACAATGCCTCGACCGATCGCTCCGCCGAGGTCGCCGCCGAGCACGGCGCGATCGTCGTGCGCGAGGAGCGGCCGGGCTACGGCAGCGCCTACCTCGCGGGTCTCGCGCACGCGCGCGGTGAGTACATCGTGATGGGCGACGCCGACGAGACGTACCCCATGCAGGAGCTGGCGCCGTTCGTCGAGCGCCTGGCGGCAGGTGACGACCTCGTGATGGGCTCGCGCTTCGAGGGGACGATCCACGGCGAGGCGATGCCCTGGCTCAATCGCCACATCGGCAACCCGATCCTCACCGGGCTCCTGAACGTCCTGTTCGGCGTCAAGATCTCCGACGCCCACTGCGGCATGCGCGCGGTGCGGAGCGACGCCCTCCCCGTGCTCGACCTGCACTCCACCGGGATGGAGTTCGCGTCGGAGATGGTCTTCAAGGCGTTCCGCCGGAAGCTCCGGATCAGCGAGATCCCGATCGACTACTACCCGCGCGTCGGCGAGTCGAAGCTGAACCGCTTCGGCGACGCCTGGCGCCATGTGAAGTTCATGCTGCTCTACAGCCCGAGCTGGCTGTACTTCGTCCCTGGGCTTCTGTTGCTGTTCCTCGGCGCGGTGGGCGCGATCGCCCTGGCGGCCGGCCCGGTCACGGTGCTCGGCCGGACGTGGCAGATCCACACGCTTTTCGCCTGCATCTTCGCCGTGTTGCTCGGCATGCAGATCGTGCAGCTCGGCGTGTTCGCGCGCGCCTTCGCCGCGTCGCATCTCGGCGAGCGCGATCCGTGGGTCGAGCGCTGGCGTGACCGGCTGAGCGTCGAGCACGGCCTCGTCGCCGGCGCGATCGTCCTCGGCATCGGCCTCCTGACGATCCTCGTGATCTTCGTCAACTGGGCGATCGACGGCTTCGGCGCGCTGTCGCACGAGTACGCGACCGCGATCGGCTTCACGCTCCTCGCGCTCGGGACGCAGGTGATCCTCGGCTCGTTCTTCCTCGCCCTGTTGACGATGCGCACGACCGAGCCCTCGCGCGCGACGGTCGTCGAGCACGTGCCCGTCGCGTGACGGGGCCGTGATCTCGGTCGTCATCCCCGTCAAGAACGGCGGGCAGGATCTCGAGCGCTGCCTCGCGGGCATCGCCGCCCAGACGCTCGGCGAGGAGGTCGAGATCGTCGTCGTCGACTCGGGCTCGACGGACGGCAGCGTCGACGTCGCGCGGGCCGCCGGTGCGCTCGTCCAGGAGATCGACTCCGCCGAGTTCGGTCACGGGCGCACGCGCAACCTCGGCGTGCGGCTCGCGAAGGGCGACCTCGTCGTATTCACGTCGCAGGACGCCGTCGCGGCCGACGAGACCTGGCTCGCGCATCTCTCGGCGGCTGCGCGCAGCGACCCCGAGGTGGCCGGCGCCTATGGGCGGCAGCTCCCCCACGCCGATGCCCGGCCGCCCGAGCGGTTCTTCCTCGACTTCCTCTACGGCCCCGAGCCGCGCACCCAGCGTGTGGGCGAGAACGAGGAGCTGACCTTCGAGTCGACGCTCTTCTCCAACGTCAACGCCGCCGTGCCGCGGTGGGCCCTCGAGCGCTTCCCGTTCCGGGACGACCTGACGATGAGCGAAGACCAGGAGTGGTCGCGCCGTGCGCTCCGGGCGGGCTTCTCGCTCGTCTACGAGCCGCGCGCGGCGGTCCGGCACTCGCACGCGTACACGATCGGCTCGGCGTTTCGACGGTTCTTCGACTCGGGCGTCTCCGCCGAGCACGCCTACGTCGAGGGATACGAGTCGCGCGCCGCTCTCCGCCGCGCAGGTGCCCGTTACGCCCGCGAGGAGCTCGCATGGCTCTGGACGACCGGGCGTCGCCGCTGGATCCCCTACACGGCTGTTTACGAGCTCGGCAAGTTCGCGGGGCTCCAGCTCGGGCTTCACCACCGTCGGCTTCCCGGCTCCCTCACGCGGCGGCTGTCGGCCTACGACACGGGGTGAGCTGCGAGGACGTCCTCGCGGACGTCGCAGCCCCAGCCCGGGCCCGACGGGACGACGAGCTCGTTGTCGCTCACCTCGGGAACCGCGGT
>DASSBV010000077.1:0-3480 GCA_035698545.1 Gaiella sp. | reverse complement strand
CCAGGTTCCGGTCGAGGTGCCGGCCCCGCGCGGCCGCACGCTCGCGCTCCGCTACCTCGTCACGTACGCGCGCGAGCGTCGCGAGAAGGGGATGGAGTCGAAGCTCGCGGCGGAGCTCCAGGACGCGATCAACCAGCAGGGGGGCGCGTTCAAGCGCAAGGACGACATGTACCGGATGGCGCAGGCGAACAAGGCCTTCGCGCACTACCGGTGGTGAGGTAGAGGAGAGATGAGCACCACGACGGCAACACGGGTCGCGCTCGACCGCGTCCGCAACATCGGGATCATGGCCCACATCGACGCGGGCAAGACGACGACGACCGAGCGGATCCTCTACTACACCGGCCGCACCCACAAGCTGGGCGAGGTGCACGAGGGCGCCGCGACGATGGACTGGATGGCGCAGGAGCAGGAGCGCGGCATCACGATCACGTCGGCGGCGACGACGGCGTTCTGGCGCGACTATCGCATCAACATCATCGATACTCCCGGGCACGTGGACTTTACGGTCGAGGTCGAGCGCTCGCTGCGCGTCCTCGACGGCGCCGTGGCCGTGTTCGATTCCGTTGCCGGTGTCCAGCCGCAGTCCGAGACCGTCTGGCGCCAGGCCGACCGCTACGGGGTGCCGCGCATCGCGTTCATCAACAAGATGGATCGCACAGGCGCGAACTTCGTGAACGCCGTGCAGTCGATGCGCGACCGCCTCGCTGCGAACCCGGTTCCGATCCAGCTCCCGATCGGCGAGGAGGATGCCCACACCGGCGTCGTCGACCTCGTCGAGATGCAGGCGGTCGTCTACGAGGACGAGCTCGGCGAGTCGTTCACGGTCGGCGAGATCCCCGCCGAGTACGCCGCTGCCGCCGAGCAGGCGCACCACGCGCTGATCGACGCCGTCGCGGAGCACGACGACGAGCTGATGGAGGCCTACCTCGAGGACGAGGGCTCGGTGACGCCCGAGATGATCCGGCGCGCGCTCCGGACGGGAACGCTCGCGGACGCGATCACCCCGGTGCTGCTCGGCTCCGCCTTCAAGAACAAGGGCGTGCAGCCGCTGCTCGACGCGGTCGTCGACTACCTGCCGAGCCCGCTCGACGTCCCTGCGGTGCAGGGGACGGATCCGGCGAGCGAGGACGAGATCACGCGGCCGCCCTCGGAGGACGCGCCGTTCTCGGCGCTCGTGTTCAAGGTCATGTCCGACCCGTACGTCGGGAAGCTCACGTACTTCCGCGTCTACTCGGGCAAGGTCAAGGCCGGCGACAGGGTGCTGAACACGACCAACGGGAAGACCGAGCGGATCGGCCGCATCCTCCAGATGCACGCGAACCACCGCGAGGAGCGCGACGCGCTCGGCGCGGGCGAGATCGCGGCGGCGGTCGGGCTGAAGCAGTCGACCACGGGCGACACGCTCGCCGTCGACTCAGCCCCTATCGTGCTCGAGTCGATGACGTTTCCCGATCCCGTGATCTCGGTCGCGATCGAGCCGAAGACGAAGGGCGACCAGGACAAGCTCGGCCAGGGCCTCCAGCGGCTCGCCGAGGAGGACCCGACGTTCCGCGTCTCCTCCGACGAGGAGACGGGGCAGACGCTCATCGCCGGGATGGGCGAGCTGCATCTCGAGATCATCGTCGACCGGCTCATGCGCGAGTTCAAGGTCGACGCGAACGTCGGCCGCCCGCAGGTCGCCTACCGCGAGACCGCATCGCAGGCCGTGGAGAAGATCCAGGGCCGGTTCGTGCGCCAGACGGGCGGCTCGGGCCAGTACGGCGACGTCGTGATCAACCTCATCCCCCAGGCACCCGGCGACGGCTACGAGTTCGAGGACAAGATCGTCGGCGGGAAGATCCCGAGGGAGTACATCAAGCCGGTCGACGACGGCATCCAGGAGGCGATGGGCGCGGGCGGGCTCGCGGGCTACCCCGTCGTGGACGTCCGGGTCGAGCTCGTCGAGGGCTCGTACCACGAGGTCGACTCGAGCGAGCGGGCGTTCAAGATCGCCGGCTCGATGGCATTCAAGGAGGCGATGAAGCGTGCGAAGCCAAAGCTGCTCGAGCCGATGATGGCCGTGGAGGTCGTCACGCCCGAGGACTACCTCGGCGACGTGATGGGCAACCTCAACTCCCGCCGGGGACGCGTCGAGCACCTCGAGCCCCTCGGCAACTCCCAGACGATCAAGGCGAGCGTGCCGCTCTCCGAGATGTTCGGGTACGCGACCGACCTGCGCTCGATGACGCAGGGTCGCGCGACCTTCACCATGCAGTTCGACCGCTACGAGGATGTCCCCGCGTCGATCGCGGAGACGATCGTGAGCACCCAGTCGGAAGGCTGAACCGTCCAGTTGACCGTAATTCGAGTCATTTCTCCGGAGGCATAAGGACATGGGCAAGCAGAAGTTCGAGCGCACGAAGCCGCACGTCAACGTCGGCACGATCGGGCACATCGACCACGGCAAGACGACCCTGACTGCCGCGATCACGAAGGTGCTCGCAGAGCAGAGCGGCGGCACCGCGGTCGCCTTCGACGAGATCGACAAGGCGCCCGAGGAGAAGCAGCGCGGGATCACGATCCAGACCGCGCACGTCGAGTACGAGACCGAGAACCGGCACTACGCGCACGTCGACTGCCCGGGCCACGCCGACTACATCAAGAACATGATCACCGGGGCCGCCCAGATGGACGGCGCGATCCTCGTGGTCTCGGCGGCCGACGGCCCGATGCCGCAGACGCGCGAGCACATCCTGCTCGCCCGCCAGGTCGAGGTGCCCGCGATGGTCGTCGCGCTGAACAAGGCCGACATGGTCGACGACCCCGAGCTGCTCGAGCTCGTCGAGATGGAGGTCCGCGAGCTGCTCTCGAAGTACGAGTTCCCCGGCGACGACATCCCGATCGTGCAGGTCTCGGCGCTGAAGGCGCTCGAGGGCGACCCCGAGTGGACGCCGAAGATCCTCGAGCTGATGGCCGCCGTCGACTCCTACATCCCGGAGCCGGTGCGCGACACCGACAAGCCGTTCCTGATGCCGATCGAGGACGTCATGACGATTCCCGGCCGCGGGACCGTCGTCACGGGCCGCATCGAGCAGGGCAAGATCGAGACCGGCAACGAGATCGAGATCGTCGGCATCCACGAGAAGACCGAGAAGACGGTCGTCACGGGCCTCGAGATGTTCCACAAGACACTCGACTTCGCCCAGGCGGGCGACAACGCCGGGGCACTCCTGCGCGGCACGAAGCGCGAGGAGGTCGAGCGCGGCCAGGTGCTCGCGAAGCCCGGCTCGATCACGCCGCACACCGGGTTCAAGGCCGAGGTCTACGTCCTCTCGAAGGACGAGGGCGGGCGCCACACGCCCTTCTTCAACGGCTACCGGCCGCAGTTCTACTTCCGAACGACCGACGTGACCGGCTCGATCGCGCTGCCCGAGGGCCAGGAGATGGTCATGCCGGGCGACAACACGAACATGGAGATCGAGCTGATCCAGCCGATCG
>DASSBV010000076.1:0-3287 GCA_035698545.1 Gaiella sp. | reverse complement strand
AACATCCTCCGGAACATGCTCGCCCAGATCCTCACCGGCAAGCTGACCGTCAAGCAGGCGGCGCAGTCGGCGAGCGACAACATCGCCCGCGTCCTCAACGCGGACCTGTAAGCCGGTGATGCGGGACGGGACACGCCTTGGCTCGTAGTCCCGTCCCGCACACCACGACCGCCGCCGTCGCCGCACCTCCTCTCCGGGCGCGGCGGCGGCGGCCCCTTTCCGTCTCGGAGGTCGGGCGGGGCGCGGTTCCCTACCTCCTCGTGCTCCCGGTGGTGGTCGCGATCGTGGCGATCCTCGGCTACCCGCTCTACCGGCTCGCGACGCTCTCGTTCCAGCGCTACGGGCTGCCGGAGCTGATCCAGCGCCACGGCGAGTGGATCGGGCTCGACAACTACCGCTCCGTCCTGGAGGACTCCGTGTTCTGGGACACGCTCGTCCGGACGATCGTGTTCACCGCGGTGAACGTCGGCCTGACGATGCTGCTCGGGACGCTGATCGCGCTGCTGCTCGTGCGGCTCGCGGCGCCGGTGCGCATCCTCCTTTTGACCGGGCTCGTCCTCGTCTGGTCGATGCCGGCGGTCGTCGCCGTCCAGGTCTGGTACTGGATGACGAACTTCCAGAACGGGGTCGTCAACCACATCCTCACGGAGCTCCGGCTCGGTGACTTCGACCAGCACGACTGGTACTCGACCACCTTCTGGAAGCTCGCGATGGTCACGCTGCTGATCGTCTGGGGTGCGCTTCCGTTCGTCACCGTGACGATGTACGCAGGGCTCTCACAGGTCCCGCGCGAGCTCGTCGAAGCTGCTCGGATCGACGGCGCGAGCTCGTGGCGGGTCTTCCGCGACATCACGTTCCCGACGGTCAAGCCCATCGTCTACATCCTCACGAGCCTCTCGATCATCTGGGACTTCGGGGTCTTCACGCAGCCGTACCTATTGATCGGCGCCTCGCACGTCGACTCGTCGAACTACCTGATGGGCGTCTACGTGTTCATCGAGGGGTATGCGCACTCGGACTTCGGCCGCGGCGCCGCGATCTCGATCCTGATGCTGCTGATGGTCGCCGCGATGAGCGTCCTCTACGTCCGACGGATGGTGCGGATGGGGGAGGTCGCGTGAGCACCGTCGCGAGCACGGTTCGCCCGCGTCGGCAGAGCAGGTGGCGCTCGGTGCGGCGGCGGGGCTGGGATGTCCTCGGCCTCGTGATCTTCGCCGTGATGATCTTCCCCGTCTTCTGGATGCTCTCGACGGCCTTCAAGCCGGACGACGAGATCAACAGCGCGACGCCCACCTGGTTCTCGCTCTCGCCGACGCTCGACCACTTCCGCGACGCGATGGCCCGCGACTACTTCTGGGACACGGTGCGGAACAGCCTGATCATCGTGTGCCTCTCCGTGCTGGCGTCGATCGTGATCGCCTTCCTCGCCGCGGTGGCGCTCGCGAAGTACCGCTTCGGCGGCCGCAAGCTCCTCATCGTCCTGATGATCGGGATCCTCATGCTCCCGCAGGCGGGTCTCGTGATCCCGCTCTACGTCGTCCTGGCGAAGTACCACCTCGTCGGCACGCTCACCGGGGTGATCCTCACGTACCTGACGTTCGTCCTCCCGTTCGCCGTGTGGACGCTGCGCGGGTTCATCCTCGGGATCCCGAAGGACCTCGAGGAGGCGGCGATGGTGGACGGCTCGAGCCGGCTCGGCGCGTTCGTGCGGATCCTCCTGCCGCTCGCCGCGCCCGGGCTCGTCGCGACCGCGGTGTTCGCGTTCGTGACGTCCTGGAACGAGTACATCTTCGCGAGCGTCCTGCTCAGCGACCAGTCCGACCAGACGGTCACCGTGTGGCTCGCGGGCTTCTACGGCGGCAGCCGGAACACGGACTGGGGCGGGCTGATGGCCGCGTCGACGCTGACCGCGATCCCCGTCATCGTGTTCTTCCTGCTCGTCCAGCGGAGGATCATGTTCGGGCTCACGGCCGGCGCCGTGCGGGGGTGAGGCGCCGCGCTGCGCTCGTGGTGCTCGCCGTGCCGCTCGCTGTCGCGGGGCTCGTCGTGAGCCGGGCTGCGCCCGCGATCTCGCCCTCGTTTGCGAGCGTGATCCCGAAGCCCCTCGCGGAAGCACCGGAGCGAGGGGCGTTCACGCTCGCGCCGGCGGCGCGGATCGTCGCCGCGGACGGGTCGCCGGAGATCGTGCGGGTGGGGCGGCTGCTCGCGGGTGCGCTCCGGCCCGCGACCGGCTTCAGGCTGCCCGTGACGCGGACGAGGAGACGCGCGGGCGACATTGTGCTCTCGCTCACTCGTGGCGATCGATCGCTCGGCGAGGAGGGCTACCGCTTACGGGTCGACCAGGACGGCGTGACGATCACGGCGCGCCGCGCCGCCGGCCTCTTCTGGGGGACGCAGACGCTCCGGCAGCTCCTGCCCGCGTCGATCGAGACGGGCTCACGCGCCGAAGGCTCGTGGCGGATCCCGCAGGGCAAGATCCACGACGGCCCGCGCTTCGCCTGGCGCGGGATGATGCTCGACGTCGCGCGCCACTTCTTCGGCGTCGACGAGGTGAAGCGCCTGATCGACCTCATGGCGCTGTACAAGCTCAATCGCCTCCACCTGCACCTGACCGACGACCAGGGCTGGCGCATCGCGATCCGCTCGTGGCCGCGACTCACGAGGGTCGGTGCGCAGACCGCCGTGAACGGTGCGCCGGGCGGCTTCTACACGCAGCGCCAGTACCGCTCGATCGTCGCCTACGCGAAGGCGCGGTTCGTCGAGGTCGTGCCAGAGATCGACATGCCCGGCCACGTCAACGCGGCGCTCGCGTCCTATGGGCGTCTCACCTGCAACGGCAAGGCCCCCGCGCCGTACACCGGGATCGACGTGGGCTTCAGCTCGCTCTGCATCGACAAGGAGCTCACATACCGCTTTCTGGACGACGTGATCGGCGAGGTCGCGGCGCTGACGCCCGGCCCCTACATCCACATCGGCGGAGACGAGGCCCACTCGACCGATCCGGCCGACTACCGGCGCTTCGTCGAGCGCGTCCAGCAGATCGTGCGCGCCCACGGCAAGCGGATGCTCGGCTGGGAGGAGATCGCGCGTGCACGTCTCCGGCGCACCTCGGTCGCGCAGCACTGGCAGGACGCGGCACTCGCGCGGAAGGCGGTCGAGCAGGGCGCCAAGGTCGTGCTGTCGCCCGCCACGAAGGCCTATCTCGACATGAAGTACTCGCCGTCGTATCCGCTCGGCCTCGTCTGGGCCGGCACGACGAGCGTGCGCGACGCGTACGAATGGGATCC
>DASSBV010000075.1:0-4164 GCA_035698545.1 Gaiella sp. | reverse complement strand
ACCGCGTCCTCGGTCGGCAGCGCCAGCGCCTCGTCGTAGGAATTGGTGTGCAGCGACTGCGTCCCGCCGAGCACCGCCGCGAGTGCCTCGATCGCCGTCCGCGCGACGTTCACCAGCGGCTGCTGCCACGTCAGCGACACCCCCGCTGTCTGGGTGTGGAACCGCATCAACATGGAGCGCTCGTCGCGCGCCCCGTACCGATCGCGCATCTCGCGCGCCCAGATCCGCCGCGCCGCCCGGTACTTCGCGATCTCCTCGAAGAAGTCGAGATGCGCGTTGAAGAAGAACGACAGCCGCGGCGCGAAGGCGTCCACCTCCAGGCCGCGCTCGAGCGCCCACTCCACATACGTGAAGCCGTCCTTCAGCGTGAATGCGAGCTCCTGCGCCGCCGTCGACCCCGCTTCGCGGATGTGGTAGCCCGACACCGAGATCGGATGCCACAACGGCATCTCCGTCGCACAGAACTCCACCATGTCCGTCACCAACCGCATCGACGGGCCCGGCGGGAAGATGAACTCCTTCTGCGCGATGTACTCCTTGAGGATGTCCGTCTGGATCGTGCCCCGCAGCCTCTCGCGCGGCACCCCCTGCGCCTCGCCGACCACCAGGTACATCGCCAGCGCGATCGCCGCCGACGAGTTGATCGTCATCGACGTCGACACCTCGCCCAAAGGGATCCCCGAGAACAGGATCTCCATGTCCTCCAACGACGCGACCGCCACACCCTCCCGACCCACCTCACCGAGAGCGCGCGGCGAGTCCGAATCGACCCCCATCAACGCCGGCATGTCGAACGCGCACGACAACCCCGTCTGCCCATGCTCGAGGAGGTACCGGAACCGCTCGTTCGTCTCCTCCGCCGTTCCAAACCCCGCGAACTGCCGCATCGTCCACAAGCGGCCGCGGTACATCGACGGATACACCCCGCGCGTAAACGGAAACGCCCCCGGAAAGCCCAGATCGCGCCCGTAGTCGACCTCCACGGACTCCGGCGTCGACAACGGCTCCACCTCCGCGCCGGAGATCGACGTGAACAGCTCGTCCTCGCGCAGCGGCGACGCGTCGAACCGTGAGCGCCACGCCTCGAGGGCGCCCGTGCGCCGATCCTCGAGCCGCGCCATGAGCTGATGGTAGATGGCTGACCGGGAATCAGCGCGAACCGGATGACGCCCCAGACACGTCGCCGGATCAACCCGCTCGTCCACGACACGTACCACCAGTACGCACCGTGGACGATCGAGCCGACCGGCTTGGTCTGGAACGTCCCCGGACGTCACGCCGATTCCCGGTCAGCCATCTAGCGCCGCCCCGGCGCTGCCCCGATCGAGGGATCTTCCGGTGGAGGGGGGACGCCGATCGAGGGACATGTGAAGCGAGTTGCGGCGATCACCTCCGCCCTGGCCGGGCTGGCCGCTCTCGCCGTCTTCCTGACCCCGGCCGGCGCGACCTCGGAGTCGCTCGCGTGCGGATCCGGGACACATGGGTCAGCCGGATACGCCTATGCGGGTCTCCAGTCGGGCCGCGTGGGCAGCGGCGTCCGCGCGACGATCACCGCGTTCCGCCAGCCCGCCGTCGCGGCAGGTCATGCAGCCGGCTGGATCGGCGTCGGCGGCCCGGGTGCCGGCCCGAACGGGGAGACGATGTGGCTCCAGACCGGTGTCGCGGCGCTCCCGAATATGCCGCTGATGATCTACGTCGAGATCACGCGACCCGGCCGCGCGCCGTCGTTCGTCCCACTTCGTCAGGACGTCGCGGTCGGCGAGAGCCACCGGCTCGCGGTGCTCGAGATGAACCGCCGTCCGGGCGTCTGGCGCGTGTGGCTGGACGGCAAGCCGGTGACCGACCCGATCGTCCTCCCCGGCTCGCACCGGCAGTGGGAGCCGCTCGCGACGGCCGAGTCGTGGAACGGCGGCACCGCCACGTGCAACGGCTTCGGCTTCCGTTTCGAGCGCGTCGGCCTCGCGCGCTCCCTCGGCGGCTCGTGGCAGACGTTCGTTCCCGGCTACACCTTCCGCGACCGCGGGTATGCGGTGCGCCAGCTGAGCCCGTCGCCGCGCGGACAGCGCACGCTCTCGGCGGGCTCGCCCGCGGCGTACGCGTTCGACGCCCTTTCGGCCTGACGCGCCTCAGGCGCGGACGATCTTGACTGGCGTGCCGGGCCGCACGTAGCGGCGAAGCGCCACGATGTCGTTGTTCCGCAGGCGGACGCAGCCGTGCGAGACGGCCTGCCCGATCAGCCACGGCGTGTTCGTCCCATGGACGCCGACGATGCCGCCGCCCGGCCAGTCGGAGAGCTTCGAGTAGCCGCTCGTCTCGAACGCGTATGCGCCGAGGATCGGGTACTGCGAGGGCACGAACGACGTCTGGACGTAGAACAGGCCGATCGGCGTCTCCATCCCGCGGGCGCCGACCGCAACCGGGCCCGTACGCCGCAGCCTGCCGTCGACGTAGAGCTCGAACTTGCGCGCGCCGCGGTAGATCACGAGCCACCGATCGACCGGCCGGAGGGCGGCCGCGGCTGCGGGGATCCATCCGCTGCGGCCGTTCGGCCGGCCGGGAATCTCGACCCGGTACCACGCGGGGTTGCCGTTCTTGTCCCTCCGCGTCTCGAGCGCCAGCACGACGCGCGGCCGGTAGTGCTCACGAAACTGCGTGAACGTCTTGATCACGCGCGCCGTGCGACGTGGCGCGCTGCGGACTGCGACGCTCTGCCACGCGAGCGGGCCTGAGCCCACCACGTCGACGCTGGCGAGCGGCGAGAGCGGAGTCGTCTCACCCCCGTACGCGGACGGTCCGGCCACCGCCGCGCCAATTGCGAAGAGGACTACCGCTCTCGCAAACACCCGCTTCATGTTTCCAACTGTAGTGCCGGACGGGGGAGCGAATATGCCTCGAACGAGGGGTCCAATCCCCCCACTAAGGACAGGTCGGAAAAGACCGGCGGGGCCTTGCGGCCCCGCCGACCTCTCCCCCGAGGCGCCGGCGCTCCCGGGCGAGCCCTGGAGCGCCGACCGAGTGCCGGCCCGGGGGATTTCCCTAACCCGTGACCGGAGGCTGGAACACGCCCACCACACCGATGCGAGCCGTGTTGCACGCCTTCGCGTTGGTGATGCGGACCTGGATGATCCCTGCCTTCGTCGTCTTGATGGTCACGTGCGCGACGCCCTTCCGGTTCGTGTGCGCCGACTTCGAGACGCCTGCGCCCGTAAACCGGACCTTGACGCCCTTCACCGGGTTCCGCGACCGCGTCACCTTCGCGACGAGCCCGTGCCTGTGACCGTTCGCCTTCACCAGCTTCGTCTTGATGGTGAGGACGCGGCACAGGTTCGGCTTCGGCTTCGGCTTCGGCGTGGGCTTCACCGGCGGCGTGAACGGCGGCGTCACCGGCTGAGTGGCCGGAGCGGTGACGACCGTCTCGGCGCAGTCGGTGTTGTTCGCCGGGTTCGTGTCCCCGCCTTCACCGGTGACCGTGGCGCAGTTCGAGTACGTCCCGGCCTGGGTCACTCGAGCCGACACGCCGACCGTGCGGATGACGCCCGGGCCGAGCGTGTTGAGGCTGCAATTGACCAGCGCCGGCGTGACCGTGCAGCTGCCATCCACGGGCTGCGTGGTGACCGCGAGGAACGTGACGCCGCTCGGCGCCGCGTCCGAGACCATGACGTTGTGCGCCTGGTTCGGGCCGTTGTTCTTGACGACCAGCGAGTACGCGATGTCCGCCTGGCCGTTCACGAGCTGGACCTGCTGGGTCGCGTCCTTCACGATCTGCACGTCCATCGACTCGCTCCCGTGCGGGGGCGGAGGAGGCGGAGGCGGCGGCGGAGGAGGCGGCGGCGTCTTGCCGCAGCCCACCTGGACGCTCGCGCTGTCCGAGTCCGAGCCACCGTCCCACGTCACGACCGCGGTGTTCGTGCGGCCGTTGTTCGGCGAGGGCGTGCCGTTCGCGCACGTCCAGCGCTCGTTGTACGTCGTCGTCCACGCGTTGTTCTCGAGGTCGCTCGTGTCGAGCGACTCGTCCACGTCGCCGTCGTCCACGACCGATGCAGGCGTACCGACCTCGGTCGGCTCGGCCCACTGGATCGTGGCGGTGGCGGTCGCTGAGCCGTCCGAGCCCCACGTCGCGGTCGCGGTGTTGTTCGGCACCGCGGAGCCGGGGGTGACGGTGTA
>DASSBV010000074.1:0-5002 GCA_035698545.1 Gaiella sp. | reverse complement strand
AGATGACGAAATGAGCGTTGAGCAAGAGAAGCGCCTCGTCGCCGAAACTGCGGCCGATCTCGTGCAGGACGGCATGTCCCTCGGCCTGGGAACGGGCTCGACGGTCGCTTACCTGCTACCGGCACTCGCCTCGCGTGGCCTGGAGCTGCGCTGCGTCGCCACCTCTCTGAAGACCGAGCATCTGGCGCGCGACCTCGGAATCCGAGTTGAGTCGTTTTCGGGCACCGGAGCGCCGGCGCACCTCGACATGGCGATTGACGGCGCGGACGAGGTTGCGCCGTCCGGCTGGCTAGTCAAGGGCGGCGGCTCCGCCCACACCCGCGAGAAAGCCGTTGCGGCGGCCGCCGATCGCTTCATCGTGATCGTCTCCTCGAACAAGCTCGTGCAGCGGTTGACGTCCCCGGTGCCGCTCGAGCTGCTCGAGTTCGGTCTCGCCGCGACGCTGCGGCGCCTGGGCTCTGTCGCGCTGCGCGACGCGCCCCGCAGCCCCGACGGCGGGGTGATCGCTGACTTCACCGGCCCGTTCGAGGATCCCGCAGCGCTTGCGGCGCGATTGTCGGCCACGACCGGCGTCGTCGAGCACGGGCTGTTCGGCCCGGACCTGGTCTCCGAGGTCATCGTCGCGAGCGGGAAGGAGGTGAGGCGGATATCCGTATCGCGCCAAAGAGCCGTGGCCGCGTCCAACCCACCGGCGCGGTGACTGCCATGCGACGTTCATCTGGCAGTCACGGGAAGTTGCCGAGCGGATGACAGGGCGCCGTGGGCGCGGCCGCATTTCGCCGCGATCAAGCCGCCATTCGGCTCCGACGGCGGTAGGTCGCGGGCCGAGGCGATCGCGAAATCCGGTGCTCACCCGATGGCGGGCCGGGGCCGTGTACGCGACGCTGTGTCAGACCGCTAGCAGGGAGGGTGATGCGGGGAACGGTTTTGTGCTGGACCGATGACAGCGCGCAGGGGCGTGCCGCCTTGGTCGTGGCCGCCGAGCTCAGCGACCGGCTGGACTTACGGTTGGTATTGGCGCACGTCGCTGTCGGGGCTGGCGTCCCGGCGGAGCATGACTCTGGCGAGAGCGCGGCGGAGAGGCGGATACGGGAGGGAGCGGCCCGGCTTGTTGGACGACTTGCCGCCGAGCACGGGGTCTCCGGTCGCGCGGAGCACCGTTCGGCCGTGGGTGACCCGGCGGTGCTGATGAGCCAGATCGCAGCAGAGGAGGCCGCGGATCTGATCGTCATCGGCGCTCCGATGCGTGGCCTGCGTCGCTGCTCGGAGCGGCGCCTTGCGGAGCAGCTCGAGGTCGCAACTGCGGTGCCGGTGTTGATCGCACCGTCGCGCGGCAGAGGAGGATCGCTCGCGACGGGATAAGGCTAAGGTCGGCTGGTGCGTCTGTCGTTGTTTTGGCGTGTTCTTGCGGTAAATGCCGGGCTCTTGGGCGGGGTCGCGGCATTGCTTCTGTTGAGTCCGGTGGAGATCGACGCGCCGATCAACGCGACGCAGGCGCTGATCGTCGTTGTTGGGCTGGTGGTCACTCTTGTGGCCAATGCGGTGTTGTTGCGGCGTGTGTTTGCGCCGCTCGAGCGGCTGGTGCGACTGATGGAGGCTGTGGATCTGTTGCGGCCGGGGCAGCGTCTCGCCGTGGATCGTGGTGATGAGGTCGGTCGCGTTGTCGTGGCTTTCAACCATATGCTTGACCGGCTTGAGGGCGAACGGTACGAGAGCGGCCGTCGGGTGCTCGCGGCGCAGGAGGCGGAGCGGATCGGTATCGCCCGTGACCTTCACGACGAGGTCGGTCAGTTGCTTACGGGAGTGCTTTTGCAGCTGAATTCGATCGCGGCGACAGTGCCCGCGCAGCGCGCGGAGATCGAATCGACGGGGGAGGCGGTTCGTCGTGCGCTTGACGAGGTGCGGCGGATCTCGAGCGAGCTGAGGCCGGAGATGCTCGAGCATCTGGGTTTGGTGAGCGCGCTGACCGAGCTGTCGACGACGTTCGCGCGCGTCTCCGGCGTAGAGGTGGAGCGCCGGTTCGACGACTCGCTCCCGCCACTCCCCGCGGATGCCGAGCTCGCTGTCTACCGCATCGCCCAGGAGAGCCTGACAAACGTCGCGCGTCATTCGGAGGCGCGTCAGGTGACGATCGCGCTGGAGCGTGGGCTCGGCAGCGTCGTGCTTCGCGTCGTTGACGACGGTCGCGGTTTTGGTGGGCCGCCGGTCGAGCACGGTGGGTTGCGCAGCATGCGTGAGCGGGCCGTGCTGATCGGCGGGGCGTTGGCGGTCAAGGAGGGTGCGGGAGGGGGCGTCGATGTGCGTCTCGAGGTCCCCGTGGCGGGGGTCGCGCAGGCGATGGCGGTCGGGTGATGCCGATTCCGCTCGTGACCCGGATTTTGATCGCGGACGACTTTACGCTCGTGCGTGAGGGTCTCAAGAAGGTGCTCGACGCCAGACCCGATCTGGAGGTCGTCGCCGAGGCGGCGGACGGTAGCGAGGCGGTCGACAAGGCGCTGTCCGACGACGTCGATCTGGCGGTCCTTGATGTTTCGATGCCACGTATGACCGGTATCCAGGCTGCGGCCGAGCTGCACAAGCGCAAACCGCAGTTGCGGATCGTGATGCTCTCGATGCACGACAGCGAGCAGCTCCTGTTCGAGGCGTTGAAGGCGGGAGCGTCCGGCTACGTGCTGAAATCCGGTGCGGACACCGACATCGTCGACGCGGTGCGTGCCGCGATGCGCGGCGACTCGTTTCTCTACCCGTCGGCGGTGACCACGCTCGTTCGGGACTACGTCGAGCACGGTGGCCGTGGCGATGAGCAGTTCGACGTCCTGACACCGCGCGAGCTCGAGGTGCTCAAGCTGATCGCCGAGGCGCACACCTCGAAGGAGATCGCCGAGCTGTTGTTCATCAGCATCAAGACCGTTGAGCGACACCGCCAGAACATCCTCGACAAGCTCGGGATGCGCGACCGTGTCGAGCTGACCCGCTATGCGATCCGCCGCGGCTTGATCCAGGCCTAACGGTCGACCTCGGCCGGCGCCGACGAGCACCGACTCGCTCGGACGAGCTGCGCGGTCGACACCGCGTTGAGGGCGAGAGGACAGGTCGGAGCGCGCCCGACTCCGCAGCCGCTCATCGTGGGCAAGTCGCGCCCGTGCGGAGTCGCGAACGCGAACACGTCTGCGGCGGTGTGAGTGACGAGATTTGGGGCCTTGCACGCGCGAACGTGGGTACTGCGCTCCATGTTCCAGCCGTCGCCCGGGGGCGATCGTTCTCACCACAACGATTTGAAGGTGGTTTCGCCGCTTACGACCCGTCGGGCCACCGTTCATCGAGAGGAGAGTTTTACATGCCCATTGGTGTCTCTCTAGCCCGTCGCAAAGGTCTCGTGCTCTCTCTGCTCGGTGGGGCAGTGTTCGCGCTGGCCGCCTTCGCGGCGACGGTTTCATCGGCGTTTGCAGCCTCGTCGGCCGGCGCCGACGTCTGTGTGCTGTTGCCCGACACGACGACCTCGGTGCGATACGAGCTCTTCGACCGGCCGTACCTTGCCAAGGCATTCAAGAAGGCTGGCGTCTCCGCGACGATCGTCAACGCACAGGGCGACCCCCAGCAGCAGCGCTCGCAGGCCGACGACTGCATGGCCGGCGGCGCCAAGGTCGTCCTCCTCGACCCCCTCGATACGGGCTCGGGCACCGGGATCACAAGAGCGGTGATCGCAGCGGGTGGCAAGGTGATCGACTACGACCGCCTCGTGCCGGGGAGCGATGCGTCGTACTACGTCTCATTCGACAACGTCAGGGTCGGCAAGTTGCAGGCACAGGGCCTGATCCGCGCGCTCAAGGCAAAGGGCACGTATTCGCACAAGCCGGTGATCGCTCAGTTGAACGGGTCTGTCAAGGACAACAACGGGCACCTGTTCAAGCAGGGCGCCGACTCGGTCCTGAACCCGTTGGTGAAGAAGGGCGTTCTCAAGCGGGCCAAGGCAGGCGATCAGTGGACCGACTGGCAGCCGACCAAGGCGCTGACGATCTTCGAGTCGATGCTCCTCCGTAACCACAACAAGATCGACGGAGTCCTCGCCGCGAACGACGGCATCGCCGGAGCAGTCGTCTCGGCGCTCAAGAACAACCACCTGAAGCCGATCCCGCTCACCGGTCAGGATGCAACGCCGACCGGCGTGCAATTCATCATCTCGGGCTGGCAGAGCGGCACCGTCTACAAGTCGATCAGGCTGCAGGCTGCAGCGGCGGCGCAGGTTGCGATCGACATGCTCAACGGCAAGCCCGTAAAGACGAACGGCACGGTCAGCGGCACGCCTTCGGTGCTACTGAAGCCGGTCTGGGTGACGAAGCAGAACTACAAGCTCCTGTTCAAGGACGGCTTCGTCAAGCAAAGCCAGGTCTGCGTCGGCGCCTACAAGAAGTACTGCAGGTAGGCACAGCGACGGGGCTCGGGCGGACGCCATGGATGGGCGCCCGCCCGACCCCAAGCCCACCATGCCAACCGTTCCCCTGCTCGAGCTTCGCGGTGTCTCAAAGTCGTTCGGCGCCGTGCACGCGCTGACCGACGTCGGCTTCGAGGTGCGCGCCGGTGAGGTGATGGCGCTCGTCGGGGACAACGGGGCCGGCAAGTCGACGCTCGTCAAGGGGGTCGCCGGCATCCATCCATTCGACGGGGGCCAGGTGCTTTTCGACGGCGACGCGGCGGCGATCAACGCGCCCAAGGACGCTGCCCGGCGGGGGATCGAGGTCGTCTACCAGGACCTTGCCTTGTGCGACAACCTCGACGTCGTCGAGAACATGTATCTCGGGCGCGAGCTCCGCGACTTCTTCTACCGCTTGAACGAGCCCGAGATGGAGCGTCGAACAGCCGAGACGCTCGACACGCTGGGCGTGCAGACGATCCGCTCGATCCGGCAGAAGGTCGCGACGCTCTCCGGGGGGCAGCGGCAAGCGATCGCTGTTGCGCGAGCGGTCATGTGGAACTCACGGGTCGTCATCCTCGACGAGCCGAC
>DASSBV010000073.1:0-10851 GCA_035698545.1 Gaiella sp. | reverse complement strand
TGCCGACGGGGTCGTGTTCCACGTCGGCTCGCACCTCGGAAACGGCCTCGCGGCCGGCTACCGTCGCGCCGTCCCCGCGCTGCGCCAGCTCCTGGAGCTCACGAGCGACCGGCTCTGGCTCGTCCTCGAGAACTCGGCCGGCGCGGGAAGCACGATGGGACGCTCTGTGGACGAGCTCGCGTCGTTCTTCGATCGGCTCGACCGACACGAGCGGCTCGGGATCTGCCTGGACTCCTGCCACTGGTGGGTCTCCGGCGTCGACGTGACGAGCCCTGACGCGCTCGAGGAGGCGCTGGCCCAGCTCGACGAGACGATCGGGCTCGACCGGCTGCGCTGCCTGCACGTGAACGACGCGGACGCTGCGCTCGGCGTGAATCGCGACCGGCACGCCTCCCTCGGCCTCGGCCAGATGAAGGACGGCCTCGCGACCTTCGTGGCGCACCCGGCGTTCGACGGGCTGCCGGCGATCCTCGAGACCCGCGGGCCCGACGGCACCTACGTCGGCGAGCTGAAGCTGCTGCGCGAGTTCCGCAAGAAGGGGCGCCGCCGCCTCGCGGCGCGCAAACGCCGCGCTGCGAGCTAGTCCGCGACCACGGCGAAGACCCGGAAGCTGGGGCTCGAGACCGGGACCTCGTGGAACTCGGGGTTCCGGCAGCCGATCTCGTCGCCTCGGTGCTCGTAGCACGCGGAGATCTCGGAGTGACAGATGGGCAGCGGCGCTCTCGCCGCCTTCACCGCGCCGAACCCCTGGGGGCGCGCCTCGAGCTCGGTCAGGAGATCGAGGTCGATCTCGACGCCGAACACCTTCTGCACGCAGCCCATGTAGGTGTGGCCCCACGCCTCGTAGGCGTAGACGAAGGGGCAGCTCCGGGCAATGCACGCCGCCGGGTGCACGACCCGGTCGCAGTGCACTTCGCACCGTCGGCATTCGACCTCGTCCTGCGGCCGAAGCGGGATCTCCGCGGCGGCTTCCGGGGCCTGTACGACGTCGCCCATGACCTGATCGTCGCAAGGCGGGACAGGCGTGCGCAAGACTTGACGTCCAGGCCCCAAGTCGCTAGGGCGGCGGGCTCGGGGCCGCATCGCCCTCCCGCGAGGCCCCTATAGGGTGGCGCCGTGGTCCGCCGCGTCCTCTTCGCCTGCCTGGCGCTCGGACCGATCGTGATCCTGTTGCACTACGTCGCGGACCTCGACGAGACAGCCGAGTTCGTGATCGCGGCGCTCGCGCTGATCCCGCTCGCGTGGCTCATCGGGGAGGCAACGGAGCACGCCGCAGAGCACACAGGCCCGGGCATCGGTGGTTTCCTGAACGCGACGTTCGGGAACGCCCCGGAGCTGATCATCGCGCTCCTCGCCGTCAACCAGGGACTGACGGAGGTCGTCCGGGGGTCGTTGACCGGCTCCGTGGTGGGGAACCTCCTGCTCGTGCTGTCCTTCTCGCTCCTCGTCGGCAAGCCCGGTGAGCTCGACCGCTTCTCGAGCTTCATGTCCTTCGCCGTGATCGGGATCGCGATCGTCCTTTTCCTGATTCCCTCGATCCCCTCCTGGCACGGCGACCCCAATCGCGACGCGATCGTCGACCTCTCCGTGCCGGTGTCGATCGTGCTTCTCGTCGTGTACGCCGTGACGACCTTCGTCTCCCTCCGTCGCCACCGCGAGCTACACGAGCCGGGAGAGGAGGCTGCCGGCGCGTGGTCGCTCGGGCGGTCGCTCGCGGTGCTGGGCGCCGCGACCGTCGTGACCGCGCTCGTCGCAGAGGTGCTCGTTGGGTCGCTCGAGACGTTCGCCGAGAGAGCCGGCTTGTCCGACTTCTTCGTCTCGGCGGTGATCGTCGCGATCGTCGGCAACGCTGCCGAGCACGGCGGCGCGGTGGTGGTCGCCTATCGCGGGAAGGTGAAGCTCGCGGCCGAGATCGCGCTCGCCTCGGCTGCGCAGGTCGCGGTGTTCCTGATTCCCGCGGTCGCGCTGCTCTCGTGGCTGATCGAGCCACTCGCGCTCGGCTTCCGCGAGATCGAGATCTTTGCGCTTGCGGGTGGCCTGGTCGTCACGACGGTCACGCTCTGGGGCGGGCACGCGTCGAAGGCGCGCGGGGCGGTGCTGCTCGCCGCGTACGTCGTCGTGGTGGTGCTCTTCTACGCCGCCGGCGACCGCGACAGCCACTCGGAGGCGTTGTCCGCGAGCGCCGCGGGCGCCCTCGTCAGCGGGTAGACCGGGTCAGGCGGCTGCCCGGACACCGAGCGCGCCCGGAACGAGCTCGATCGCCCGATCGATGTCGTGGTCGTCGACGTCGAGGTGCGTGACCGCCCGCGCGACCGTCGGGTGGATCGTCGAGGAGAGCCCGACACCCGCGTCGCGCAGCAGGGCGAGCGCGTGCTCGCGGTCGAGGCCCAGCGAGCCGAAGTCGAGCTGCACGAAGTTCGTCTCGACCTGCTCGAGGTCGACGGGCAGCCCGGCGGCGTGCCAGCCCTCGGCGAGGCGGCGCGCGCGGGCATGGTCGTCGGCGAGCCGCTCGACGTGGTACCGGAGCGCGTAGACGCCGGCGGACGCGACGATTCCCGCCTGCCGCATGGCGCCGCCGAACAGGTGCTTCTCGCGCCAGGCGCGCTCCATCGTCTCCGCCGACCCCGCCAGCAGCGCCCCGAGCGGACAGCCGAGCCCCTTCGAGAGGCAGAGCGTCACGGTGTCGAACAGGCCGCCGATCTCGGCCGGCGTGCACCCCGTCGCGACAACCGCGTTGAGGAGTCGTGCGCCGTCGAGATGCGTCGCGAGCCCTCGCTCGCGGGCCGCGCCGGTCACGGCACGGAGCTCGTCCAGCGGCCAGCAACGCCCGCCTGACGAGTTGTGCGTGTTCTCGAGCGCCAGCAGCGTGGGTCGCTGGTCGGCCTCTTTCGTGCTCGGAATCGTCACGGCCTCCAGCTCGGCGACACCGAACCGTCCCGCGCTCCCCTCGATCGGCTCGATCATCAGCCCGGCATGCGCGGCCGCCCCGCCGTACTCGTAGATCACGACGTGGGCGTGGCGTTCCGCGACGAGGACGTCTCCGGGACGGGTGTGGAGCTTGAGCGCGATCTGGTTCGCCATCGTCGCGGTCGGAACGAAGAGCGCCGCCTCCTGGCCGAGCAGCGCGGCCGCGCGCTCTTGCAGCGCGTTGACCGACGGGTCCTCCCGCTTCTGCTCGTCGCCGACCTCGGCCGCCGCGATCGCCGCGCGCATGCCGTCGGTCGGCCGTGTTGCAGTGTCGGAGCGGAGGTCGATCACGGCCTCAACGCTACCGTTGCCGCGTGGATCTCGACCTCCTCGAGCAGCGTGTCGCCGAACTGGGCGAGCCTGCGTACCGTGCTCGACAGGCGTGGGACTGGGCGGCGCGCGGCGCGGAGGGCTACGACGCGATGACGAACCTCCCGCGCAGCCTCCGCGAGACGCTCGCAACCGACGTGCCGTTCTCGACGCTCGCCGTCGAGAACGAGCAGCACGCCCGCGACGGCACCGTCAAGACGCTCTTCCGCACCGCCGACGGCCATCCGGTCGAGGCCGTGCTGATGCGCTACCGCGACGGCAGGCGCTCCGTCTGCGTCTCGTCGCAGTCCGGGTGCCCGCTGACCTGCACGTTCTGCGCCACCGGCCGCATGGCGTTCGGCCGGAACCTGACCGCCTGGGAGATCCTCGACCAGGTTCTCCACTTCCGTCGCACCGAGCCGATCAACCATTTGGTGTTCATGGGGATGGGCGAGCCATTCATGAACGCCGACGCCGTGCTGGCCGCCGCGCGCCGGCTGCCCGACGTCGGGATCACGCATCGGAGGACGACGATCTCGACCGTCGGCTGGGTGCCGGGCCTCACGAAGTTCGTGGAGGAGGTCTCGGAGCCGATCCGGCTCGCGCTCTCGCTCCATGCGGCCGATCCCGAGCTCCGGAGCGAGCTCATGCCGGTGAACGACCGCTACCCGCTGGCGGATGTCGTCGCGCTCTGCCGCCGCCACTGGGAGCACACGAAGCGGCGGGTGTTCGTCGAGTACGTGATGCTCGCCGGCGTCAACGACTTGCCCGGACAGGCACGCCGTCTCGCCTCGCTCCTCGGCCACGACGCGTTCAAGGTCAACCTCATTCCCTACAACCCGACCGGCCTCTTCGACGGGTCGTCCCGCGCGGCGATCGCCGCGTTCAAGGCTGAGCTGGACCGGGCGCGGATCCCCGCCACTGTGCGCCTGACCCGCGGGCGCGACATCGCCGCCGCGTGCGGACAGCTGGCAACCGCGCCGAGATTGCGCATCCGCACGGGCGCGGCGTAATCTGGGGGCCGTGTACCGGGTCGTGGCAGCCGCGCTTCTGGGAGCCGCCCTGCTTGCGGGCTACGTCGGCTCGGCCAACGCGGACAACGGGGTGACCATCCCGAAGTACAGCCACTTCCCCGCAACGACCATCCCGGTGAAGAAAGGAACGCCGGCGCAGTGCCGCGCGGAGGCCGATTCGTTCAGCCGAGCGGCCAAGGCGTTCCTCCGTCCATATCCGTCGGACACCGACATCTACCGCGTGCTCGCACGCGTCCAGTTCACAGCGTTCACCGCCCACCGCTGCGACACCTCCATCCTCCGCAAGGCGGTTTCCCGTCAGCTCACCGTGAAGCAGTTGCGAGAGGTGCTCGCGTTCTTCGGCTTCATGGGCGACGTCGGACGCCAGCTCGCCAAAGCACCGCAGCGCTGAAGCCCGCCTCGCCTCGATCGCGCGTCAGCGCTTGCGCACGGCGTCACCCGCGCGCACGGTTCCCGGAACGACGATCCGCGTGTTGATCCCGCGGAGGTTGAGCGCGAGACCTTCGTCGGTATCGAAGACCTTGAGCGCCTCGAGCCCGAAGCGCGCAGCGAACTTCTTGCAGCCCGTGTGGGGCGCCGCCGTGACCTCGAGCTCGGCTGTGCCGATCGCTAGGCGCGTCCCGGGCGGGAGGTTCTCCCGGGAGAGGTCGAAGTCGACGTAGAGCTGGTCGCCGGCGAGCGGCCAGCGGTCGCGGCTTCCGGCGACGAGCGCGATCGCCCGGGCACTCGTCACGGTGATCTGCGCATCCGGGCTCGCAGGCCTCCGGCCACTCGAGCGGCCGCGCGCGAGCCAGTTGTCGCCGACGAGCCCCTCGCCGAGGTCGAGCTCCGCCTCGTCGACGACCTCGCGCTCGTCGACGGCGGGCCGGCGCACGATCAGCTCGAGGAGTCCGGTATCCCGCGGAGCCGCCCGGATCACGTCGAGACCCGCCTCGACCTCCTCGCGCGTCAGATGACGACCGCTTGCAACAGTCTGTTGCAAGCTGGTCATGCGTCGCAGAGGGTCGCGTGGCGGCGGACGATCTGCCAGCGGCTGTCGCGCCGCGTCCAGATGTCGGTGACATTCATCCGGTGGCTCAGGTCACGTCCCTCGAGCTGCGCGACCTGGCTGTAGCGGGAGACGAGCACCGCCGTGTTGCCGTAGATCTCGGGGTCGATCTCCTCGTAGGCGAACTCGTCGATCGCGTACGGGCCCGCCGCGGCGGCGAGGAACTCCTCGCGATCGAGTTGCCCCGCCGCGCCCTGGAGCGTGAACTCCTCCGCGAGCATCCGCTCGAGCGCGTCGACGTCGTGCTCGGAGACCGCGCGCGCGAGGTCATGGGAGAGCTCGACGAGCTCGTGGGCGACGGCCGTCGTCATCCGGTCTCGATCCTATCGGGCGACTCCGATTCGTCGAACGCGTAGCGCACGACGGGTTGCTTCGCCGCCTTGACCTCGTCGAGGCGGCGCACCGGCCGCGTGAGCGGGGCCTGCTTCAGCGTCTCCGGGTCGGTGGCGGCCTCCTCCGCGATCGAGCGCATCGCGTCGACGAACTCGTCGAGCCGCTCCTTCGTCTCGGTCTCGGTGGGCTCGATCATCAGCGCCTCCTGGACGACGAGCGGGAAGTAGATCGTCGGTGGGTGGATGCCGTGGTCCATGAGGCGCTTCGCGATGTCGAGCGCGGTGACGCCGTGGTCGCGCTTGAGCGTTCGCGCCGAGAGGACGAACTCGTGCATGCACAGCCGGTCGTACGGCAGGTTGTAGACGTCCTTGAGCAGCGCGAGGACGTAGTTCGCGTTGAGGACTGCCGCCTCCGACATGTCCGTCAGTGCGGGGCCATACGCGCGCATGAACGCGTACGAGCGGACGAACACGCCGAACGGGCCGGCGAAGCCCCGCACGCGGCCGATCGACTTCGGTCGGTCGTGGTCGAGGCGGAACACGTCGCCTTCGCGAACGACGGCGGGCGAGGGCAGGAACGGCTCGAGCTCCGCCGCGACCGCGACGGGGCCACCACCGGGCCCGCCGCCGCCGTGCGGCTGCGAGAAGGTCTTGTGGAGGTTGTAGTGGACGATGTCGAAGCCCATGTCGCCGGGCCGCGAGCGGCCGACGACCGCGTTCAGGTTCGCGCCGTCGTAGTAGAGGAGCGCGCCGCGCTCGTGGAAGATCCCCGCCACCTCCTCGATCCCCTCGTCGAAGAGCCCGAGCGTCGACGGGTTGGTCAGCATCAGCCCCGCCGTTCGGTCGTCGACCTTCGCCCGCAGGTCGTCGAGATCGAGGTTGCCGCGGTCGGTCGTCGCGACCTTCGCGAGGTCGAAGCCCGCCATCGTGACGCTCGCCGGGTTCGTGCCGTGCGCGGTGTCCGCGGTGACGATCACGTTGCGACCATGCTCGCCACGGTCGGCGAACGCGGCGCGCATGATCATCAAGCCCGTGAGCTCCCCCTGCGAGCCTGCGGCGGGCTGGAGCGTCACCGCGGGCAGCCCGGCGATCTCGATCAGGATCTGCTGGAGCTCCCACTGGAGCTCGAGCGCTCCCTGCGCGCCCTCGTCCTCCTGGAGCGGGTGCAGGTCGCGGAACCCGGGCAGCCCGACCACGCGCTCGTTGACGCGCGGGTTGTACTTCATCGTGCAGCTCCCGAGCGGGTAGAAGCCCGTGTCGATCCCGAAGTTCCGGTCGGCGAGCGCGGTGAAGTGGCGCACGAGCTCGTTCTCGGGCACCTCCGGCAGCCGCGGCGGGCGCTCGCGGGCGAGCTCCGCCGGGATCTCGGGGACCGGGAGGTCGTAGCTCGGGACGCGGCCCGCGCGCCGTCCGGGCCGCGACTTTTCGAAGATCAGCTCCATCTCTCGCACCCCTGGCCGGCGACGCCTCCCGGCCGGCGGAGCCGGCCTCCGGCGCCGCCTCGCGTCGCTCCGCGTCCGTGGCTCTCCGGGGCCGTACCGCCGTACTGTCCCCTCCGGCCCCGGACACGGAGCGACACGCCAGGAGCGCGAGAGCGCGTTTGCCTGTGACTCACGTGGCGACCTCGGCCAGCACGTCGGCCAACCGGTCGACGTCCGCCGGCGTCCGCTTCTCGGTGAACGCGACGAGTAGCACGTCGTCGAGACCCGGGTAGTCGCGCCCGAGCGGATATCCGGGATGGACGCCGTGCTCGCGAGCCCGCGTCACGACGTCGCGTGCGGGGATGGGCGTGCGGAACGCGACCTCCTTGAACGTCGGCCGGTCGAAGGCGACGGGCAGCGCCACGCGCTCCTTCGCGTAGCCGGCGAGCGCCGTGCACGTCTCGCCGAGCTCGCGCAGCCCGGCGGGGCCGAGCCAGCACATCGTGATCAGACCGGCAAGCGCGAGCAGCGTCTGGTTCGTCGTCATGTTCGACGTCGCCTTCTCGCGGCGGATGTGCTGCTCACGGGTCTGGAGCGTGAGCACGAAGCCTCGCTTCCCCTCGAGGTCGGTCGTCTCCCCGACGATCCGGCCCGGCATCCGGCGGATGAACTCGGAGCGGGCGGCGAGGAAGCCGTAGTGCGGGCCGCCGTAGGACTGGTAGTTCCCGATCGACTGCCCCTCGCCGATCGCCATCGCGCAGCGGTAGTTGCCGGGCGCCTCGAGCAGCCCCAGCGAGGTGAGGTCCACGTGGGCGACGGGAAGGGCGCCGCCCTCGGCAGCAGCTGCGGAGAGGTCGGGCGCCGGCTCGAGACAGCCGAAGGCGTTCGGCTGCTGGAAGATCGCGAGCGCGGCGTCGCGAGCCGCCTCGCCGAAGGACTCGGGGTCGGTCGTGCCGCCGTCGTGCGCCACCTCGACGACCTCCATCCCGAACCCGGGGGCGTACGTCTTGACGACCTGGCGGACCTGCGGGTTCAGCGTCTCCGCGAGCACGACCTTCGAGCGGCCCGTGTGATGACGGGCGATGAAGCACGCGTCGGCGGCAACGGTCGCGCCGTCGTAGCCGGACGCATTCGAGACGTCCATCCCGGTGAGCTCGCAGATCGCTGTCTGGTACTCGAAGATCGCCTGGAGGATCCCCTGGCTCATCTCCGGCTGGTACGGCGTGTACGCGGTGAGGAGCTCCCCGCGCGAGAGGAAGGTGTCGACCACCGCGGGGACGTAGTGGTCGTAGATCCCCATGCCCAGGAAGCTGAGCTCGCGCGTGGTGTCGGCGTTCCGCGCAGCGAGCTCCTCGAAGTGCCGGACGAGCGCGGCCTCGGGCAGCGCGCCCGGGACGTCGAGCGCCCGATCGAGCCGGACCCCCTCGGGAATCTGCTCGAAGAGCTCGTCCATCGAGGCGACGCCGATGGCCTCGAGCATCTCGTCGCGGTCGGCGTCGGTCAGAGAGAGATATCCCGGGGGCCCCGGGGCGTTCGACCCGTTCACTGCTCGGCGAGGTGCGCCTTGTAGGCCTCGACATCGAGGAGCGCATCGGGCTCGGTCGAGTCCGCGAGCCGGATGCGCACGAGCCAGCCGTCGCCGTACGGGTCCTCGTTGACGGTCTCGGGCTCGTCCACGACCTTCTGGTTGACCTCCAGCACCTCGCCGGAGAGCGGCGCGACCACGTCGGACACGGCCTTCACGGACTCGACCTCGGCGTAGGCGGCGTCCTTCTTCACCGCCGTCCCGACCTCGGGCGCCTCGAAGTGCACGAGCTCGCCAAGCGCGTCCTGGGCGAACCACGTGATGCCGAGAAGTGCCTCGTCTCCCTCCACCCGGGCCCAGTCGTGCTCCGGGTGGTAGCGCAGGTCGTCGGGATAGCTCTCGCTCGCAGCCACTCAGTGCTCCTTCCGGTGATGTTGCCTCGTCACTGGCGTGCGAGGAGCAAGCCAGGCTAGGACGCAGGGAGCCCCGATACCGGAACGTATCGGGGCGACCGAGGACGACGCGTGGCGCCGCTCATCGCACGCCAGGGACCTGGAGGACATCGCCGGAAGGAGCACTCTACTCCTTCTTGTAGATCGGCTTCGCCACGACGCGGGCGCGGCGCGGCTTCCCACGGACGTCGATCTCGAGCTCGGTGCCGGCTGCACTCCGGTCGGACGGCACGTAGCCCATCCCGATGCCGACGTCGAGTGAGGGAGAGTGCGTGCCGGAGGTGACCTCTCCGCCGCCGGCGATCGCCATGCCCTGGCGAGGAATCGCCTTCTCCTCCATCACGAACGCGACGAGCTTCCGCTCGGGACCCTGCTCCTTCACGCGGCGCAACGCGTCGGCGCCCGTGAACTCCGTGTCGAGCGCGCAGACCCAGCCGAGGCCGGCCGAGATCGCGTCGGTCTCCTGCGTGATGTCATTTCCGTGCAGCGGGTAGCAGACCTCGAGGCGGAGCGTGTCGCGCGCGCCGAGCCCACAGGGGACGACGCCGCGCTCGAGCACCGCGTCCCACAGCGCGACCCCAGCGTCGGCGGGGCACATCAGCTCGACGCCCTTCTCGCCGGTGTAGCCCGTGTGGCAGATCATGGTCTCGACCCCGGCAACCTCGCCCATCGCGTGGGTGAACGCGGGAGCCTCTTCGAGGCCGAGGAGCGCCAGTGAGGACGGGCCCTGAACGGCGACGAGCGCGTACTCGTCGGAGGCGTCGCGAACCTCGGCGCCGCGCGGCTCGCGCTCCTTCAGCCACTCGTACGCCACCTCGCGGTTGCCGGCGTTGACGACGAGCAGGAACCCCCCGTGACCGAGGCGGTAGACGATCAGGTCGTCGACGATCCCCCCAGTCTCGGTCGTCAGCAGCGTGTACTGCGCGCCGCCGTCCCGCACGCGGTCGACGTCGTTCGAGAGCACGGATTGGAGGAACGCCTGCGCCGCCGGCCCGTCGACGTGGAGCTGGCCCATGTGTGAGACGTCGAACGCACCCGCGCGGGTGCGCACGGCGACGTGCTCTGGAATGACGCCCTCGTACTGGATGGGCATGTCCCACCCGGCGAACGGGACCATGCGCGCGCCGAGGGCGACGTGCGCATCGTGAAGTGGCGTCTGCCGGAGCGTGGCGCTCACGGGCGCGACTCTAGCTTGCCTGCGAGCGTGCGATCCGCTTGCGCGGAACGCACGCCGCAAACTCCCTCGCGCTCCGCGCGAGGGCAGATCCCTGAAGCGGACTGCCGGCTGCGCCGGCGCCCGGGGAGACTTTGGCGGCGAGGGGGAGCTGAGATCGGGTTCAGTCTCGCAAGAAGCTCGGCACGTCGATCTCGGCGTCGTCGGTCCGCGGCCGGGGCTCGAAGCTCGGAGCGGCCGGCTCAGACGAGCTGGTCGGCACCCCGACGGCCTCCGGCCTGCGGCGCCTCGGCCGACCGCCACCGAAGCCCGTGGCGATCACCGTCACCCGTACGTCCTCGCCGAGCGACTCGTCGATCACCGCACCGAAGATCACGTTCGCGTTGGCGTCTGCGTGGCTCGTGACGACCTCGGCCGCCTCGTTCACCTCGAACAGACCGACGTCACCCGGCCCGGTGATGTTGAGCAGCACCCCGGTCGCGCCGTCGAGCGTCGTCTCGAGCAGCGGCGACGAGACCGCCGCGTTGGCCGCCGCGGTCGCACGGCCCTCGCCGCGCGCCGTGCCGATGCCCATCAGCGCCGACCCGGC
>DASSBV010000072.1:0-6793 GCA_035698545.1 Gaiella sp. | reverse complement strand
GGAGTCGCGATCGGGCTCGCCCAGACCGTTGGGCTGCCGGCCCTCCTCCGTCGGGCGACCGAGCTCGGGACGGGAGCGGAGCCCGCCGCGCCGAGCCTGCCCGACGGCCTGAGCGCGCGGGAGCTCGAGATCCTCGTGCAGCTCGCCCGCGGCCGGTCGAACCGGGAGATCGGGCGTCTGCTGCACATCAGCGAGCACACGGCGGCAAACCACGTGCGCTCGATCCTCCGTAAGACCGGCTGTGCGAACCGGACCGAAGCAGCGGGCTATGCTCTCCGTCGAGGGCTGGTCCCAACCGAGGTCTCCCCGTAGGAGCGTCGCCGTGCCCCTGTACGTGATCGAGCGCAAGTTCGCGGATCGTCTCGAGCTGACGGGTGACGACGTCCGCGCGATCGACGCGATCAACGGCGAGGAGGGCGTCGACTGGCTCTTCTCCTTCATCTCCGCGGACAAGCTCCGCACCTACTGCCTCTACGAGGCGCCGACGCCGGACGCGATCTTCGAGGCTGCCCGGAAGGCGAACATCCCGGCCGACAAGATCGTCGAGGTCGACCAGTTCGAGCCCGCCCAGATGCGCTGAGCGCGCGTCCTCCGGTCGTAAACTCCCGCCGTGCCCTGGGACGAGCTCAGCGACGAGCAGCGTGAGCTGCGGGAGCTCGTGCGCACGCTGGCGCGCGAGCGGATCGCGCCGCGCGCGGCCGCGATCGACGCGACCCACGAGTTTCCATGGGACGTGGTCGAGCTCTTCCGCGAGCAGGGCATCTTCGGCCTGCTGTACGACGAGGAGGTAGGCGGGACCGGCACGGGGACGCTGCTCGCGCTCGTCGCGATCGAGGAGGTCTCGAAGGTCTGCGCGACGAGCGGGCTGATCCTCGCGGTGCAGGAGCTGGGCTCGCTCGGCCTCAAGCTCGACGGCTCGGCGGAGCAGCGGGCGGCGTGGCTGCCGCGGCTCGCCTCGGGCGAGGTGCTCGCCGCGTACGCGCTGACCGAGGCAAGCTCCGGCTCGGACTCCGCGGCGATGCGGACGACGGCGCGCCGGGTCGACGACGGGTACGTGCTGGACGGGTCGAAACGATTCATCACGAACGCGGGCGTGGCGGGTCTGTACACGGTGTTTGCGAAGACCGATCCCGAGGCGGGACACGCGGGGATCTCGGCATTCCTCGTCGAGGCGGACGCGCCCGGCTTCGAGGTTGCGCGACTCGAAGAGAAGATGGGGATCGCGGGCTCGACGACGGGGGAGCTGGTGTTCGACGGCTGCGTGGTGCCGGAGGCGAACCGGCTCGGCGGCGAGGGCGACGGGTTCAAGCTCGCGATGCGGATTCTCGACCGTTCCCGGCCGGGAGTTGCGGCGCAGGCGCTCGGGATCGCACAGGGCGCGACCGACTACGCCCTCGAATACGCACGGACGCGCGAGACGATGGGCAGGCCGATCGGCGAGCACCAGTTGATCGCCGCGAAGCTCGCCGACATGGAGACGAAGACCGAGGCCGCGCGCGGGCTCCTCTACCGCTTCGGCCGGATGGTCGATGCGGGCGTCCCCGAGGCGGAGCTGACGAAGGCCTCGGCAATGGCGAAGCTCATGTGCGGCGACGTCGCGATGGAGGTCACCACCGAGGCCGTCCAGGTCCTCGGCGGCTACGGCTACGTCAAGGAGTACCCGGTCGAGCGCTTCATGCGCGACGCGAAGATCACCCAGATCTACGAGGGCACCCAGGAGGTGCAGCGCCTCGTGATCGCCCGCGAGATGCTCCGCGAATCCCGCACCTTCCTCCTCGCCGGCGTCGCCTGAGAGCGTTCGGCATGATCGACAACCGCTCGCTCCCGGCGGCCACCGTGATTCCGGTGCTCGTCTACCCGGACGTCCGCGCGGCGGTGGCGTGGCTGACGGAGGCGTTCGGGTTCGTCGAGCGCGTGCGCATCGGCGACGATCACCGCGCGCAGATGCGCGTCGGCGAAGACGGCGGCCTGATCGTCGCGGACGCCCACGGCGAGCAGCGGCCGCCGCAGGCGGGCCAGGTCACCCATCTACTGAAGGTGCGCGTGACCCACGTCGACGCTGCGTTCGAGCGCGCCCGCACGCACGGCGCGCGGGTGCTCCAGGAGCCGACCGACTTCGAGTACGGCGAGCGCGAGTGCACCCTCGAGGACCTCGCTGGGCACCGCTGGCAGCTCACCCAGACGATGCGCGACGTCGCCCCGGAGGAGTGGGGCGGCGTGACTGTCGAGCCCTGACCCCGTCGCGTCAACCGCGCAGTGGCGGACAACGCTTGTGGTGAATCACCACAAGCGTTGTCAGACGACGGCCGGCGTCGACGCCCCAGCGGACGCTGCCTTGCTCTCCCAGTAGCGGTTGAGCGCGCCCTGGATCTTGATGAACCAGACGAAGATCCCGACGAGCGGGAGCAGCATCCACAGGCCGGTCCAGCCCGTGAACGGGGCCGGGCGGCCGTCGGCGCTGATCATCTTCCCGACCTCGGCGGGGATCAGGAACCAGGTGATCGGCGAGATGAGGATGTAGATCACGAGGCCGAGGACGCCCCCGACGCCGATCCCCGAGTTCTCCTTCACCTCGTCCTGGGTCTTGAAGACCCAGTAGAGCGTGTAGAGACCGAGCGTGATGATCGAGATGACGATCGCGAATGCGATGCCGCGCGGGTGGCCCAGCGGGCCGGTGGTGGACGCATGCGTGCTCATCGCGTGCTGTTCGCCGCAGCGGGTGAGGCTTCCTCCCCCCGCACCTCGGCCGGGGCTGCCGGCGGATAGCGCGCGCTGACGCTGTCGATGTAGCGGGCGAGCGCCTCGGCGGTCGTCGCGTCGTGGAGCTCGAGCACGTTCTCGGCGTTCCGCTCGCCCGATCGCGAGAAGTTGAAGGAGCCGACGAACGACACGTCGTCGCAGATCACGACCTTCGCGTGCATGAAGTCCTGGACGCCGTCGGGTGACCACGGCGTCGACCGCTTCGCGGCGAACGCGGCACGCGTCACGATCGCCTCGAACAGCGGCGTCTTCCAGGCGCTCGCCTCGTTGCGGGCCCACTGGCGCAGGACGTCCTCGGTCTGTGTCTCGTCGAGCACGCCACGCACCTCGCATCGCCGCTCGTTCACGACCTCCGCGAGCGTGCCGAGGATCGGGCCGGCAGTGAGCACGGGTGACGCGATCCGGATGCGCCGGCGCGCGCGGCCGATGGTCTTCGCCACCCGATGCGAGAGCGCGTCCCCGTGGCCGGGCGTGAACCAGGGCCGTGCCTCGACGCCGTCCCCGAGCTCGACCGGCCGCGGCTCCACCGTGCCCGTTCCTTCGACGGTGCCGCGCTCCCACAGCTCGTCGAACGCGAGCGCGAACGCGAACGCGAGCGGCGTGGAGTCGAGCACGCGCACGACGACGTTCTCCTGGCGCGTCCACGAGTCCTCCGTCCAGTTCATCGAGCCCGTCCACACGTCGCGTCCGTCGCGCACGCAGAACTTGTGGTGCATCAGGTCGGGGATCCCCGCGATCCCGCGCGTCTCGACGGGGAGCGCCTCGAGGGCCTCCGGTCGCGTCTCGGGAGGCGGCGGGACGGGGATCGGGCCGGGATGGTCGACGTCGAACAGCAGCCGCACGCGCACGCCGCGCTGGTGCGCGGCGAGGAGCGCCGCGAGGACGAGCGCCCCCGAGTCGCTCTCGAGCCGCACGTCGTAGAGCGCGAGGTCGAGGCTCTCGCGCGCGTCGTTCAGGAACGTCGCGATCTCTCCCGCGACCTCCGAGGCCGCCTGCCCGCCGTCCGTCAACGTCCGCAGCTCGACCGGCATCGAGGGTGATCGTACGGGCCACCCGGGCGCGTCGGGTGTTAGGAGCGAACGGCGTCGAGCAGGTCGTCGAGCTGTGCGGTCGCGACGCAGATCGTGGTGTCGGCCGCTCCGTAGTACAGCCTGACGTCACCTGACTGCAGGTCGTGGACGAGCCCGCACGGGAACACCGTGTTGGGTATGTCGCCCTCGCGTTCGTACGGAGCCGACGGCCCGAGCACCCAGTTCGACGCGCGGTGCAGGACGCGCGCCGGATCGTCCAGCGCCGTCAACGCGAGACCGACGCGGTAGATGGTGCCGGCGACGGTTTGCTTGACCCCGTGGTAGATCACGAGCCAACCGTGGTCCGTGCGGAGCGGCGGTGGGCCGATGCCGATCCGAACCGAGTCCCACCACGCGCCGTGCCGGGGCTGGAGGACCTGCTCGGGCGGGCCCCAGCTCCTCAGGTCGCTCGATCGAGAGAGAACGACCTCTCCGCGCGAGCCGTCGTAGGACGTCATTGGGCGGTGGAAGAGAACCCATTGTCCGTCGACCCGCTCGGAGAGAACCGCCGCGTTCTTGTCCTCCGGCTGGCAGATGATCCCGACCCGCTCGACCGTGCGAAAGTCCGTCGTCGTCGCGAGATAGACGGCTGGGCCGCTCGGGCCGTACGCGGTACATGTGATCACCCAACGCTCGAGCTCGCCCACCCAGACCGCGCGGGGGTCTTCGAAGCCCCATTGCTCGCTTTCGATCCCGTCGGTCGGCGTCAGCAGCGGTTCGGGATCGATCGACCATCCACTCAGCCCGTCGGCGGAGCGAGCGACGCTGAGATGGGAAATGCCCCGGCGATCCTCGACGCGCGCGAGCACCACGGTCTCACCGTCGACTGTCGCCGCGGCTGGGTTGAAGACGGCGTTGACCGGCTCCCTCCAGTCGGCTGAAGTCAGGATCGGATTGCCGGCATGGCGCTGGAAAACTTCGTGGTTCGCGGTCACGCCGCCTTGGCCCTGAGCTTGCGTCGGTCGAGGGCGGGCAAAGCCGCAGCGTCGAGCAGTAGCTGTGCACGATGGAAGGCGAGCGTGGATTCGGCCCCCTCGTTTGCGTTGAGGTCGGTCTCGCCGAGACCGTCGCTGCAGCCTCCCGTGGCGAAGTCGTAGAGCGGTCGGTCGAGTCGATTGCGGCCCAGGAACCAGTCGAACGCGTTCCGTGCGCGCGATCCGTGTTCGGCGTCGCCCGTCGCGACGAGCGCCGCTAGCTCGGCCTCGACGAATGCGGTCGCGTCGAGGGGCTGCTCGTCGCCCTCACCGGGCGAGGGCTCGTCGCGGCCTCTTCCGCGATGCCCCGCGAGGCGCAGCATGCCCTCGTCGAGGCCGCACTCGTCGCCCAGCCACGCGAGCGACTCGAGCCCGATTGCGACGTCGGCCGGCCGCCGGAGCGCCGTTCCTCCGAGGATGAGGGCCTGCGAGAGACGCGCGTTGTCGTATGCGAGGCGGTCTTCGAACCACAGCCACGATCCTGTTGCCGACTCGTGATAGGCGGTGGCGAGTTGGTCGACGAGCCGTTCGAGCAGTGCTCTCGCGTCCGGGTCGAGCCGATCGGGGTCGAGGCGTGCAAGGCCGAGAATGGTGTACGCGGCGGTCCGCAACGACACGTCCACGCGGAGCGACGGCACGAGTGCGTCGAGAAGAGTCCGGGCCGGCCCCGCGAGAGCCGGGATCCACGCGGTCGCGAGGATCTCACCGAGCGCCCAGATCGTTCTGCCGACGTGGTCGCCGACATGCGGCTCGTCCAGCCAGCGCCTGTCGTAGCCCATGAAGTTCCGCATCCCGGTGCCCGTGGGGCCTGTTGCGAACTGCAGGAAGGCGAGGGAGCGGTGGAGCACAGGTGTCCACTGACGGTCGGGCGTACGCCCGGTGAGCTCGAGCGCGACGACCGCAAGCCGGGCGACGTCGTCGACGCAGTAGCCCGTTTCCCAGCTGGGGATCACACCCGTGGCGTGCTGGACGATCCCGACGTCGTCGACCAGAGTCCGCAGGTGATCCGTTCGGATCGACGTGAGCTCGAGCTCGACGATCGGAATGGGCTCTCGCCGCGGTCCCGCCGCCGCTGCCTCTTGCAGCACGACTGCTGTCTCGGCGGCGATCGCCGGCCACGCGAGATCCGCCCCGATCCGCCGCGCCTCGGCGCGAGCTACGGCAAGTGACTCGGGCCGCTCGATGAAGTCGCAGACCGCGTTCTCGATCGCCGCGACGTCGTCGAACGGAACGAGCGTGCCTGCGCCCGTCGCGAGGATGTCCTGCGCGAAGAGGTACGGGGTGGAGATCGCAGCGCAGCCCGCGGCAACGGCGAACGTCAGCGCCCCTGACGCGATCTGCTCCGCGTTGCGGTACGGCGTCAGAAAGACGTCGGTGGCGTGCAGCAGGTGCGCCAACTCAGGGACGGGGAGAAAACGATCGTCGAACTCGACATGGTCCGCGACTCCGAGATCGACCGCCCGCCGCTCGAGGAGCAGCCGATACTGCTCTCCCTCGAGCCGAGCCACCTCCGGGTGCGTTCTCCCTGCGACGAGGTACAGCACCTCGGGATGACGCTCGACGATGGCCGGAAGCGCCGCGATCGCCGTCTCGATGCCCTTTCCTGGGGAAATGAGCCCGAACGTCGAGAGAACGAAACGGGCTCGCAGACGATCGAGGCCACGCGACGGCACCGAGCCGTTGCCGCTCGGTCGACCGAGGAGGGCGGGCGCCCCGTGCTGCACGACGCGGATCTTCTCCGGGGCACAGCCGTTCATCGCGAGAAGCAGCCGCCGTGCAGTCTCCGTCATCACGATCACGCGCTCGGCCTCCTCGCACAATGCGGTAAGCACTTCTCGTTGGTGATCCGTCGGCTCCGAAAGAACGGTGTGAAGCGTTACGACGAGCGGTCGCGTGAGCTCTCGGGCGAACGACAGCACGTACTCGCCGTCCGCACCGCCGAAGATCCCGTATTCGTGCTGCAAGAGGACGACGTCGACGTCGAGCCGG
>DASSBV010000071.1:0-7065 GCA_035698545.1 Gaiella sp. | reverse complement strand
TGGCCGGACCTCCGTGAGATCACAGGCGCGCGCCTCGCGTCGATCCCGCCGGCGCAGCTCGAAGAGGCATTCGTCCGCGCCTTCCACGGCGTCGTCCCGAACGACAAGCGGTTCCTCGGCGGCGAGACGATCGGCGAGCTGTTCGACCGCGTGCTCCCGGCGCTCGAGCGCCTCGTCGCAGACGGCGGCTGGGACACTGTGCTCGTGGTCGCGCACGGCGCCGTGAACCGCGCCATCCTCTCGTACGCGCTGACGGGCGAGCGCCGGTTTCTCGGCCGCTTCGAGCAGGCTCCCGGCTGCCTGAACGTGATCGACGTAGGCGGCGCCGACGACCTCGCGACCTGGGTCGTCCGCGCGGTCAACGTCGCGCCGAGCGACCCCGCGCATCGCGCGACACGGCTGACGCAGATGGAGGAGTACTGGGCCCAGATGGCCCTGGGCGAGGGCGGCACGCCGCCCTCGCCCACTGGCTCAGACTAGGTCGAGGCTCCCGCGCACTTGAGCTTGGACACGGGCTGGAACGTCCCGTCCGTGAACTTGATGATGCGCTCGCACTGGAGCGGGAACTGATCGTTGCCACCCGTCTTCTGCCGGTTGCCCGGGAGGAGGAACGGGTTGATCTCGTTCCAGCCGCGGAACGCCTTCATCAGCGATGCGCGGGTCGGGTTCTTCCCCGCCTTGTACATCAGCTCGACGAACGCCTCGGCGACGGCGACCCCGTAGTAGTTGAGCCCGTCCGTGACGCGTGCGCCCGGCCGGTACTTCGCCATCACCTGCTTGTAGAGCTTCATCGCGGCGTCGTTGTCCCACGCGGAGCTCGCCGGATCCTTCGCGTACTGCACCGTCAACGTCCGGTTCGGCAGATCCCCTCCGCCCGAGCTCTTCGCGAGCGTCAGGAATGTGTCGGTCGCCGAGACGGAGTTCGTGTAGATCACCGCCGGTGACCAACGGAGCGCGTTCGCGATCGCATAGGACTGGATCGTGAACTTCGGCGTCGCGAAGATCACGAACACCGAGGCCCCCGAACCACGCAGCTTCGCGACCTGGGCGCGGACGTCGGCCGCGGTCACCTCGTAGGGCTCGCTCGCGACGATGTTCGAGGTCTTGCCGCCGAGACCCGCCTTGAGGCCGCGCATGTAGTCGTCGCCGTAGCTGTCGTTCTGGTAGAGCACGGCGATCTTGGCGTTCGGGCTGTTCCGCGCGATCGCCTGGCCGTAGATCTGGCCCTCGTAGGCGTAGTCAGGTTGCCAGCCGCCCGTGTACGGGTACTTGCCGGCGTCGGCCCCCCACGCGGTCGCGCCGGTCGCGTTGAGCAGCTGCGGCACCTTGCGCGCGTTGAGGTACGGCCTGATCGCGAGGTTCACCTCGGTACCGAGCGAGCCGACCACCGCGAAGACCTTGTCCTGCTCGACGAGCTTCCGCGTCAGCTGGACGGAGTTCGCGGGGTTGTAGCCGTCGTCGTAGTACTTGAACACGATCTGGCGGCCGTAGACCCCACGCCGGCCGTCAGGCCCCTTCCGGGAGTTGATGTAGGAGAAGTACGCCTTCATAGACGCAGGGATCGGCGCGTAGAGCGACGCCGGACCGGTCAGCGGAAACGTGCCGCCGATCGTGATCGTCCGGTTGGTGATGCCGGTCTCCGACGACGCCGATGTCGCGCTGGACGCCGTGACGCCGAGGGCCACGACGAGCGCCGCGGCCAAGAGCACGACTTTCTTCATACGAGGCTCCCTCCTGGGAGGTGTGTCGGGTGTTGACGTGGCGAGCGTAACGTCCGCTCCCCGCACTTGCCAACATTCAGACGAGGCGCCGCTGCGTCGGGTTAGCGTTACAGGTCGAGCTCGTCGGCCAGGCGCTCGGCCTCGTCCAGCTCCTCGCCCAGCGCTTCCAGGCCGCTCGCCCAGATGGACGGATCGGTCAGATCGAGCCCGACGACCCCCGCGAGGTCCTCGGGCGTCCGGGAGCCGCCGGCGCGCAGCAGGTCGAGATACGGCCCGACCATCGCCTCACCCTCGAGGACGTACCGCCGGTAGATCGCGAGCGAGAAGAGGTACCCGAAGGCGTAGGCGTAGACGTACCCGGGGGCGCCCGTGAAGTGCGGGATGTAGCTCCACCATGGTGTGTAGCCGTCGAGGCCGACCGAGTCGCCGAAGAGGGTTGACTGGCGCTCGAGCCAGAGCTCGCCGAACCGCTCGGAGGCGAGCTCGCCGTGTTCGCGTCGCTCCGTGTGAACAGCCTCCTCGAAGCGGTTCATCGCGATCTGCCTGAAGGTCGTTGCGATCGCGTCCTCGATCCGGCCGGCGAGCAGGTCGAGCCGGCGGTGCGGGTCGTCCTCCTGCGCGAGCAGGCGCTCGAACGTGAGCGCCTCGCCGAACACCGACGCGGTCTCGGCGGTGGTCAGCGGCGTGGACGAGTTGATGTACCCGAGCGGCTGCGCGAGCACGCCGTGGAGCCCGTGCCCCAGCTCGTGCGCGAGCGTGAGAATCGAGCGCCGGTCGCCCGTGTAGTTCATCAGCACGTAGGGGTGCACGCCGGGAACCGTCGTCGCGCAGAACGCGCCCGTCCGCTTGTCCGGCCGCACGGGCCCGTCGATCCAGTTGTCGTCGAAGAAGCGGGCGACGATCGTGCCGGCCTCCTCGGAGAACTCCGAGTACGCCTCCACGACGACGTCTCGCGCCTCGCCCCAGGGCGTGCGCGTCGCGTCGGAGGCGATCGGCGCAAACCGGTCGTAGTGCTCGAGTTGCTCGAGCCCCAGGAGCCGCGCCTTGAGCCGGTAGTAGCGCTGTGGCAGGTCGTACCGTGACGTCGTTGCCTCGATCAGCGCCTCGACCGCCTCGTCGGTCGTCTCGTTCGCGAGGTTTCGCGACGAGAGCCAGGTGGGATAGCCGCGCAGGCGGTCGTCGATCGACTTGTCGAGCAGGATCGTGTTGAAGACGAACGTGCGCGTCCTGAGCCCCGGACCGAGCGCCGCAGTGATCGCCTCCGCAGCGGTACGACGCGTGTCGCGGTCGACGTCGTACAGCTTCGCCATCGCGGGCTCGAGCGACAGCTCCTCGCCGTCGAGCGTCACGCGGAGGGCGCCGAGCAGCTCCTCGTACAGGCGCGACCAGGCCCCCGCGCCGGAGACCGTCTTCTCGGTGACGATCTGCTCCTCGGGCTCGCTCAGAAGGAACGGGCGGAACTTGCGCAGCGACTGGAGGTGGTGGCGCCAGTGGTCGAGCGCGGGGTCGGAGAGCAGCGATTCGGCGGCGTCGTCCTCGAGCGTGGCCCACTCGAGACCGAAGAAGAGAAGCTGCGTGTCGAGCGTGGCGGCCTTCTCGCCCAGTCGCGCCATGAGCGCGCCGCGTGCCGGCTCGGCCATGTTCGTCGCGAAGACGAGGTGCGCGAACGTCAGCGGCCGGACGAGCGCCGCTTCGATCCGCTCGTATTCCTCGATCGCCTCGGCGAGCGCCGGGGCGTCGAGCCCGGCGACGTTGCCGTGGTAGCGCTCGCGGAACACGCCTGCATCCTGCTCGGCCTGGGCGACGTCCGACTCGATCCTCGGGTCGTCGATTCCGGCGTAGAGATCGCTGAGGTCCCAGGCGACATCCTCGGCCCCGGTCAGCTCTGTCGTCGCCACGGCGGCAGACTAGCTATCCAGCTCGTCTGGTCGTGTCACCGGCGCGCGGCACGCGAAGCGCTCACAGAGGTAGACCGCGGTATGTCCGTCGACGAGCGTCTTGCCCGCGAGCAACGGCACGTCGTCCGCGGGCCCGACCGCGACGACCGTGGCCGGGTCGAAGCGGCGAAGCGCGGCGCGCGAGACGTCCGCGCGGACGTCGCCGACGATCGCCAGCTCGCGCGGCGGCGAGAGATGGAGATGGAGCGTGGCCAGCGCCCATGAGAGCGCTCGCGGGACGCGCTCCATCGCCGGGGCGAGGAGGCGCAGGACGCCCTCGCCGCGAGCGATCAGCCCTTCGTCGCCCCAGATTCGGCCGAGCCGGATCAGCACCGAGGCGAGCATCGAGTTCCCCGACGGCAGCGGGTCGTCGTCGACGTCCTTCGCCCGCGTGGCGAGCTCCTCACCGTCGTGCGGGGCGAGAAAGAAGCCGCCTCGCTCGTCGTCGGCGAACAGGTCGACCGCGAGACTGGCGATGCGATGTGCCTCGAGCAGCCAGCCGGCGTCGCCAGTTGCCACATGCAGCTCGAGGAGGCCGTGCGCGACGTTTGCGTGATCGTCGAGAAACCCCGGGCCGCTGACCCGGCCGTCGCGCACGCTCCGCATTACCCGGCCGTCTTCTCCGCGAAGCGGGCCGAGCAGGAACCTCCCCAACCGTTCGGCCGCCGCGAGCCAGTCGGCGCGTTCGAGCCGACGCCCCGCTTCGGCGAGGGCCGCGAGCGCGAGCCCGTTCCAGGAGGCGATCGCCTTGTCGTCCCGCAGCGGCTGCGGGCGCTCGACCCGAATCGAGAGCAGGCGCTCGCGATCCTCCTGCGGGAGTTTCCCTCGCACGATCCAGCGTCCGTGCTCGAACGGCTCGAGCAGCCCCTCGTCCAGGCCGAGCGCGCTCCATTCCTCGCGCTCCCAGGTGTACGTCAGACCTTCGACGCCTTCCGTGTCCGCATCCTGCGCGGAGGCGAAGCCCCCGTCGGCGAGCAGCAGCTCGCGCAGGAGGTACTCGACGGTCTCCTCGACCACCTCCCGGTAGCGCTCGAGCCCCGTGACGACCCACGCGTGGAGATAGGCGGAGACGAGCAGCGCGTTGTCGTAGAGCATCTTCTCGAAGTGCGGCACGAGCCAGCGCGCGTCGACCGAGTAGCGATGGAAGCCGCCGCCGACCACGTCGTACAGCCCCCCGGCCGCCATCCCGTCGAGCGTGCCGCGGACCATCGCGAGCGCCTCCGGGCTGCCGCGCCGGAGGAGCAGCTCGATCGCGGAGGCGGGCGGGAACTTCGGCGCCGTCCCGAAGCCGCCGAACGCCGGCTCGTAGACGCGGGCGAGGCCGCGCTCGGCCGCGTCGAGCAGCGAGACTGAGAGCTCCTCGTCGCCCGCCTCGAGCCGGGCGGCGCCGCCGAGCGCGGCGACGAGCCGCGAGGCTTGCTCCTCGAGGTCGTGCCTGCGGTCGCGCCACGCCTCGGCCACCGCCTGCAGCACCTGCGGGAAGGCGGGCATGCCGTGCCTCGGCTCGGGCGGGAAGTAGGTCCCGGCGTAGAAGGGCCGCCCCGCCGGGGTCATGAACACCGTCGTGGGCCAGCCGCCCTGGCCGGTCATCGTCACGCACGCCTCCATCGTCAACGCGTCGACGTCAGGCCGCTCCTCGCGGTCGACCTTGACGTTCACGAACAGGTCGTTCATCAGCGCGGCGACGCCGTCCCTCGAGAACGACTCGTGCTCCATCACGTGGCACCAGTGGCACGAGCTGTACCCGACGGAGACGAGCAGCGGACGATCCTCGTCCCGCGCCCGCGCGAACGCCTCGTCGCCCCACGGATACCAGTCGACCGGGTTGTCGGCGTGCTGGAGGAGGTACGGGCTGGACGACTCGGCGAGTCGGTTCACGACTCTTTTACTACCCGGCGTCGCTCACGTCGGTGCCGGACGAGCTCCACCACCCCCGCGAGCGCGAGGGCGACGACGAAGGCGAGGAGGAGCCCTTTCCAGGGCTCCTCCTCGAAGGTCTTCCCGCCGAAGTAGCCGAGGAGCGAGGCGTACGTCCCCCAGATGAAGCCGGCGAGGACGTCGGCGGCGATGAAACGCCGGTACGGGAACGACTGGATGTAGCCGGCCGAGAACGTCGTCGCCGTTCGGCCGCCCGGGATGAAGCGCGCGACGACGATGATGTACGTCCCACGCTGCGCGAGCTGGCGCTCCGCCCAGGCGAACCCGGCCTGGCTCTTCTCGCCCTTGAACCACCGCTTCACCGTGTGCTCGCCGAGCCAGTGGCCGAGGCCGTAGGAGATGTTGTCGCCGACGATCGCCCCGGCCGAGGCGCAGAGGATCACGAGCCCGAGCTGGAGGTCGCCCGCGCCGGCCAGCACTCCCGCGGTGATCACGACGGTCTCGCTCGGCACGAGCGGGAAGAAGGCGTCGATCATGGCGACGGCGAAGATCGCGAGGTACGACCAGTCGCTCGAGACCCACTGCTCGAACTGGTCGAACACGGCGAGCAGCTGCGGCAGGAACACGAGGAGCACCACGAGGGCATCCTCGCAGAGACCTCCGAGCGGCCTGCCGGACGCTGCGATGATGCGCGCCGTGCACCGGCCGCTCGAGGGGATGCGCGTCCTGGACGTGACGACGTCGATCGCCGGGCCGTACTGCGCCCAGGCGCTCGCGGCGCTCGGGGCAGACGTCGTCAAGGTCGAGCGGCCGGACACCGGCGACGACGGCCGGGCGTGGGGCCCGCCGTTCTGGGAGGACGAGGGCACGATGTTTCTCTCGGCGAATGCCGGGAAGCGCTCGCTCGCGCTGTCGCTCCGCGACCCACGTGGCCGCGAGGCGCTCCTGAGGCTCGCCGACCGCGCGGACGTGTTCCTCCAAAGCTTGCGGCCGGGGCTCGCCGACGAGCTGGGCTTGGGCCCGGCGCCGTTACGCGAGCGGAATCCGCGGCTCGTCTATTGCTCCGTCGGCGCCTACGGGCGCACCGGCCCGCTCGCCCGGGAGCCGGGCTACGACGCGCTGATGCAGGCGGCCGGCGGGCTGATCTCCGTCACCGGCGAGCCCGGCCGCGCGGGCGTGCGCGTCGGCACGTCGACCATCGACCAGGGCACGGGCGCCTGGGCAGCGATCGGCGTCCTCGCCGCCCTGCTCGAGCGCGAGCGCACCGGCGAAGGCTGCGTCGTGGACGTCTCGCTCTATGAGACCGCGATCGGCTACCTCGGCTACCACCTCGTCGGGTTCCTCGCCGACGGCACGGTGCCGGCGGGCGAGGGGACGCGGTTCCCGATGGTGGCTCCCTACGAGGTGCTCCCGACACGCGACGGCTCACTGATGGTCGCCGCCGGCAACGACCGGCTCTTCCGCGCGCTCTGCACCGTGGTCGGCGCGCCCGAGCTCGTCGAGGACACACGGTTCCGCTCGAACGCCGA
>DASSBV010000070.1:0-3183 GCA_035698545.1 Gaiella sp. | reverse complement strand
TCGTGCTGATGGGCATCGGCATGGCGCTGACGATGACGCCGACGACGGCGGCGGCGATGAGCTCCGTCCCCCACGACCAGGCCGGGGTCGGCTCGGCCGTGCTGAACAGCATGCGCCAGGTCGGCGGCTCGCTCGGGATCGCAATCACCGGCGCGATCGTCGCGCACGTAACGTCGACCTCGCTGGCCGCGGGGGACACTCGACCCCAGGCGTTCGTCCACGGGTTCCAGCGCGGGCTCGAGATCGCGGCCCTGATCGCACTGGCGGGCGCCGTGGTCGCTGTCGCGACGATGCGGACGCATCGGCAGCGCCAGCTGCCGCTGGAGGAGCCGGCGCTGCAGGAGGCCGCCTGACGGGCGTGGCGCCCGTCAGCCGCGCTGCACGCTGACAGCCGTACCGTACGCCGCGACCTCGGTCATGTTGCCCCCGAGCTCGTTGCAGTCGAAGCGCATCGCGATCACCGCGTTGGCCCCGGCCTCGCGCGCGGCGTCGCGCAGCCGCTCGACTGCCTGCAGCCGGCTGTCCGCGAGCATCTTCGTGTAGCCCTTCACCTCGCCGCCGATCAGCCCCTTGAGGCTCGCGCCGATGTCGGACCCGATGTTCCTGCTGCGAACGGTGAGGCCGAACACTTCGCCGTACACCTCGGCGACCCGGTAGCCGGGCAGGTCGTTCATGGTCGTGACGATCACGTCGGACACGCGCACTCCTTCTCGGCGGGGTCTCAGACGCTACCGCGCCACGCCGCACCGAGTCGCGAGCCCGGGATGTCGAAGGGGAGTACGACACCCCGGGCTGGTTTGTACGGGGACGCGGCGCAGGCAAGCCGCGCCCCCGCACACCTGCGCTACGTCGCCGCGAGCTCGGCGACGTAGGTCGGCGCCCAGGGGGTGCCGAAGCCGGTGGTCATGTCCCAGCCGTCCAGCGCCGGCCAGCCCGGGACGGAGCCGACGGCGACGGCGTTTCCGTCCCCGTTGTACGAGAACATCGTGTTCGAGTCGAGGTTCCCGCTGATCACCCCGGCCGCGCCCTGGTGCACCGGGGCGACGTCGGTGAACGCGGCGCTCCCGATCGCATAGAGCCGTTCGGAGACATTTCCGAGCGGAGCCTTGCCCATCGACTCGCGCCGCTCGTTCGCAAGCGCCGTCAGGGCGGCGACCTGCGGCGTTGCAGCGCTCGTGCCGCCGATCAGGTAGAAGCCCTGATCCGCGGGCGCGAGGAACGACTGCAGGTTCACGAGCACGGCGCCGTTGACCGCCGCGTTCCAGCTCACGTCCGGGAGCCCGCGGTGGTCACCGCCGATCACCGACGCGACCGAGCTCTGCCAGCTGGGGCGCGCGTAGATCGTGCTCGGGCCGCCGCCAGTCGCGGCCGGGAGCCACGACTCGTTCCAGACGACGTTGGTCGCGGCCGAGCTGCCGGGCGCGTTCGCCGAAGAGAAGTACGCCGGGTTGAAGCTCCCGTCGGCCGCGAACGGGACGTCGCTCTGCGGGTTCCACGTCCAGCCGAACTGGAGCTGCGTCCCGCCCACCGATGTGACGTAGGGGCTCGAGCTCGGCCACTGCGCCGTCGGGAACGCGTACGGCCGGCTGTCCTTCTGCTGCTTCGAGAGGCCCGTCGTCCCGTTGTCGCCCGAGGCGCCGAAGAACGAGTCGCCCTTCGCGATCCCCTTCTGGAAGACCTGGTCGAAGCGCGAGGCCTGCTGCTGCGCGGCGCCGCCGAACGACTGCTCCGCGGCGGCGAGGCTCATCGAAAAGACGGTGCCGGCCGGGTAGGTGTCGATCGCCCCGTCGATCGCCTTGAACAGGTTCGGGAACCCCTGCACGCCAAGCGTCTCCGCGGGCGGCACCGCGAGCAGCACGATGTGTGCGAGCGGCGCGATCGCATACGCCCACTGGACGTCGAGCGCCGCCTCTCCGGCCCAGCCGGAGGCCGCTCCCGGCCCCGACTGCCCCTTCGCGTTCGGGTTGCCGCTCTCCAGCTGCGGGTTGCCGAGCGGGAAGACCTGATCGAAGCTCGGCTGGGGCAGACTCGGGAAGAATGCGTCGTGGAACGCCTGCAGCTCGTCCGCCGCGCGCGGGCTGCCGTACGAGTCGACGAGCACGATCGTCTGGCCTTCGCCACGCTCGGGGAGTTGATCGACGCCGTACGCCTCGCGGATGTCGCTCGGCACGTAGCAATGGAGGTTCCCGCCGGCGGCCGTGCAACCCGACCAGCCAGGGCTCTGCCGGAGCCAGTCGGACTTCACCCGCACCGGCCCGCCAGGCGCCTCGAGCGCGTTCGGCGCGAGCGCGATCGTCGGCGCCGCGACCGCCGGCGCGGTGCTCGCGGCAACGGCGGCCAGTGCCGCGGCACCGACGACGAGGAGGGCTGCGATACGTCTCGGCATGTGATCCCCTCTCCTGTCTCTCCATGATCGATTCAGCCCAGCCGTCCAGGACCAGGCCCGTGGTTCCGGAGACGACGGTATGGGCCGTGCCCGCCGCCCGGCATCGTCCGTTCGGACGAGGAAACGGAGGAGCCGCGGCGGTCCGTCGTCGTGCAGACTGACGGCATGGCGACGATGCGCGACCTCGACGAGCTCGCGCTCGCGATGCCCGAGGCGACGAAGAACGTCGACGACGGGCGACCGACGTACGCGGTGCACGGGAAGTTCTTCTGCTTCCATCGCAGCGCGCGGCCGGACGCCGTCGACCCCGAGACGGGCGAGCGGCTCACCGACGTGCTCGTCTTCCGCGTCGCGGACGCAGGCGAGAAGGAGGCGATCCTCCAGGACGATCGCGGCGTGTTCTTCACCACGCCGCACTGGAACGGCTACAACGCGGTGCTCCTCCGGATCCCGGATCTCACGAAGATCGACCGAGAGGAGCTACAGGAGCTCGTCGCCGGCGCCTGGCTGACCCGGGTGCAGAAGCGCACCGCGAAGGCCTGGCTCGCCCAGCACGGCATCGACGAGGTGCGCTAGCCAGTCCCACAGTCGCGCCCAGACATGTCACACTCGTCACGAGCTCGGAAGATCGTGGCGTGGTCTTCCGTCTCGTGGGGGAAGCTGCCGCAGCCTGCGGCGCGACACGAAGGGAGACCCCATGGAGGGCACTGGGACGGGCGCAGCGGCGATGCTCGTCGGCTCGGCCGAGGACGTTGGGGGACGTCCGGACGCCGCCACGGTCACGCTGGAGCGCGAGG
>DASSBV010000069.1:0-3027 GCA_035698545.1 Gaiella sp. | reverse complement strand
CCGTCGGCGCGGTACTTCTCGATCGGGCGGGTCGGACGCGACCAGGTCGAGGACTACGCCGCGCGCAAGGGCGAGGAGCTCGCCTCGGCGGAGCGCTGGCTTCGGCAGAACCTGGCCTACGACCCCCGGTAGCTTGCGAGCGTCCATTCGGCTCGCGCCGAACGGACGCCGCAAACTCCGTTGCGCCGGCTTCGCCGGCGCAAGGGCACATCCCTGAAGTGGACTGCCGGCTTCGCCGGCGTCCGAGATGCGTATGGGCGGGAGTAGAGTGGTCGTCGTGCGCGTCGTCGCCGTCTCGCTGCTCGCGCTCGCGGTTGCGGCACCCGTGCTCGGTGCCGACGGGGAGCCGAAGAAGGCGCTCACCACGAAAGGGCAGGCGATCGCCAAGTCGATCGTCCTGAAGCGGAACGACCTCACGACCGGCTTCGTCCCGCACAAGCCCTCTGACGACTCCCGGCCGAAGGGAGCCCGGTGCGGCGGGGTCGGCGAGGACGACTTGACCGTGATCGGGGACGCCGACTCGCCCGACTTCAGCCAAGACGCGGCAGGTGTCGCGGTCGGCTCGTCCGCCTCGGTGTACCGCAACCAGAGCGAGTCGAATACCGCCTGGCGGCGAGCGGGGACCGCGGCGGCCGTGCGCTGCTTTGCCGACCTCGTCCGCCTCACCGCCCCGGCCGCCCGCAAGGTCAAGATCGTCTCCGCGAAGCGAATCCCCTTCCCGGCGACCACGTCGAAGTCGATCGCCTACCGGGTCGTCGCGACGATGTCGATCGGCGGGTCGCGCACGATCCGCGCGTACTTCGACGCCGTCCTGCTCCAGCGCGGGACAATGCAGGCCGCGCTCGTCGTCACCTCTCTCGGAAGCGCGGTGCCGCTCGAGCAGGAGCAGGCGCTCGCCGGCGTCCTCGCTGCCCGGATGGCCAAGGCCGCCCGGCCGACCGGCCCCGTCGCCTGAAAGCGTGCGGGCTCCGCCCGCCACGCCATGTCTCTTCCGGCCACTGTTCGCCTCCCGACGAGGGTGGTAGCGTCCGGCCGTGGCCGATCGCGCCACAGGCCGTCTGTCCCCACTCCGCCGTAACCCCGGCTTCGCGCTGCTGTTCTGGGCGACGGCAGGCTCCGCGATCGGCACGTATCTCGCCGCACTGGCCCTCTCGGTCGACATCTTCGACCGCACGGGCTCGGGCGCATGGCTCGCAGCCCTGCTGATCGCGGACTTCATCCCGATCGTCGTGATCGGGATCGCCCTCGGGCCCCTCGTCGATCGGCTCTCGCGCAGGCGCCTGATGATCGTCTCGGACGTCGTTCGGGCTGCCGTGTTCGTGGCCCTGCCGTTCGTCGAGCGGCCGTCTCTCATCGTCGTTCTCGCGGGTGTCAACGGTGTCGCGACCGGGTTCTTCCGCCCGGCCGCCTGGGCGGGCTTCCCGAACCTCGTCTCGGAGGAGGACCGCGAGCAGGCGACGTCTCTTCTCTCTACCGTCGAGCACGTTGCGTGGATGCTCGGCCCGGTCCTCGCCGGCGGCCTCCTCGCGATCTCGGGCACGGACGTCGCCTACTGGGTGAACGCGGCGACGTTCCTCCTCTCGGCCGCCCTCGTGGCTCGGATCTCCGCGGCGTCGCTGCGTTCCGACGAGCCGATCACGAGAGGCCACTGGGAGGATCTCCAGGCGGGCCTCGGGCTCGTGTTCCGGTCGCGGCCACTCCTGACCGTGCTCGTCGCGTGGAACGTCTCGGCGCTCGCGACCGCGTTCGTCAACGTCGCGGAGGTGCCGCTGGTGAAGGACGACCTCGGCGGCGGGAACGTCGGGCTCGGCGTCCTCGTCGGCGCGACGGGGCTCGGGCTCGTGATCGGCAGCTTCTTCGCAGCCTCGGTGCTCCAACGCATCGGGATGCGGGCGCTCTACTCGGGCTCGCTGCTCGTGATGGCGGTCGGCTTCGGCGTTGCCTCCGCCTCGCCGACGGTCGCCGTCGCCGCCGTGCTGGCCGCGTTCGCGACGATCGGGAACGGTGCGGCGATCGTCTGCAACCAGCTCCTCGTGCAGGAGGGCGCGCCGGATGCGATGCGCGGACGAGCGCTCGCCGTCCTCATGTCGACCTACTACGGCGTCCTCGGGCTCGCGATGGCGGGCGGCGGGCTTCTCGTCGACGGTGCCGGCGCCCGCACCGCCTGGGCCGTCGCCGGCGGCGTGTACGTCGTCTCGACGGTCCTCGCCTTCGTGCTCACGGGATCGGCGCGGCGAGAACGCGTCGCCGAGCCCGAAGGGCTCCAGCGGATCCGCTCGCTGATGGCCGAGGTCGACGACACCCGCCGCCGCGAGCGCGAAGGCACCGGCGCCGACGCGGCCCTCGCGCATCCGGTGTCGGACTTCGAGCCCGACACCTTGGCGCGACGTGGCGCGCAGGTGTCCGACTGAAGTCGGACACCGGGGCACGGCTCTAGAGTCCCCTCGATGGCACGGCCAGGGTGGACGCGGGAGGAGCTCGTCACCGGTGTGCTGGCGGGCGACCGCAGGGCGCTCGCGCGGGCGATCACGCTCGTGGAGGAAGGCTCTCCGGAGGCCGAAGCGCTGGTGCGTGAGATCTATCCCCACACGGGACGGGCCGCCTCGATCGGGGTCACCGGGCCGCCCGGCGTGGGCAAGTCGTCGCTGGTCAGCGCGCTCGTCGCGGAGGTTCGGGCAGCGGGGCGCTCGGTCGGCGTCGTTTCCGTCGACCCGTCCAGCCCGTTCTCGCGCGGCGCGCTCCTCGGCGATCGGATCCGCCTCTCCGAGCACTTCCTCGACCCCGACGTGTACATCCGCTCGATGGGGACGCGAGGGCACCTCGGCGGCCTCGCCGAGGCGACGCTCCAGGCTCTGCTCCTCGTCGACGCATCGGGGAAGGACGTCGTCTTCCTCGAGACCGTCGGCACGGGCCAGAGCGAGGTGGAGGTGATCGGGATCGCCGACGTCGTCCTCCTCGTGCTGATGCCGGGCTCGGGCGACGCCGTGCAGGCGCTCAAGGCCGGGATCATGGAGATCCCGGACGTGA
>DASSBV010000068.1:0-6295 GCA_035698545.1 Gaiella sp. | reverse complement strand
GCCCTGGCTGAAGTCCGGCGCCCAGATCGTCGTGTTGTCGGTCGAACGATCTGGCTCCGGGATCGCGTTGTGTACCGGGCCTTCGTCGCCGCCGAGCGCGGGGTAGATCTGGTCGCCGAACTCACCGAGGATCGTGAAGATCGAATCCTCACCCTCACGTGTGAGCTGGACGTACTGCCCCTTCGCCACCTGTCCGACCTTGGTCCCTTGCGGGATCTGGCCCCTGGCCTGCATCTCGAGCGCCGTCGCGCGGAGCGATGCCTGCTTCTCCGCCAGTGGGTTCGGCAGGCTGTCGGCCCCGCGAGGGGTCGGCTCACCTACCTTCGGAGCCGCACCGCTGCCGGCCGTGGATGCCCCCACGCCGACGGTCAGGACGACCACAAGCGCTCCGGTCAGGAGCGCGAGGAACGATTTCCTCATTCTTCTCCCCTTATGAAGGTTTCACGTCTGGTCCGACCCCGGAGGGTCGAGCCGAGGGCAACCTAACGGCGTGTCAGGCAAAGGGCAAGCAGGTACCCCCATTCGAGGATTGCGGGTGAAATCTCACGAGGGCGAGCGGCCCGGTACCTACGTCCCGCTACCCTCGGTGTATCCCTCTGCGCGTCGTGTCGTGTCTCGTCGTCTGCGTGCTGGCACCCGTCTCGGTGGCCGCCGCAACGGCCGACGCCGCTCACAGGACGGGTCGGGACGACGCTCCGACGATTCGCCCCACAACACTGGGGATGCCGCTCTTCGCCGGCGCGAGGTTCCACCGGGGAGCGCGCGTCACGGTCACGCTCGCGAACGGCGCTCGACGGCATACGCGAACGGTTCGGGCCTCGCGGACGGGTCGGTTCACGGTTCGCTTCACCTTCGTCGCCGTCGATCCGTGCCGCGGGACGTTGACTGTGACCGCGGTCGACGGGCTCGGCGCGCGCGCCCGGTGGACGCGCGAGTGCCGTCCGCCCTCGACGACGGATCCGTATCCCGCCTGAGAGGTGGGAGGGCGGCCCGGCGGCCGCCCTCCCGTGGCTCGACTCTACGAGCCGCCCGGCTGTGTGACGCCGTTGACCGTCAGCGCGTAGCGCGCGTAGTCCGTCGTCGACTCGCTCGGGTCGTCGTACATCACGATCGCGCCGACGAAGTCGGCGTGCTTGTCGATGTACTTCTGGACGTCTGCGGGCGTCGAGATCGAGAACCCGCTCGTCAACGGCAGCTGCTTCACCGTGATCGCGTCCTTCTTCTTGCTCGTGTTCATGCTCACGACGTACACCGTGTACCCGGCCACCGTCGTCGGTCGCGTCTCCGAGAAGGACTTCCAACCGTCGAGCGACGTGCCGTCGCTGAGCGTCGTCCCGCCCACCGACACGTTGTCGATCCAGAAGCCCGGCGGGACGACAGCCGACTGGCCGAGCGTCGCGGGGTCGTTGAACGTGCGGAACGCGAGCAACACCGTCTGTCCCGCATAGGCCGAGAGGCTGCACGTCTCTGGCCTCCACGCTCCCGAATAGCCCGTGAAGCCGGGCACGTTGGCGACGGCAGTCGGCAACGCGTCGGGGTCGTGCTGCGTGGTGGTGTCGGTGCAGGCGACGCTCTGATACGTGAGGCCGCCGTCCGTCGAGACCTGGACGAAGCCGAAGTCCCAGCCCAGCTCCTCGTTCCAGAGCGCGTCGAACGTGACCGCTGCGCCGGCCCCGGTCGGGACGGCCACCTCTTTGACGATTGCCTCATCACGGTTGTTACCGGCGCCCGAGTACAGCGCAGGTCCGCCCGTTCCGCCGGCCCCGCCGAGCGGCGGCGTCGTCGCAACCGTCCACTGGACCGGCAGCGTCGGCAGTGTCGTCATCCCCTGGAACGAGAGCGAAGAGATCTGACCACCGCTCAGATACTTGCCGCTCCCGTCGCGCAGGCGAACGTAGTCAGCGCCGTTCGAGGGGGCGCCGGGCGAGTTGTACGCCTGCGGGTTGTCCCAGTTGATGGTGGCGTCGAGCGTCGGCGCGGTGACGTCCGTCTCCTTCGGGTGGCCATTGATCTTGGCGCCGTCGTCGATCAGCCCGTCGAGCGCGACCATCAGGCTCCAGTCGTGCAGGACTTCGCTCGCCGGGACCTTCGAGTGGCCGGTCTCGTTCAACACGTTCTGCAGGCCGACGAAGCCGTTGCCGTCGTCGTCGTGGAGCGCGGACATGAACGAGTTTCCGTACCGGCCCTGGAGGAACTCCATCATCGTGTAGGCCGCGCCGTAATCGCAGAGGATCTCGCCCGGGCCCTGGTCGCCCCAGCGCGTGAGCGAGTTCTCCGGCCCGGCGATGTACGGAATCGGGTTGGCGTCCGTCTGCGTGCTCAGCCAGCCGAGGAAGCACTGGATGTGCGAGTCGAACCCGATCTCGGTGATCGGCGTGGAGGGCGTCACGTACCCGACGAGCGACTGCGCCCAGTCGGACAGGCCCTCGTTGATCCAGTTGACCTCGTCCGGGTCCTCGTACGACTCGAGCAGGTGCTGATACTCGTGGGCGAAGACGCCCTCGTAGAGATGCGGTCTCGCGGTCGCGCTCAGGCAGGGGTCCGTGCTCGGGTCGTTCGGCGGGTTGGCGCCCGTCCGATGCGCCCAGTCGTACGAGTCGATCGTCATCACGTTGCGGCCGAAGAAGCCGTTCAGCTGGCCCGAGAAGAAGCCGGCGATGTACGAGTTCACCTGAACGTTCGGCGGCGTGAAGAAGTTCGCGTCCCGCACGTTGGAGACGAGCGTGACGATCTTGTCGCCGTCCCCGACGTAGTAGTCGGCCGGCAGGCCGAGCAAGGCCGGAAGCGTCGCGGTCGAGCCGTCCCGTGTCGGTGGAACGCTGAACGCGGCCGACTCCTTGGGATAGATGTTCGTGTCGAACTCGTGGACGAAGCTGTCGAGCTGCGGCTGCGTCACGACGTTTCGCACGCCGTCGTTGCGGCAGTCGCCTGGGGTCGGGAAGTTCAGGTTGTCCTGCACCCAGATCTCGATGTGCTCGCCGATCGCGCGCAGCGTGAACGTCGTGACGAAGTACTGGCCCGCGACGTCGTTGAGACCGAGGAAGAACTTCTGATCCCCGACTTCGGCCGTGGTGGCCGCCGTCGCTGTGCGTCCGAGCGTCTGGAACCCGCCCGCCCTGGCCGCCGGCAGCACCGTGCTCGCGAGCGGCAGGGTGCCTTTCTCGACGACCTCGGGCGCGTGCTTGATCCCGACGTCGACGCTTCTTTGCGCGGCGCTCGCGGCCGTGACCCCGACGGCCAAGGCGACAGCGAGTCCCGCCACGAAGCAGAGAGACCATGCTCTCTTCATGCGGTTTGCTCCCTTCTATGAGCTTCCCCTGACGGCATTCCGGGGCGTTGACCTCCCCCGAAGCCGGGCAGATCAAACCAAAAAAGAGCTGCTCTCTGCCGCGCTAGCGCTCGGGCGCCGTGGCTCAGCCGTGCGGGCGGGCCATCTTGTGGAAGTCGAGCGCCTCGTCGAGCACGCTCTCCTCCACACCCGCCTCGCGTGCGACCTCGCGCAGCGAGCGACCGGATGCGACGGCCTCCTTGACGATCTCGGACGCCTTGTCGTAGCCGATGAACGGGTTGAGCGCGGTCGCCGCGCTCAGCGTGCTCTCCGCATACGCCTCGTTCCGATCGCGGTTCGGCTCGATCCCGGAGACGCACTTCTCGGCGAAGAGCCGTGAGGCGCTCGCGAGGAGGGCGATCGACTGGAGGAGGTTCCGCGCGATGAGCGGCACATAGACGTTCAGCTCGAACTGGCCGTTCATGCCGCCGATCGCGATCGCCGTGTCGTTCCCGATCACCTGCGCCGCGACCTGCGTGACTACCTCGGGGATCACGGGGTTGACCTTCCCGGGCATGATCGACGAGCCCTTCTGGAGCTCCGGCAGGCGGAGCTCGGAGAGCCCTGCGCGCGGGCCGGAGCCCATCAGGCGGAGGTCGCTCGCGATCTTCGTCAGCGACACCGCGACGACCTTGAGCGCGCCCGAGAGCTCGACGAGGCCGTCGCGCGCCGCTTGGGACTCGAACGGGTCGGCGGGCGGCGAGATAGGCAAGCCGGTGTCGGCGCGGAGCAGGTCGCGGACCTTCTCCGCGAACTCGGGATGCGTGTTCAGGCCCGTGCCGGTGGCCGTGCCGCCCAACGGGATCTGGCCTAGGCGCGGCAGAGCGTCTCGCACGCGGGCAATGCCTTGCCGGACCTGCGCCGCATAGCCTGCGAACTCCTGGCCGAGCGTCACCGGGACCGCGTCCATCATGTGCGTCCGGCCCGACTTCACGACGTCCGCGAACGCCTGGGCCCTCTCCTCGAGCGCGCCCGCGAGCAGGTCGAGCGCGGGGAGCAGCTCGTTGACCGCACGGTCGAGCGCGGCCAGATGCACCGCCGAGGGGAAGACGTCGTTCGACGACTGACCCATGTTCACGTGGTCGTTGGGATGGACGTCCTCGCCTGCGAGGGTTGCGATCACCTCGTTGGCGTTCATGTTCGAGCTCGTGCCCGAGCCGGTCTGGAAGACGTCGATCGGGAACTGGTCGTCCAGCTCGCCCGCCGCGATCCTGTCGCCGGCCTCGGCAATGCGCTCCGCGACGTCTGCGTCGAGGAGGCCGAGGTCGGCGTTCGCACGGGCTGCGGCCGCTTTGATCCGACCGAGCCAGTGCGCGACCGCAGCCGGGATCGGCTCGCCGGAGACAGGGAAGTTCGCGACGGCCTTCGCGGTTTCGCCGCCCCACAGCTCCCGGCGCTCCGCGGTGCCGCTCATGCGAGCGAGTGTATCGGCGGGCGTTCGGCCCCGAACGGTGTCAGACACCGTTTTCTGTCAAGGGGAAACGGCGCCGATTTCGTGCCAATCGCTCCACAGCCCGGATCGATGCGCTCATGGGGGCTCGGGGTGGTAGTGCCCGCGATACGGGCATGTCCGTACCGAACGACTTGACAGCGCGCTGTGTCTGACACCGGGCTTTCCGGTCAGCTGGCGGCGCGGTCGAGACCGGCCGCGTCGAGCAAGGCATCCCACTCGGCGAGCTTGATGCGCGGCCGGCCGTGCGGCTCGCCGGCGGACTTCTCCGCCGTGTCGATCGCCTCCCAGCCCGCCTGGGTGACCACCGGGATGCCCCGCTCGGAGAGCAGGTCGTCGATCGCCGGCGGGTCCTGGCCGTGGTCGAGCCTGCCCGCCGCTGCGTCGGCGATCAGCCGTTCGACCGTCTCGGTGGCGTCCTTCTTGTTCGTGCCGATCACGCCGCTCGGGCCGCGCTTGATCCACCCGGCGCAGTAGACGCCGCGGAGCGGCGCGCCGTCGGCGCCGAGCACACGGCCCCCGTCGTTCGGCACGGTGCACGAGCTTCCGTCGAAGGGCAGCCCTGCGATCGGGATCCCCCGATAGCCGACGCTACGAAAGACGATGCCGCACGGAATCGTCTCGCGATCGTCCGTCGCGACGGCGCGCCCCTCGACGAGCTCGTTGCGGACGAGCTCGATCGCCTCGACTTTCCCGTCGCCGAGGATCGCGGTGGGCGACGTGTAGAACCGCAGCCGGATCGCGCGCGACTTGCCCTGCGGGGCGGTCGCCGCGTACGTCCGCAGGTGCTCGATGTTCCGCTTCACGGTCGGCGGCGCTGCCTCGAGCTCCGCCTCGCTTGCAGGGTCGAGCTCGAGCTCGGCCGGATTGACGAGCACATCGGCGCCGGCGAGGTCGGCGAGCTCCCCGACCTCGACGGGAGTCCAGGCGGCCTGCACAGGACCGCGGCGGCCGAGCACGAGGATCTCCTTCACGCCTGCGGCGTTGATCGCGTCGGTCGCAGCGTCGGTCGTGTCGGTCGGCCGGAGCTCAGCCGGGGTCAGCGCGAGCATCCGCGCGACGTCGAGCGCGACGTTGCCGTTCCCGATCACGACGGCGCGCTCGTGGGAGAGGTCGAACTCGAGGTCCTGGTAGTCGGGGTGGCCGTTGTACCAGGCGACGAACGACGTCGCGGGCCACGAGCCGGGCAGGTCCTCTCCCGGGATCCCCAGTCGCCGGTCGGACTGGGCGCCGAACGCGTAGACGACCGCCCCGTAGGCGGCCGCCAGCTCGTCGTGCGTGACGGCCTGCCCGACCTCGACGTTGCCGAGGAAGCGGAATCCGTCTGCGCGGGCGATCTTCTCGAACGCGCGAGAGACTGCCTTGATGTTCGGGTGGTCGGGCGCGACGCCGAGGCGCACGAGCCCCCACGGAGTGGGAAGCCGCTCGATCAGGTCGACCTCGAAACGCGGCTCGTCGCTCGCCAGGAGCGCGCCGACGGCGTAGAACCCGGCCGGGCCCGAGCCGACGACGGCGAC
>DASSBV010000067.1:0-12116 GCA_035698545.1 Gaiella sp. | reverse complement strand
TGCGAGAGCGCCTCGAGCTCGGGGAGCGTGCAGAGGTCGCGAAGGAACCGTCGCGCCTCGTCGCGGGTGCGGAGCGAGACGACCGCGTCGGCAAGTTCCGCGAGACCCGGTAGGGGCTCGACCGCTTGCGGCGCTGGAGCTCTGGTGGTCGAACGAGTCATTCGTACTCATGTTAGCATGTTAACGTGCTAACACGCGAATTCGAGGTCATTCCGGCCATCGATGTTCTCGGCGGTCGCGCCGTCCGACTAGCGGGAGGCCAACGCGACGTGGTCACCCTCGAGGGCGGAGACCCCGTCGAGCTCGCGCGGCGGTTCGCGACGGAGGGAGCGAGGCGCCTCCACCTCGTCGACCTCGACGGCGCGTTCTTGGGCGTGCCGAGCTTCGGTCTCGTCGAGCGGCTGTGCGGTGCGGGCTCGCTGCCGCTGCAGGTGGGCGGTGGGTACCGCACGCTCGAGGCGGTCGCAGCGGCGCTCGACGCAGGCGCCGACAGGGTGATGGTCGGCACCGCCGCCCTCACCGCGGGGTTCCTCGAAGACGCCGTCGGACGCTTCGGCGACTCCCTCGTCGTGGCGGTCGACGTCCGCGAGGGGCAGGTCGTGGTCGAGGGGTGGACGGAGGTCTCGGCCTTCACGCCCGCTGAGTTGGCGGTGCGCTGTGCGGCACTCGGTGTCGCACGTCTCCTCGCGACCAGCGCGACGCGCGACGGATCGCTTGCCGGCCCTGACCTCTCTCTCGTGGAGGAGGTCGGCGCCGCCGGGATTCCCGTTCTCGCGGCCGGAGGGGTCGCCTCGCTCGACGACGTCCGCGCGCTCAGGTCAGCAGGCTGCGAAGGCGCGGTCGTCGGAAGCGCGCTTCTCGCGGGCCGATTCACGCTCGCGGCGGCGCTCGCAGTCGCCGCGGAGTAGTGCCATGCCGGGCCGGCGGCGAGCGAGCCGCCGTGGCGACCCGACGTGAGACAGCGTCAGCACGCCGAGACGCTCTCGCGACGGCGGCCCCCACGCCTGTCGCCGGATCACGGGGCCGAGCCGATCCCGCGGGCACGCCTTTCGGCGAACTAGTCTCGAAGCCACTCTGGCGAGCATGGTGATCACGCACAAGGAGCGTCCCGTCAGGGCGACGGCAGGACCAGCGGGGAGAACTGCGATCGTCCTCCTGCATAGCCGCGCGGGCGACGAGCACGAAGTTCTCCCCCTCCTCGACGACCTCGACCCGGAAGGGCGGCATCTCGGGCTCTTCCCCCTGGGACCCCTCGGGTCGGTGCCGGAAGGGCGCCACTGGTACGTCATCGAGCGAGCGGCATCCCCGGAGCCGACGACCTTCCTGCCGACGCTCGAGGCTCTCTCCGCCTGGCTCGACCACACGCTCGCGGAACACGGGATCGACCCGCGCCGGATCGTGCTCGGCGGTTTCTCGCAAGGCGCCGCCATGGCGTACGCCCTCGGACTTGCGGCCGGGCGTCCGAGCCCGGCCGGAATCCTCGCCTTCTCGGGCTACCTCGCGCGGGTCGAGGGATTCGACCTCGATCTCGAGGGCCGCGCCCGGCTGCCGGTCTCGATCGCGCACGGGAGCCTGGACCCCAACGTCAGCGTCGACTTCGGGCGTGAAGCCCGTGACCGGCTCGAGACGGCGGGCCTGGCCGTCCGCTACCACGAGGATCCCGTCGGGCACACGATCACGCCGGGCGGCGTCGCTCAGGCGCGGGCCGTGCTCGCCGAGGCGCTCGCGCCTAGGCTGGCGGGGTGAGGATCGAGCAGTGCGACGACCGCGGTGCTGCCGGGTTCTCGTGGATCATCGACGAGCCCGCGACACGAACGTCGCATGCGCTCGCCGATGACGGTCGGGTGTGGATCGTCGATCCGGTCCGGCACCACGAGGCGCTCGAGCGGGTGTCTGCACTCGGCCGGCCCGCAGCGGTCGTCCAGCTCCTCGACCGGCACAACCGCGATTGCGCGAGCGTCGCGGCGGAGCTCGGCGTCCAACACCTCGTCGTCCCCGACACGATTCCGGACAGCCCGTTCGAGGCGGTCGCCCTGACCCGCAACCGCGGCTGGCGCGAGACCGCGTTGTGGTGGCCCGCCACGCGGACGCTCGTGATCGCCGAGGCCCTCGGGACCAATCGGTTCTTCGCGACCGGACAAGAAGCCGTCGGCGTCCACCTGCTCCTCCGCCTTACTCCCCCGCGCGAGCCACTCGGAAGCTTCGCGCCCGAGCACCTGCTCGTCGGCCACGGACAAGGCATCCACGGGCCGGCCGCCACCGCCGCCCTCCGGAACGCCCTCGCGCACTCGCGGCGCGGGTTGCCTCGGCTGCTCCTGTCCGTGCCCGGCTTCGCGGTCGACGCGTACCGGCGGCGCCGGTAGCGATTTCTCCCTAGAAAGTGCCAAGTCCTGCGAACCCGAGGGCCCACAGGACTTGACGCAGCGACTCTCTCACGCCGCGACCAGGCTGTCAAGTCGGTACCGCGCGAGGGCCCGTCAGCCTGCGAGCGCGGCGGGCCGCAACAGCTTCGCGGGCCGGCGCAAGCCGGCGTCCCGCACCGGCGGGTTGAGCGGCTCGGCGAGCGGCGCCGCGCCGAACGAGCGGCGCACCTGCTCCGGCGGCGGCTCGCCGTACGTCGTCGTCCGCTGCCGCGGAACGCGACCGGCGGAGCGGATGAGCGACTCCATCGCCTCGGGCGGCAGCTCTTGCCCCCACTCCGAACCTGCGGCGCGGGAGATCGACTCGTTCATCAGCGTCCCGCCGAGGTCGTTCACCCCGGCCGCGAGGGCTTGCCGGACGCCGTCGGGCCCGAGCTTCACCCAACTCGCCTGGACGTTCGCGATCGACCCGTGCAACGCAAGGCGAGCGACCGCGTGCAGGAGGAGTGCCTCCCCGAACGTGGGCCCGCGCCGCGCGCGCCCCTTGAGATAGATCGGCGCCTCCATCGGCACGAAAGGCAGCGGCACGAGCTCGGTGAAGCCTCCCGTCAGCGCCTGCTGCTCCCGTGCGCGCAGGAGATGGCGCGCCCAGTGCACCGGCCGCTCGACGTGCCCGAACATGATCGTAACGTTCGAGCGAAGCCCCGCTCTGTGCGCAGCAGCGTGAACCGCGAGCCACTGGTCGGTGGTCACCTTGTCCGGGCAGATGATCGCCCGCACCTCGTCGTCGAGGATCTCCGCAGCGGTGCCCGGCAACGAGCCGAGCCCGAGGTCGCGCAGTCGCGCGAGGTACGTCTCGAGGTCGAGACCGAGCGTCGCAGCCCCCTGCCAGACCTCGAGCGCGGAGAAGGCGTGGACGTGGATTCCCGGCACCGCCTCCTTGATCAGCCGGACGACACCCGCGTAGTAGTCGCCCGTGAACGACGGATGGATCCCACCCTGCAGGCAGACCTCGGTCGCCCCGCGTTCCCATGCCTCGCGGACACGCCGCACGATCTCCTCGTCTGGAACGAGGTAGGCGGGGCCGCGTAGGTTCGCCGCGAGCTTGCCTTTCGAGAATGCGCAGAAGCCGCAGCGGAAGTAGCAGACGTTCGTGTACTGGATGTTCCGTGTGACGACGTACGTGACGTCGTCGCCGCACACCTCGCGGCGGAGCCGGTCGGCTGCACCGAGCACCCGTTCCCGCTCGCGACCGCGGGCGCTGAAGAGCCGCACGAGGTCGTCTTCGCCGAGCTCCTCCCCGACGAGCTCGAGCGGGGCCGGGTCGCGACGGACGAGGAACGGCACCGCGACCGGCTCGCCGGGCGCCCAGCGGTCTTCGCGGGCGAGGCCATGCGCGTCGGCAGCTCGCCGGACGAAGGGCGCGACGGCCGGATCCGCCCAGCGGTCGAGGTCGGCGACATGCTCCGGGTAGAGCGGCAGCCGCGGCGCGAGCTCGAGCCCGCGGGAGCGGCACGCCTCCCGCAGCCGCTCGATCTCGGGCCACGGCGCCTCAGGGTTGACGTGGTCGAGCGTGACGGGAGAGACGCCGCCCCAGTCGTCGATGCCCGCGTCGAGCAGGAGCGGGAAGTCGTCATAGGCGAGGTTCGGCGGCGCCTGCACGTGCACGTCCGGCCCGAGCACGATCCGGGCCACGGCGATCGACCAGAGCTGCTCCTCCAGCGGGGCATCGGGATGATCGGCCATCCGCGTCCCGGCTTTCGCGCGGAAGTTCTGGACGATCACCTCGCGCAGGTGGCCGTGCTCCTCCGCGAGTGCCCGGAGCGCGAGGAGCGCCTCGACCCGCTCCGCCCGCGTCTCGCCGATGCCCACGAGGATCCCGCTCGTGAAGGGGATCTCGAGCTCGCCGGCAAGCCGGATCGTCTCGAGCCGCCGGGCGGGGACCTTGTCCGGCGACGCCCAGTGTGGCCCGCCGCGCGCCGCCAGCCGCTCGGCGGTCGTCTCGAGCATGATCCCCATCGACGCCGCAACGGGCCGCAGCGCGACGAGCTCGTCGCGCGACATCACCCCCGGATTCAGGTGCGGCAAGAGGCCGGTCTCCTCGAGCACGAGCCGGGCGCAGCGCGCGAGGTAGTCGAGGGTCGTCTCGCAGCCGAGCGCGGCCAGCTCGTCGCGGGCGACGCGGTAGCGCGCCTCGGGCCGGTCGCCGAGCGTGAACAGCGCCTCGGTACACCCCGCCTGTGCGCCGGCCCGGGCGATCGCGAGCACCTCGTCCCCGGTCAGGTACGCCCGCTCGCCGCGTCGTGGCGGCCGCGCAAACGTGCAGTAGCCGCAGACGTCGCGGCAGAGCGTCGTCAGCGGGATGAACACCTTCGGCGAGTAGGTGACGAGCGTCCCGGTGCCGAGCGCGCGCAGGCGCCGGGCCTCGGCCATCAGGTCGTCGAGCGACGTGGAGAGAAGCTCCGCGGGGTCTGCCATCGGCGTTTGGTTGTCGCCGGGCGGTCTCCTCGCGCCGGAAGGGGCAGCATACTCGGAGCGATGGACCAGCCGACGGTGGTTCCGGAGACGTCCCGGCTCGCGCGGCTGACGCGCTGGCCGCTCGACATCCTGCGGAACCTCTTCCGCGTCGTGCCCACCGCGGTCGACGGCTACTTCCGCCATCGCCTCCCCCAGCACGCCGCCGGCATTGCCTATCGGGTGCTGTTCTCGCTCGCCCCGCTCTCGATCGTGCTCGTGTCGATCGCCGGCGTTGTGCTTCGAAACGACGTCCGCCGCCAAGAGGTGATCGACCGGATCGTCGGCTGGCTCCCCGTTTCCGACGCCGGCTCGCAGTCGGTCGAGGAGGCGATCACGCGCCTCGCGAGCCCCACGAGTGCCGTCGGCGTCGTCTCGTTGCTCGTCTTCATCTGGGCCTCGACCGGGATGATGGCGTCGATCCGGACAGGCCTGGAGGCCGCCCTTCAGGTGGAGCGGCGGCGTCCGGCCGTCCGCGCGAAGCTCGTCGACCTCGTGCTCGTGGCCGGCGCGGGCGCGCTCCTGATCGTCGCGCTCGCACTCACCGTCGCGGCGCAGGTCGTGACGCGCTTCGTCGGGGGCTTCGCCGAGGACGTCGGCCTCGAGAACGGCCTGTTCGGCGAGTTGACGGGAATCGTCCTTCCGCTGGTCGTCACGACCGTGGTCGTGATGCTCCTCTATCGCTTCGTTCCCGCTCGCCGGCTGCGGTTCGCAGACGCAGTGGCCGGCGGGATCGTCACCGGGATCCTCCTTCTCGCGATCTCGGCGGCGTCAGCGCTCGTGCTCCAGAGCGTCTCCGACCTCTCCGTGATCTACGGGTCGATCACCGTCGTGCTCGTCTTCCTCTATTCCGTGTATCTCTACGCCTCGGCGCTCCTGCTCGGCGCGGAGGTCGCTGCTGCGTGGTCGGCGCCGAGCGCCGGGCCGGCGGTGCCGATCCGCGTCCAGGTGAAGCGGGCCGTCCTCGGCCTATTCGTCCACCAGGACCCGCCGAATCAGCCCCCGCGGTAGGCCCAGAGACCGCCGAAGCTCCGCCAGGCGTTCTTCTGCCAGCGCTGGAGGAGCATCTGGTCGATCGGGAAGCGGTCGCCGGGGCCGGTCTTCAGCGAGATCCCCGGAAGCAGGAACGGATTGCCCTGGAGATCGAGCGACGCGGCGGCCTGAACGAGCCGCTCACGGGTCGGCTCGCTCCCCGCCCTGCGGAGCGCCTCGACCGCCGTCCACGCCGCGGCCATCCCGTAGACGAGATAGACGTCCGAGACGTTCGCGCCCGGAGCGAACCGCTTGAGGACGCTCCGGTAGCGCTTCATCGCGTCGTCCTTGCGCCAGCGGGGATCGGTGGGATCCTTGAGGAAGGCCACCGAGACCATGCCCTTGACAAGTGGATTCGCACCCTTCTCGGCCGCGTCGCCGAGGACAACGGCCGACGAGGCCGCGGCGTTCCCGATCGTCAGCTTCGGCTTCCACCCGAGCCGGTGCGCGTACTTGAGCGCCTCGGCCGCGTGCGTCGGCGAGGAGAACACCGCAAAGACGTTCGCGCCCGACACCCGAAGCCGGGCGACCTGTGCCTGCACGTCGTAGGAGCCTTCGTCGTAGGGCTGGGCGGAGACGATCTTCACCTTCGAGCGCTGGAGGCCGCGACGCAGCCCCGAGAGCAGCTCCTGGCCGAAGCTGTCGCTCTCGTAGAGCACGCCGACCCGCGCGGCGCCCTGCGTGCGCGCGAGGTACTGCCCGAGCACCCACCCCTCGGCCGCATAGGTCGGCCGCAAGCCGATCGTGTAGGGGTAGCGGCTCGCCTGGGAGCCGAGCGCGGACGCGCCGGAGGCGGCGAAGAGCTGGGGCACCTTCCGCTGGTTGAGGTAGTCGCGGACGGCGAGGTTCTGCTCGGTGCCGAAGGAGTTGAAGACCGCGAAGACGCCGTCCTGCTCGACCAGGCGGCGGGTCTCGGCGACGGTGCGCACCGGATCGGAGGCGTCGTCGCGCGTCGTGTACTCGATGCGACGGCCGTTCACGCCGCCCCGCGAGTTGACGTAGTCGAAGTACGCCTTGGCGCCGCGCGCGATCGACGCGTAGGCGACCTGCGGGCCGGTCAGCGGTGCGGTGCCACCGAGCAGGATCGACGTCGGGGTGATGCCGGGGTCGTTCGAGGGACGCGTGGTCGCGGCGAGCGCTGCGGTCGCCCCGAGGGCGAACGCGAATGCGAGCGAGAGCAGGGTGAGGACGAGCTTTCGTGTCATGGGTGAGACCGCGCCGGTCGGGTGGTACGGCGTCGCTAGGAGCCGGAGCGATCGTAGATACGACGTGTTAGGAGTCTGAGACGCTCCACGAGCCCGGCGACCCCCATCGGCAGGACGAACATGAGCGCGATCAGGAGCGCGCCCGAGACGACCGACGGCGCTCCCGGGGACTTCGAGACCTCCTGCGACCACGACGGCAGGAACTGGATGAAGACGGCGCCGGCGACGAGGCCGGCGAGCGAGCCGAGCCCGCCGACGACGACGCCGACGAGCAGAAGGATCGACAGCGCGACCGGGAACGTGTCGGGGTTGACGTAGGTCGTCGCGATCGCGAACAGAGACCCGGCGACCCCCGCGTAGGCGGCGCTGACGCCGAACGCGAGCGTCTTGTACCGCGCGAGGCTCACGCCGGAGGACTGCGCGGCGGTCTCGCTGTCGCGCACCGCGCGGAACGCGCGTCCGGACCGCCCGCGAAGCAGAAGCCACGCGACGACGTAGCCGACGAGGGCGATCGACCACGAGAGGTAGTAGAGCCAGTCGTTGAACGCCATGCTGCGGCCAAAGATCTCGACGGGGGTGAGCGACGCCGTCAGCTCGGGGATCCCGAACAGGTTGATCCCGGTGCCGCCGCCGGTGAAGCCCTCGAAGCGTTTGATCACCGCGGGCATCGAGACCGCGATCGCGAACGTCGCGAGCGCGAGGTACAGCCCGGAGAGGCGCAGCGCCGGGATCCCGAACAGGAACCCGGCCGTGCCGGCGACGAGCCCGGCGAGCGGGATCGTCCAGATGTCCTTCACCCCGTGGTCGGCCATCAGGATCGCGGTCGTGTAGCCGCCGACCGCCATGAACGCGCCGTGTCCGAGCGAGATCTGGCCGGTGTAGCCGGTGAGGACGTTGAGCCCGATGATCGCGACGAGGTAGATCCCGACGTACGCGAGCTGCTGCGCGCGGAACTCGGAGACGAACGAGGGCACGACGGCCACGACGACCGCGAGCACGACGAACGAGACGACGGGGACGAGTGTCCGGCCGAGCTTCATACGCGCCGTACCTCCTGCTTGCCGAAGATCCCTGTCGGCTTCACGAGCAGCACGACGAGGATCACGAGCAGGGCGACCGGGAGCCGCAGGTCGGCGCCGACGAAGTCGACGTACGTTCCGATCAGGTTGAGGCCGACGCCGAGCGTGAGGCCGCCGACCACGGCACCGATCGGCGAGTCGATCCCACCCAGCACGGCGGCCGCGAACGCATAGATCAGGAGCGCCGCCATCAGGTTCGGGTCGAGGAACACGCTCGGCGCCGCGAGCATCCCGGCGACCGCGCCGAGCACCGCCGCGAGGCCCCAGCCGAGCGAGAGCATCCACGTGACGCGCACCCCGACGAGCCGCGCCTCGGCGGGGTTCAGGGCGGCGGCGCGCATCGCCAGCCCGAGCTTCGTGTACTGGAACAGCCCCCAGAGCAGCGCCACGATCGCGAGCACTACCGCGATCGTCCCGATGTCCGCGGTCGTGATCGCGACGCCCCCGATCTCCGTCGTCCCCGCGGGGAACGGGCTCTCGACCGCGCGCACCTCCCCGCCCCAGATCAGCGTGACCAGCCCGTTGATCATGATCAGCAGGCCAATGGTGACGATCACGACGCGGAGCACCGAACCCTTCTCGTTCGGCCGGATCACCGTCTGGTGGACGGCGGCGCCGCCGAGAAACGAGACCGCGAGGGTGACGACGAACGCCGGCCAGTAGCCCCACCCGTGATTGACCGTGAGCGTCCAGGCGATGTACGTGGAGAGGGTCGCCATCTCCCCCTGCGCGAAGTTGATGACGCCGGTCGCCCGGTGGATCAGCACGAGCGCGAGCGCGAGCGACGCGTAGATCGAGCCCGACGCGAGCCCTGCAACCACCTGTTGGAGGAAGTCGGCCATCAGTACCCGAGATAGCTCCGTCGGACCGACTCGTTCTCCTGGAGCTCCTCACTCGTGCCGGCCACCGCGACCCGGCCGACCTCGAGGACGTACGCGCGGGCGGCTGTGCGGAGCGCGATCCGCGCGTCCTGCTCGACGACGAGGACGGTCAGACCCTCCCGCTCGTTCAGCTCGCGGACGATCCGGAAGATCTCCCGCACGATCATCGGCGCGAGCCCGAGCGAAGGCTCGTCGAGGAGCAGCAGCCTCGGCCTCGCCATCAGCGCCCGCGCCACCGCGAGCATCTGCTGCTCGCCGCCCGAGAGCGTCCCGGCCTGCTGGCCCGATCGCTCCCGGATCCACGGGAACCATTGTGCGACGCGGTCGACGTCCGCCCGAACATTCCGCTCGCGCCGCGTGTAGGCGCCAAGCCGGAGGTTCTCGAGCACGGACAGGTCGGTGAAGGTGCCGCGCCCCTCGGGGACGTGGGCGATGCCCGCCCGGGCCACCGCCTCCGGCCCGGCGCGCAGCGGCTTCCCGCCGAACACGATTCGCCCCGAGCGCCGCACCGTGCCGGAGATCGCGCGGAGCGTCGTCGTCTTGCCCGCGCCGTTCGCACCGAGGACGGCGACGACCTCGCCCTCGGCGACCTCGAGCGTGATCCCGCGGAGCGCCTGGACAGGCCCGTACCGCGCCTCGACTCCGTCGAGCTCGAGCAGCGCAGTCACGCGTCTACCCCGAGATACGCCTCGATCACCGCCGGGTCGGCCTGCACCTGCGCGGGCGGCCCCGAGGCGATCGTGCGACCGAAGCTCAACACCGTGACGGCGTCCGAGACGCGCATCACGAGGCCCATGTGGTGCTCCACCACGAGGATCGTGAGGTCGTGCTGGTCGCGGAGCCGCAGCACGAAGTTGCCCAGCTCCTCGACCTCCTCGTGGTTGAGCCCTCCCGCCGGCTCGTCGAGCAGGAGCAGGGTCGGGCGCGCCATCAGGGCCCGGGCGATCTCGACGCGCTTCTGCGTCCCATACGGCAGCGCGGCGGCGGGACGCCCGGCCTGGCCGCCGAGCCCGACGACGTCCAGTGCCTCCATCGCCTCCCGCTCGCCCACGCTCCGGCCGAGCGCATGACCACCGACGAGAACGTTCTCGAGGACGGTCATCGAGCGAAACAGGTTGATGTTCTGGAACGTCCGGGCGATGCCACGCCGGACGATCCCGTGCGGCGGGGTGCGGAGGAGATCCTCACCGTCGAGCTCGACGGCCCCCTCGTCGGGCGCGTAGAGGCGCGTGATCACGTTGAAGACAGTCGTCTTGCCCGCGCCGTTGGGGCCGATCAGCCCCGAGACGGTGCCCTTCGCGACGTCGAACGAGACGGCGTCGAGCGCGACGATTCCGCCGAAGCGGAGCGTGACCCCCCGGACCGACAGAAGCATTGGCGCAGGATCCTAGTGGGGTCGGCGCGTCAGGGCAGCCGCGGCGCGAAGATCATCGCCGCGCCGGCGGCGCCCACGAGGAGCAGCGCGCCTGCGGCGACGAACGCCGACGTCACCTCGCGCGGGCGTTGCCGCCGCCCGACCCGGGAACCGAGGCCCTGGTAGACGTCCTCGAGCGCTCCGGCCGTCTCGGCGTCGAACGACTCTCCGCCCGTGTACTCCGCAATCGAGGCGAGCGTCTCGCGGTCGGGCGGCACCGGGATCACCTGCTCGCGGTCGACGATCGTGCCGCCCTCGGTGCCGAGCGCGATCGTGAAGACGGGGATGCCCGCGGCGCGGGCCCGCTCGGCCCCCTGGCCGGGGCTCAACAGCCCGCGGGTCTGAAAGCCGTCCGAGAGGAGGAGGATCGACGCGAGCGCGCGGCCCTGCTCGTCCTTCACCTCGGGCTCGTCGGCCTGCGGTTGGCCCTGGCGTCGCGGCGTCGCCGTCGTCGTCCGCGCGAGCTCGACCGAGCGCGCGAGCGCGTCGCCGAGCGCCGTCCCGAACGCAGGCTCGAGGAAGTGGATCCCCTGGCGCAGCTCCTGGCGGTCGAGCGTCGGCGAGACGATCACCTGCGGCTCGTTCGAGAACGCGACGATCCCGACGCGAAGCGTGTCGGGCGCGTGCGAGAGAAAGCTCAGCATCGCCTGCTTGGCAGCGGCGAGGCGCGTCGGCTGAACGTCCTGGGCGCGCATCGAGCCCGAGATGTCGACGACCAGCACGACGCTCGCCCTCTCGTCGGGGGCATCCACCATCATCGTCGGCCGCGCGAATGCCACCGTCAGCGCAGTCAGCGCGAGCAGGAGGATCGCCGCCGGAACGTGCCGCTTCCACGTGTGCCGCCCGCCCGCCACCGTGGCGAGCACCTCGACGTTGGGATAGCGGATCGCGTAGCGCGACGGGCGTCGCTGGAGAAACCAGTACCCCACCGCGACGAGCGGCACGAGCAGCAGACCCAACAGCAGCGCTGGCGCTTCGAAGCTCACGGGGTCACCTTCGAGCAGAGCGCGTGCACCTGGAGCTCCACCCGAAGCCTCCGCGGGACCGATGCGTCGACGGAGGCCCTGGCGACGACCGTCCGGCCGGCCACCGTCTGACGCACGTCCACCGCGTCGAGGAGGGTCGTGCCGGGCTGCGCCCCCACCCGGAACGCGTAGGCGTGCTGCGCGCCGAGGAGGCGCGCGCCGCGGGGACAGCTCGACGCGACGCGAACGGTGGTGCCCGAGACGAGCCGCTTGCGCGCGACACGTCGCTCGATCGGCTTGGACGGCACGAACGCGGCGCGCGCGGTCCTGCCGGTCAGCGCCCGCCCCCCACCGCCACTCGAGGGGACGCACCCGACGAACGGCTGGAACGAGGTCGTCTGTCGCCGCGTTCCCGTGTAGACGGCCGTGAACACCACCTCGCTCCCGGTCGTCACGCCCGGCGAGACGGGCGCGCCGTTCTCTCCGCGGAAGCTGACGTCGATGGCGCGGTCGCTGACGCGCGCATCGATCCCGGCGACGATGTACCCCTTGAGGGGGCACCGGAGCTCCCACACGGCGACCGCGGGCCCGCCACCCTCGGAAGGCGGGATCGCGACCCAGGGCCCGGTCACGGGCAGGCAGACCTGGAGGCCTCTGCATTCGTCA
>DASSBV010000066.1:0-2439 GCA_035698545.1 Gaiella sp. | reverse complement strand
GCGACGGTCTGCCAGTCGCACTTCTCGCTCGACGCACACCGCGAGCTCGGAATCGAGCTGCGCGAGCCGGTCGTCATCCCGAACGCGGTCGACCCCGCGATCTTCCATCCACCCGCGAGCAGGGATCCGCTCGACGGGCGGCGTGTCCGTGTGATCGCGACCAGCTGGTCGGACAACCCGCGGAAGGGCGGCGAGGCGCTCGCCTGGCTCGATCACCACCTCGACCACACGCGCTACGAGGTCACGTTCGCCGGTCGCGCGCCGAGGCGCTTCGAGCACATCCGGTCCGTCGGCCCGCTCGACTCGCAGGCGCTCGCCGACCTCCTCCGTACGCAGGACGTCTACGTCGCGCCGAGCCGCGACGATCCCTGCTCGAACGCCCTCCTCGAGGCGCTCGCGTGCGGCCTTCCCGCGGTGTATCGACGCAGCGGAGGTCACCCCGAGCTCGCGGGCGAGGGTGGCCTCCCGTTCGACGAGGACGACGAGCTCGGCCAGGTCCTCGAGCGGCTCGCCTCGCAGATCGACGAGAGGCGGGGCTCGATCATCACCCGGCCGATCGCGTGGGTGGCCGACCGCTACCTCGAGGTTCTCGGCGTGACCGCCGGGCACTAACATCCCGCGACCGTGACGAACCTGCCTCGAGGCATTCGCGGCATCACCTACCGCGTCGGCAAGCGGCTCGACCGCGCCGCCGTCTCGCGGGCGCACGACGTCCTCTATCTCTCCGACGCCTGGACCGAGACGAGCTGGCTCGGCGCGCAGGCGCTCAAGAACCCGCTCGACCTCTGGGTCTACCAGGAGATCATCGTCGAGCAGAGACCCGAGCTGATTGTCGAGACCGGAACGTATCGCGGCGGCAGTGCGTTCTACCTCGCCTCGATCTGCGACCTGGTCGGCGTCGGCGAGGTCGTCTCCATCGACGTCGAGCCGCTGCGCGAGGACTACCCCGCCCACCCCCGGATCACCTATCTCGGCGGCAGGTCGTCGACGGATCCCGACGTTGTCGCCCAGGTCCGCAGCCGAGCGGAGGACAAGCGAATCCTCGTCGTCCTCGACTCGGACCATTCCCAGGCGCACGTCGAGGCCGAGCTCGCTGTGTACGCGCCCCTCGTCCAGGTCGGCGGCTACGTGATCGTCGAGGACTCGAACATCGGGCAGATCCGCAAGGACCTGCTCCCGGGCCCGCTCCAGGCGATCGAGGCGTTCCTCGCCGGAACGGACGAGTTCGAGATCGACCGCGCGCGCGAGAAGTTTCTCATCACGCAGAACCCCAGCGGCTATCTCCGCCGGGTCCGTTAGTCGCAGACGTTTCGGCGTAGCTCCGCGTTCGAGGTGGCGCCGAGGACGCGCACCGGACCGCCGACCTGCCAGAGCACGAGCCGCGCGTTCGTTCCCTCGGCGACCCGTCGCCCCGCGAGCCGGATGCCCGGTTGCGTGAACACGTAGTCCGCGATCAGCGGGTTGCCCGATTGCTCGAGCGTCCCGGACGGCGCGACGTCGACCCGCTCGATCGGCAGACCGTCCGGCACCGAGTCGCCGACATACACGGCCCGGTCGACCGTCTGGTTGAAGAACTCGGTCAGGAAGAGCGCGTGCCGCTCGAGAGCCGATCCGCACGGGGTGTCGATGTAGAGCTTCGTCACCGGGACGTCCGCGGAGACCCGCTCGTCGATCCAGGCGCGCTCGAGGCCGCCCGCGAACACCTTGTCCTCTGGCGCCTCGATGATGCGCTGCCAGGCGAAGTACGACGTCACGGCGAACGTCGCGGCCACGGCGACCGGCAGCGCGACGACGGCGATCCTCCGGGGCAGGAAGAACGTCGCTGCGACAAGCCCGACCACGAAGAGGCCCAGCGCAAGTCGCCCGGACGCGGGCCCCGGCCCCGCGAGCTCGGCCTCGACGCGGACCCAGAGCGCGCCCGGGACGGTGTCGATCCCCGCCTCGTTGGCGAGCTGGGCGAAGGGGAGGATGAGCGCGAGCGCGAACGCAGTCACGGCGCCGATCGCACCGGCGACGAGTGGTCGTGGCAGGCCCGCGGCGAGCCAGACGACGAGACCGATCAGCCACAGCGGCAGAAGGTAGAAGCCGTAGCGGTCGTGCAGACGGTCGTAGCCCCAGGGCGTGCTCGTGAACGCGGCGACGACGAGCAGCCCGGAGACGTTGGCGGCAGCGAACAGCGCGACGAAAGCGGCCGCGGTTCGCGAGCCCGCTCGGCCGGCCCGGCCGAGCTGCCAGAGGACGATCGGGGCGACCGCGACCGGGACGATCGCGAGGTACACCGCGAAGTCGCCGAGGTGGTAGACGAACCACTTGCCGACCTGGAGCGGGTCGTAGCCCCGCCAGAGCTCCCAGTACGCGCCGAGCGAGTCCGAGGCCGATGCGCCGGAGGCCAGGCGAGCGCCGAACGCGAGGACGCCGAGCACGACGGGCAGCGCAGTC
>DASSBV010000065.1:0-20108 GCA_035698545.1 Gaiella sp. | reverse complement strand
CGTGCCCTCGAGGGCCTCACGGCGGTGATCGTGAACGTGAACAAGCGCTACAAGGCGCACGCCGGCGTGCGGCTTTCCGGTCTCTCCTGAGCGGCACCGGCGTCAGCGTGGTGCCCCTCGAGGGCATCCCCGAGCTCCGCGCGGGCGACGACCTCGGGGCCGAGCTGTACCAGTCCGCCGGGCGGGCAGGAGGGCTCGAGGCAGGCGACGTCGTCGTCGTGGCGCAGAAGGCGGTCTCCAAGGTCGAGGGGCGGGTCGTCCGGCTCGCCGACATCGAGCCCTCCGAGCGGGCCCGCGAGCTCGCCGGCCCTGCCGGCGACCCGCGGCACCTCGAGGTGATCCTGCGCGAGAGCGCCGAGGTCGTCCGCAGCCGCCCACCGCTCGTGATCGCGCAGACCCGGCACGGCTTCGTCTGCGCCTCGGCGGGTGTCGACGCCTCGAATGCGCCGGAGGAGGGGATGCTCGTCCTGCTTCCGCACGACCCCGACGCGTCGGCGCGCGGATTGCGAGAGCGCCTCGCGGAGCTCGCCGGGGTCGACGTTGCCGTGATCGTCAGCGACTCGTTCGGTCGCGCCTGGCGTCAGGGGACGACCGACGTCGCGCTCGGGGTCGCCGGCCTCGCGCCGCTCAGGGACCTGCGCGGAACGGGGGATGCCGTCGGGCACGTGCTCCGGACGACGCAGATCGCGGTGGCGGACGAGATCGCGGGCGCGGCCGAGCTCGTGCTGGGGAAGGCGGCGAGGATTCCCGCCGCCCGCGTGCGCGGGGTCGACGCGCGAGGCGAGGGCCGCGGCGTCGACCTCCTCATGCCCCGCGAGCGCGACCTCTTTCGCTGAGCCTGGCGCCAGACCGACAAACCCGTGTCAGACACCGCCCGCCGTCAAGACGTCTGTTTCGTCCATGTCTGGCCGGCCATGAACGACTGGGGATCACCGGAAAGCACCCTGCGCCGAAGCTGTGGAGCGATTGGCACAGAATTGGCACGCATTTCTCTTGACAGAAAACGGTGTCTGACACCGTTTCGCCCAAACCGCGCCACAAGGACTCAAGGTTGCGTCGCGGTAGAGTTGCGCCATGCGCACGTACGCGATCTGGGGCACCGCGACGTCCCCGGCCCACGAGGAGTGGGTCAGCTCGGTGGGCAAGGAGTTCGAGCGCGACGAGTTCGAGCGGGTCGACGACATCGCCGACGCGGACTTCGTCCTCAACATGTTCGACCCGGAGCACCCGAAGGCGTTCCGGCGGCAGTCGCGTGGCACGTATTCGGCCTCGTTCTACGAGCTCGACGAGATGCCCGAGGACGTGCTCAAGACGAGCTACCCGATGCTCGTGCGCACGCTCGCGAACGTCGTCGTGCTCCACGTCCCCGGGCAGGGAGTCTGGTTCACGACGATGGAGCGCGGCACGTACGAGATCTCCGACGACCCCGGCGAGGTCTTCGAGCGGCTCGCCCCGCTCGCCAAGTCGAAGCTCGTGATCGACAACGAGTTCGTCGCCGACCTCGAGCCGGAGCTGTGGGACGGGGACGAGATCACCGCCGACATCGGCGCCGCCGGGAAGCGAATGCAGGAGCTCGACCTGCTTCCCGCGCCGTTCCCCGTACACGAGTACCTCGGCGAGCGCGACCTGCGACACGTGATGCGGCTCTACCAGGTCGGCGGCCTCTCGTACGGGAACCTCTCCGCCCGCAAGGACGCGACGCGCTTCTGGATGAGCGCGAGCGGCGTCGACAAGTCGCAGCTCGAGCAGGCGGGCCGCGACATCCTCCTCGTCACGGGCTACGACGAGGAGAAAGCGCGGATGCGGATCAGCGTCCCGCCCGGGATCGAGCCACGCCGCGTCTCGGTCGACGCGATCGAGCACTGGATGATCTACCAGGCCCATCCCGACGTCGGCGCGATCCTGCACGTGCACGCCTGGATGGAGGGCATCGCCGCCACCGACATCAACTACCCCTGCGGAACGCAGGAGCTGGCCGAGTCGGTCGCCGTCCTCATCGACCGCGAGCCCGACCCCTCGCACGCCGTGATCGGCCTCCGCAACCACGGCATCACTGCGACGGGCGACAGCCTGACGGAGATCCTCGATCGCATCGAGTCGAGCATCCTCCGCCAGGTCCCGATGACATAGCCGGCGCGCCCTGGCCGGGGGCTCCCGGCCGGGCAAAGCCCGGCTCCGCCCGCCTCTCGCGGCTCGAACCGCCCTGGTCGGGGGCCCGTGCGCCAGCACTGTTCCCCCACCCGACACGGCCCCAGCCGCGAGCCAGGACACGCCGGCGGGCGCTACACGTCGGGCTCGCGGAGCACGCGCCACACCGCGAGGATCAGGAGCAGGGGGATCAGCACGACGTCGTTGACGAGGCACCAGACGCACCACGCGTCGATCACGAACGCCTGGAGCGTGACCAGATAGAGCGCGAACGCGGCAGCGCCGAGGGCGAGCGCTGCGACGAGCGTCCGGGCGAGCTCGGAGTCCCAGGCGACGAGCACCAGCACGGCGGCCCAGGCGATCAGGCCGAGCAGCGCAACCGGGATGCCCGCGAGCTCCGCGTACGACGACTCCTGCACGGTCTCGCAACCGCCGGAGCTCGTGCAGATCAGCGCATCAGGTTGGTAGTGGACATACGTCAGATACGCGGCGACCGCGGTCCCGGCGAGCGCGACCACCGCGATGCACGCCCGCAGCGCGCGGTTGGTCACGCTGTCACTGAGCGAGGGCGTCGTCGAGGATCGGCCGGAAGCCGTCGATCGAGAGCGAGTTCGGCTGCACGACGTACGGCTCGCCGTTCCCGATCTGGATGAAGAAGGTCGGCGTCCCGGGAACCTGTCGTCTCGCAGCTTCGGCCGAGGTCGCGTCGATCTGCTGGGTCACTTCTGCGCTCGTCGCATCCGTCTGGAGGCGGGCCCAGTCCAGCCCGTTCTCGTTCGCGAGCCGCTCGAGCAGGTCGTCGGTGACCCAGCCGGAGTTCTCGTCGCCCTGGTTCGCGTAGAGAGCGGCGACGTAGGGCCACAGCTTGCCCTGGTTGGCGGCGGCGAGCGCGTACCGGAGCGCCTTCTCGGAGTCCTGCCCGAGGAACGCGAGCCCGGCGAAGCGGAGCTTCACCTTCCCGGGCCGGACGTACTCGTCGACGACCCCCGAGAACCCGTCCTCCTGGTAGGCGCGGCAGATCGGGCACTGAAGGTCCTCGAACTGGAGCATCGTCACGGGAGCGCTCTGCGAGCCGAGCTCGGCGCCCTTCTGCGGGATCCCGGAGAAGAGGGCCGTGGCGTCTCCGCCGGTGGTGGTCGTCGTCCCGCTGTCGTCTCCACCGGAGACGACGATGCTGACCACGACGAGAACCGCGACCACGGCGACCGCGCCCGCCGCGGCGATGAGGAGATTGCGCTTCCGCGTGTCCGCGTGGCGCGGCGGCGGCTTCCTCGGCTTCGGGGGCATCGCGCCGTCAGTCTGCCTGCCCGCGCGGTAGGCCCGAGTCAGTGGTTTACCGTGATCGGCACCTCGACGACGTGAAGTGGGCTTCCGTCCTCGGCGGATGCCTCGAATGCGACGATCGTCGCCGGCCCCTCGAGGCCGGGGACATCGAGCTCGGTGTCGAAGGTGCCCCGAGTGCCGGTGCCCGATGTCGCGGTCGTGAACCCGCGCATGACGACGTCGCCGGCGTCATCGCGGACCTCGAACGAGACGGTCGCCTCGAACACGTTCGCGGTCCCGGTGACGCGGATCGGGCTCGTGACGCTGTCGCCGGGGAGCGGCGACTCGATCACGATCGGCGCCAGCGGATCTTCGGTGCCGGTCGTGGTGCCGGTTTCGCCCGAGCGCTCGGAGCCGTCGCAGCCCGCGCCGAGCAACGACACCGCGACGAGTGCGGTGACCGCCGCGCCTCTCATCCCGCTGCCTCGAGTGCGAGTGCGGCGAGGTTGCGGCCGACGACTGGAGCGAACTTGAAGCCGTGCCCGGAGCAGGCTGACCCGACCACTACGCGCCCATGCCGCTCGAGCACGAAGCTCTCGTCGGCCGTGTTCGTGTAGATGCACGTCTCGGCGCCGAGCCTCGCACCGGCGTGCTCGTAGCGTGATGTCGCCCAGCGCGCGACCCAGGCCGCGACGCTCTCGTCGACGGTGCCCACCTGGTCCGGGTCGGTGACCGGGCCAGCGTGGTGGAGCCCCGCCTTCAGCCCTTCTCCCGGGGCTGCGAGAGAGAACGTCGAGTTGCCGGGACGGGCGATGCCACCTTCTCCGGGGGCGGGAATCCCTGCGTAGTCGATCAGCGGCGGCAGCTCGTCTGCGCCGGGCAGATCGACGTAGACCACGGTCTCGCGGGTCGGCACGACCGGGAGCTCCACGCCGATCGCAGCGAGGAGGCGCGGCGCCCACGCGCCCGCCGTTACGGCGACGGCGCCTGCGACGAGCTCGCCGTTCGCGAGGGTCAGGTGCACCGACCCGCGGCCGAGCTCGAGGCTCTCCACCGCGGTCCGCTCGCGAACCTCGACGCCCCCCTCGACCGCGGCGGCAAGCAGGGCTGCATGCGCGCGATCCGCGTGCAGGAACCCGCCGTCGCGCTGGAACACAGCCGTCTCGCTCGGCTCCAGCCGGATCGGCCAGCGTGCGGCGACCTCGTTGGCCGAAAGCGTCTCGTAGGGCACGCCGCACACCGCCAGCGCCCGCGCCGTCGCGGGCGCCGCCGGGCCGAGATCGATGACACCGACCTGCTCGAGCAACCGCTCGCCGCGTTCCTCCTCCAGCGCGCGCCATGCTTCGCCCGCGGCTTGCGCGAGGCGCACGAACCGCTCGTCGCCGTAGTTGAGGCGATGGATCCGGGAGGTGCCGTGGCTCGACCCCCGTGTGTGACCCAGCTCGAACTGCTCGAGCAGGACGACCGACCGCAGCCCGCCCGCGAGTGCGCGCGCCGCCGCGACGCCGACGATTCCGCCGCCGACCACGACGATGTCGGCGTCCCGTCTCACGCCGCGATCCTACGGGGCAGGCTCGTTCAACCGGCCGTGACGGTGGCGACGGCCCGCGCGGCCCGCGTGGCCGCCCGCGACGCCGCCCGCGACAGGGCCTGGTACGCCTTCGCGAGGTCGCCCGGGTCGCCCGCGGCCTCGGCCGCCTCGACGGCGCGAACGGCCTGCGAGACGTCGGAGTCGAGCGACTCCTTGCCGTAGGCGAGCTCCGCTTCCGTGATCCCGATCCGCCGTGCGAGCTCTCGCATCACCTGGAGCGAGGGGATTCGCTCGCCGCGCTCGATGCGCGAGATGTAGGCCGCACTGCAGCCCGGGAACGCAAGCTCCCGCTGGCTGATCCCGGCCGCCTCGCGCGCGGTGTGCAGCCGCCGGCCGACGGCGACCGGATCATCGTAATGCGGCGTTCTCGGGCGCTTCAGGATCATCCGCGACTATCATGGCACGGTAGGCAAGCCAAGTGAATACCCCGCGTGCGACGATCGGCGGGTGGATCTCGACCTTGGCGCGCTGTTCCGTCCAGGCGGCCACCCGAGCGGTTGGCGGCGCATGCCGGCGGTCGCCGGAGAGGCGATGATCGCCACGAGTCATCCCCTCGCGACGGCGGCCGGGCTCGACGCGTTCGACGCAGGCGGCAACGCGGTCGACGCCGCGCTCGCCGCCGCAACCGTGCTGCCGGTCGCCGAGCCGACGGACAATGGGCTCGGCGGCGATGCCTTTGCCCTCGTCTGGCACGACGGCGAGCTGCACGGGCTGAACGGCTCCGGCCGCGCGCCTCGCGTCGTCGACGAGATCCGGGTCGACGAGACCGGGCCGCGCTCCGTGACGGTGCCCGGTGCCGTGCGCGCCTGGGCCGACCTCGCCGAGCGCTTCGGTCGGCTCGGACTCGACCGCGCGCTGGGTCGAGCCGCTGACCATGCCCGCCGTGGCGTTGCGTGCTCGGCGCGGATCGCGGACAAGTGGGCGCGCGAGCCGAACGCCCCGTTTGCGGCACCCTCTGTCGGCGAGCGGTTCGTCATCCCCGGCCTCGCGGAGACCCTGGAGCGCATCGCGGCCGAGGGCGCGGACGGGCTGTATCGCGGCCCTGTGGCGGAGGCCATCGCCTCGGCGTCCTGGCTCGAGGAGGAGGACCTCGCGGATCACCGTTCCGAGTGGGTCGTGCCGCTCCGTTACGACTACCGCGGCGTCGAGGTCTGCGAGCTCCCGCCGAACGGTCAAGGCGCAGCAGCGCTCGTCGGGCTCGCGCTGTACGACGGGCTCGAGCCGGGGCTCCACACGCAGATCGAGGCGATGAAGCTCGCGCTCGCCGACGCGTACGCGCACCTGGGCGACGAGCCGTGGCCCGACGCGTTGCTCGACGCTCCACACTTGCGCGCGCGGCGCGCGCTCGTGCGTCCGGATCGGGCGCTCGACCCGGCACCCTCGCTCCTCCCGCGCGGGGGGACGACGTACCTCTGCGCCGTCGACGCGGAGGGGACGGCGATCTCGCTGATCCAGAGCGTCTACGGGACGTTCGGCTCGGGCGTCGTCGCACCGGGAACCGGGATCGCGCTCCAGAACAGGGCCGCCGGGTTCGTCGAGGAGGAGGGCCACCGGAACCGGCTCGCCGCCGGGAAGCGGCCGTTCCACACCATCATTCCGGGGATGCTCCTCGAGGGCGGCTCGCTGCTCGGGCCGTTCGGTGTGATGGGCGGGGCGATGCAGCCGCAGGGGCACATGCAGGTCGTGCTGCGCCTCGTCGACCACGGGGACGACCCCCAGGCCGCGCTCGACGCGCCACGCTGGAGGGTCGGCGCGGGTAGGGAGGTCGAGCTCGAGCCGGGCCTGTGGCACGCGGAGGACCAGCTTGCCGCGCTCGGGCACGACGTGATGCGCGCCACCGTCCCGCACCCGTTCGGCGTGGGGCAGGCGATCCTCTGGGTCGGGGATGCGCTCGTCGGCGGCTCCGACGGCCGCGGCGACGGCTTCGCCGCCGGCCGTTGACCACCGGCCGTCAGCCGTGCAACGCGCGTAGGGCGTTGAGGATCACAGCCACGTCGATCACCTCCTGGAACAGGGCGCCCCAGACGGGCGGGAGGTAGCCGAACGCCGCCACGAACATTGCGCCGACTGACAGCCCCAGACCGACGACGACGCTCTGCCGCGCAATGCCGAGTGAGCGCTGGCCCACCCGGATCGAGAGCGGGATGCGATCGGCCCGCTCGACCACGACGACGACGTCGGCAGTCTCGGAGGAGACGGTCGCGCCTTTGCCCGCCATGGCGATTCCCACATCGGCGGAGGCAAGCGCCGGCGCGTCGTTGACGCCGTCGCCGACCATCACCACCGAGCCTCGGGACTCCGCGCGGGCGCGCTCGACCACGGCGAGCTTGTCGGCCGGCGACTGGTCGGCGTAGACCTCCTCGATCCCGACCGACGACGCGACCTCCCGCGCGACAGGCGCGTCGTCGCCGCTGACGAGGGCGATCCGTTCGACCCCGAGCTCCCGCAGTTCGGAGGCGAGCGACTCGGCGCCTCCACGGAGCGGGTCGCTGACGACGATCGCGCCTTCGAGCCGCCCGTCCACCCCGACGAGGACCAGTCCGCGACCTCCGCCGGCATCGGCGAGTGCCCGTCCGTCCGCGCCGTCGAGGGCGTACCCCCGCCTCTCGAGCCAGCCGAGCGAGCCGACTGCGACGCGGTACCCGTCGACGACGCCCGCGATGCCGCTCCCGGGATCCTCCTCGACCGCGGAGGGCGCCTTCAGCGCGAGACCGCGCGCCGCGGCGCCCCGCACCAGGCTCTCGGCCACGACGTGGGCGGAGAGCTGATCGAGCGAGGCCGCGAGCCGGAGCGTCTCGTCCTCGCCCAGCGTCCCTGTCGCGAGTACCTGCTCGAGCTCGGGGGTGCCGGTCGTCACCGTGCCGGTCTTGTCGAGCAAGACGACCGCTGCGCTCCCGAGCCGCTCGAGCACGCCAGAGCCCTTCACGATGACGCCTGCCTTGGCCGCTCGCGAAAGGCCTGCCACGAACGCAATCGGTGCGGCGAGGATGAGCGGGCAGGGCGTCGCGACGACGAGCACTGCGAGGGCGCGGGTCGGATCGGCGGACGCCGCCCAGGCGATTCCCGCGAGGACGAGCGTGAACGGAAGGAAGTAGGCCGCATAGCGATCGGCGAGCCGCGTGAAGCGCGCGCGATTCTCCTGCGCCGCTGCGACCAGCCGCACGATCGCCGCATATGCGCTGTCCTCGGCGGAGCGCGTGACGTGCGCCTCGAACGCGTTGCCTGCGTTTGTCGTACCCGACCTCACGGGGGAGCCGGCGGGAACCGTGACGGGGAGCGGCTCCCCCGTGAGCGCGGACTCGTCCACGATCGCGCTCGCGCCCACGACGACGCCGTCCGCGGGAACGAGCTCGCCGGCGCGGACGACGACCACGTCTCCGATGCGAAGCTCCTCGACCGCGACTTGCTCGACACCGCCGTTCCGCCGGCGGTTCGCGATCCGCGGAGCGCGGTCGACCAGGAGCTTGAGCTCGCGGCGCGCCCTGCCCGCCGCCCAGGCCTCGAGTGCCGCGCCGCCAGACATCATCAGCGCGACGATCGCCGCCGCGAGCTGCTCGCCGAGGACGAGAGCGCCGGCGATCGCGATGAGCGCGATCGCGTCGACGCCGACGTCGCCGTGGAGGAGGCTCCGAGCCGTGTCGATCGTCAGCGGGACGAGGACGACCGTCGCGCCCACCGCCCACGCCGCGTCCGCCCAGCCCGGCTGGTCGGCCAGCCAGAGGATCCCACCGATGAGGAGGGCACCGAGAGCGACGCCCGCTAGCGCGCGCTCGCGCATCCTTGCCTCGGTGCGGTGCCGGGCTCGGCGGGCGTCATGACTGTCCGAGTCTGGCAGAGCGTCGAGCGCTGCCTCGGCCGTCGCCCCTAGCTGAGGCCTTCGGCGGCTGAGCCAGCCGAGGGGCGGCAGGAGGGCGTTGCCATTCGTGACGGCCCGGCCAGTATTCGCCGGTTGTCGAGAGCGTGTCACGCGGCGAAGCGAGCGGTTCTCGCTTGGTGAGTTCGGTGCCACCGGACTAGATTCGACAAGTCACGTCCCGAAGAGGCTGCAGATGAGCAAGCCGTTCAAGCATCCGTACTTGGAAGTCGAGCACCACCTCGCGGCCGCGATGGCGCGCGACTGAGCGGAAAGGAGTCGAGATGTCCTACGACGCGAGGTCGGGCCACGGCTACCAGTACGGCGGCCCCGCGTTCCCGGGTGGGATCCTCGTCGGGATCGGGCTCGGAATCATGCTCGACGACTTCTTTGCCTGGCTCCTGATCGGCATCGGAGCCGGTTTCATCCTGATGGGCCTAATCGCGGCGATCGCCCGTCGCTGACAGAGGAGCACCAATTGTCCCGCGAGCCAAAGCGCGAGATCCTGCCGATTCCGGACCTGCCCTACGACGGGCCGGTCTTCGAGGACGCAAAGGACCCCGAGGCGACGTTCCCGCCGATCGAGCCGCTGCGCCCGCCCGAGGGGGCTCCGAACGTGCTGATCGTGCTGATCGACGACTGCGGCTTCGGCGCCTCGAGCGCGTTCGGCGGGCCATGCTCGACGCCGACCGCTGAACGGCTGGCTGCGAGCGGGCTCAAGTACAACCGCTTCCACACGACAGCGCTCTGCTCACCAACCCGTCAGGCGCTGCTCACGGGTCGCAACCACCACACGGTCGGCATGGGCGGCATCACCGAGATCGCCACGTCGGCGCCGGGCTACAACTCGATCCGGCCCAACACCTGCGCGCCGCTCGCAGAGACGCTCAAGCTGAACGGCTACTCGACGGCGCAGTTCGGCAAGTGCCACGAGGTGCCGGTCTGGGAGACGAGCCCGATGGGGCCGTTCCACGCCTGGCCGACCGGCTCGGGGTTCCAGCACTTCTACGGCTTCATCGGCGGCGAGACGAACCAGTACGCCCCCGCCATCTACCGCGACACGGTGCCGATCGAGCCCGAGCAGACGCCCGAGGAGGGCTACCACTTCACCGAGGACATGACCGACCAGGCGATCGACTGGATCAAGCAGCAGAAGGCGCTCATGCCCGAGGCGCCGTTCTTCGTCTACTACGCGCCTGGCGCCACCCATGCCCCGCACCACGTGCCGGCGGAGTGGTCGGAGAAATACAAGGGCGTGTTCGACGACGGCTGGGACGCGCTACGCGAGCGGACCTTCGCGAGCCAGAAGGAGCTCGGCGTGATCCCTCCCGACGCCGAGCTGACCGCCCGGCCGCCGGAGATCCCCGCCTGGGACGACATGCCGGATGACCTCAAGCCCGTTCTCGCACGACAGATGGAGGTCTACGCCGGCTTCCTCGAGCACACCGACCACCACGTCGGCCGGCTGATCGACGCGCTCGACGAGCTCGAGCTGCTCGACGACACGCTCGTCTACTACATCGTCGGCGACAACGGGGCGTCGGCCGAAGGAACGCCAACCGGCTGCTTCAACGAGCTCGTCGTCCTCAACGGAGCGTTCGGGCTGGAGACGACGGAGTTCATGGTCTCGAAGATCGACGACTTCGGGGGCCCCGAGGCGTACAACCACTACGCCGTCGGCTGGGCGCACGCCATGGATACGCCGTACCAGTGGACGAAGCAGGTCGCATCGCACTGGGGCGGGACCCGGAACGGGACCGTCGTCCACTGGCCCGGCGGGATTCGAGCCCGCGGCGAGATCCGCGCTCAGTTCCATCACGTGATCGACGTCGCGCCGACCGTCCTCGAGGCGGCGGGCCTCCCGCAGCCGCGAAGCGTGAACGGCGTCGAGCAGCATCCGCTGGAGGGCGTCTCGATGGCCTATTCGTTCGACGACTCTGCCGCCGCCGATCGCCACACGACGCAGTACTTCGAGATGTTCTGCAACCGCGGCGTCTATCACGAGGGCTGGACCGCCGTGACGCGTCACAGCATCCCGTGGGCCGCGACCGAGATGCCGGCGTTCGCCGACGACGTCTGGGAGCTCTACGGCCCCGGGGACTGGACCCAGGCGAACGACCTGGCCGCCGAGAATCCGGAGAAGCTCGCCGAGCTTCAGGCGGTGTTCCTCGAGGAGGCGAGGAAATACAACGTGCTTCCCCTCGACGACCGGCGCTTCGAGCGGTTCAACCCCGACCTGGCGGGACGACCCCAGCTGGTCCGTGGCACCTCGCAGCTCCTCTTCGGACGCATGGGTCGTCTCTCCGAGAACTCGATCCTGCCGCTGAAGAACAAGTCGCACGCCGTCACCGCGCAGATCGAGGTGCCCGAAGGCGGCGCGAACGGTGTGATCCTCTCGCAGGGCGGTGCCTTCGGCGGCTTCGCGCTCTACGCAAACGAGGGCCGGCCGGCGTACTGCTACAACCTCTTCGGCCTCCAGCAGTTCAAGGTGTACGGCCGGGAGCCGATCCCGTCCGGCGATCACCAGGTGCGGATGGAGTTCACCTACGACGGGGGCGGCCTCGGCAAGGGCGGTGACGTCAAGCTCTTCGTCGACGGGGAGCAGGTCGGAGAGGGTCGCGTCGAGGGTACGGTGCCGATGCTCTTCTCGGCCGACGAGACGACGGACGTGGGCGGCGACACCGCCACACCGGTGAGCGACGACTACGGCACTCGCGACAGCCACTTCACGGGCGAAATCCAGTGGGTGCAGATCGACATCGACGAGGCGGCGGGCGATGCCGATCACCTGATCTCGCCGGACGAGCGCTTCAGGATCGCGATGGCACGGCAGTAGCCGGCGATGGGATCAATCCACGAAAGGGTCCAGGAGTCTGACCCCGGCCGGCTCGAAGTGGGCGCGATCTCGCGTGACCACGGTCAATTCGTGGACGAGCGCTGTCGAGGCGATCAGGCTGTCCTTGATAGGCATCGCGTGCCCGCGGGCGCGGAGTCGGGCGAGCAGCTCGGCCCACGCCAGGCCGGTCTCCACCTCCCAGGGCAAGCACGTGAGCTTCGCGACGCCCCCGTCGAACCACTCCTCGAGGCTGGCGCGCCGCTTGCTGCGGCGAAGCAGGAGAATTCCGAACCGCAGCTCGCCGAGGATGACCGGATCGACCGCGATGTCGCGCTCATTGCGTCGGAGCCAGTCGACGACCTTGTTGTCGGGAAACGGTTTGGTCGGCTCGCTGAGGACGTTCGCGTCGACGAGGAGCTTCACAGCGTGTCGGTCGACTCCGACTCGACCGGAACGAAGAAGTCTTTTGCCGGGCAGGCGAGCAGCCAGTCGACCACGCCGTGGTTCGCGGGGACCGAGCGACGCTTGAGCACGTACTCCCCGCTCTGCACGCGCTCGACCTCGAATTCCTGGCCCGGCTCGATCCGGTCGCGGCGACGGATCTCGGCCGGTAGGACGACCTGGCCCTTGGAAGACACCGTGGTTTTCATCGAATGTAAGTTAGCATCTTACGTTGGTAAGGCAACGACTTACATTCCGGAGGCTACGACCTGATGGGCGAGGCCCCGGTTCAGGCAGGTCTCGTTCACGGACCAGGTCATCAGCCCTCTGCCGGCATGACCTGGATCCCGGGCGGGACGTTCGCGATGGGCTCGGAGGACTTCTATCCGGAGGAGCGACCCGTCCACCGGGTCACTGTCGACGGCCTCTGGATGGACGAGAAGGCCGTCACCGCGGCCGAGTTCCGTCGCTTCGTCCGCGAGACCGGCTACGTCACCGTCGCCGAGCGGCCGCTCGACCCCGCCCAGTACCCCGACGCCGACCCGGAGCTGCTCGTCCCCGGCTCGCTCGTCTTCCACGCTACGCCGGGGCCGGTGAACCTCGACGACTACCGCAACTGGTGGGGCTACGTGCCCGGCGCGTTCTGGAAGCGGCCCGGCGGCAAGGGGACGACGATCAACGGCCGCGACAACCACCCGGTCACGCACGTCGCCTACGAGGACGCCGAGGCGTACGCGACGTGGGCGGGCAAGGAGCTCCCGACCGAGGCCGAGTGGGAGCACGCCGCCCGCGGCGGGCTCGGGGGCGCCGTGTTCGCCTGGGGCGACGAGCACTTCCCCGAGGGCAAGGCGATGGCGAACACCTGGCAGGGCGAGTTCCCCTGGCAGAACCTCAAGCTCGACGGCTATGAGGGCACGTCGCCGGTCAGGAGCTTCCCGCCCAACGGCTACGGCCTCTACGACATGACCGGGAACGTCTGGGAGTGGATGTCCGACTGGTTCAGGTCACGGCATCCGGACGAGGTCGAGAGCCCCTGCTGCGTGCCGCGGAATCCCAGAGTCATCTCCCCGACGGGTGAGGAACCCATCCCGCGGCGCGTGATCAAGGGCGGGTCGCACCTGTGCGCACCGAACTACTGCTTGCGCTACCGGCCGGCCGGCCGGCAAGGGCAGGCCGTCGACTCATCGACGTCCCATCTCGGCTTCCGCTGCATCGTCCGGGAGCCGTAGACGGATCACACCGGCGTCGGCGGCACGGCGACCGTGGAACGCTCGTTGCGCCGGTCGACAAGCGCCATCGCCAGCCAGGCGCTCGCCGTAGCGAGGACCGCAGCCGGCACAGTGTCGAGCCCCTGCGAGCCGACGAGCAGCGCGGAAAGGATCACGGGCGTGACGATCAATCGCGTCTGCGCGGCCATTCCCGCCGCGGTGCCGACGGCGACGGCCAGCGTGGGTGAGACGCCGAACCAGACCTCGGTCAGCGACGCGAGCGCGATGCCAAGGAAGATCGCGGGAAAGATCGGCCCGCCACGGAAGCCGCAGCCGAGGCTCACCCCGTAGGCGAGGAACTTCGCCACGACCAGGATGAGGATGATCTTCGTCGAGTCTTCGTCGATCACGGCCGGAATCGACGCCTGACCCGAGAAGAGGACGTCGAGCGGGTTCGCACCGAGCACATCGGCAAGCTCTGCGAGTAGACCGACCGCCAACCCACCGCCGAGCAGGAGCGCGGGCATCCCGACGCGACGGCCGTGCCCGTCAACGGCCGTGCCGAGGCGCCGCACCGCGGCGACGATCACGGCGGCAAGGACACCGACCACGATCGCGATCGCGAGATCCCCGACGTGGGCGCCGTCGTACAGGGGGAGATTCGGCACGACGAGGCCCTGGGTGTCGAGACCGCCCCAACTGCCAAAGCCGATGAACACCAGGTAGCCGATCGCGGCCGCCACGAAACCGGGAAGGAGGAGCGGCAGGAGCGCGGCGCCCATGGCGACGCCTCCCTCGACGAGGAGCATGCCCGCGACGATCGGGCCGCCGAAGAGCGCCGAGATCGCGGAGAACTCGCCCGCCGCGGAGAGGACTGCCGAGCCGCGCTTCCCGACCGAGGCGAGCCGAGCGGCCGCGACGCCGACGACCGAGCCGAGCGCCACGATCGGCGCCTCCGGGCCGAGCACGGCGCCGAACGAGAGCGTGCCGAGCGCGGCGAGCGCGACTCCGGGCGCGTGCGAGACCGGCGTAGGGGCGGTGGCAAGGCCCTCGAGCGGCTCGTGCCCCCCGTCGCCCGGCAGGAGCGCGCGAGCGGCAACCACGACCAGCGCACCGACGACCGGAAGTCCGATCACGAGATACCACGGCGCCGAGGCGTAGCCGAGCCCGTCCGGGAGGTCGTGCCAGAGCCAGTGCTCGACGTCGTGGACGAGCGCGAGGAAGAGTGCGGCGACGACCGCGGCCGGGACCCCGATCGCCGCGCCGAGGAGGACGAGGTGGAGGTAGGCGCGCCCGCTGATCAGCGGCGGCGGCGGCGCGTCGTCGCCTCCAGCGACCGGCTCCGTTTCCGATGGCGTTGGATGGGTCACTCGGCGACCGACAAGGCGCCCGCGACGATATAGCCGAGGACGGTCGTCGGCCGACGTCCGCACCGCGCAGGTTGCGGGAGAACGGCCGGTCTTGTTTGATTCCGGAAATGGGTTTCGGCTTCTGGCTCAAAGTCGCCGCCATCGCGGTCGCGATAGCGATCGTCTCGGTGATCGTGCTGCTGCTGGTCTCGAGCGCCTTCGTCGCGTGGGGCATCTTCGGGGGCTTTCTGGCGCTCGCGGTCGTCCTGATGCTGATCGGCTGGATCACGGACCGGCGCCGGGCCCGAGCCGAGATGCTGTGAGGACCACGGCGAGAGCCGTCAGCGAGGACGAATGAGCGTCTTGCGCGCGAGTGAGCGGACGATCCCCGTCCGCACGCTGCTCGTCGCGGCCGCCGTCGCGATGCTGGCCGCGGCGGTCATCTCCATCAAGGACACGCTGATCCTCGTGTTCCTCGGGGTCTTCCTTGCGCTCGTCTTCGAGATCCCGCTGCGTGCGTTCATGCGCTGGACGAAGTGGGGCCGCGGGATCTCTGCGACGATCGTCGTGCTCGGCTCGGCGGTGGGCGTCACCTTGCTCGGCCTGCTGCTGCTCGTCCCGCTCGTCGGCGCGCTGCGGGACTTCCTCAAGAGCCTGCCCGACCTCGTGCAGCAGCTTCAGGACTCCGACGAGCTCTCCTGGGCCGGCGACTCGGGCGCGGCGGAGAACGTCCACCAGGGGGCCTCCAACCTCGCCGATTCGATCCCCGACGCGATCTCGTCGATCCTGGGCATCGCCGGCAACGCGTTCTCCGCGGGGCTCTGGATCTTCACTCTCCTCTTCCTCGCGCTCTTCCTGCTGATCGACATGGAGCGCCTGCGCGGCGTCGTCCGCGCGATGCTGATGCCCGTGGCCGCGGAGCGATGGCTCGGCACCTGGGAGCGGATCACGGAGACGGTGTCGCGCTGGGCGATCGGTGCCATCGTGATCGCCACGATCGCGGGCACCGTGCAAGGAGGGACGGCGTGGCTCCTCGGCTCGAGCTATGCGCTCGCGCTCGGGCTGATCGCCGGATTCCTCGACCTGATCCCGAACCTCGGCGCGACGATCGCGGGCTTCATCCTCGTGCCGACGATCCTCGCGGAAGAGGGTCTCACGGCCGCGTTGATCATGCTCGCGGTCGTTCTCGTCTACCAGCAGATCGAGAACAACCTGCTCAGCCCGACCATCTACGGGAAGGCCGTGAACATCTCCCCGTTCTTCGTGATCCTCGGCGTGACGATCTTCGGGGCGCTGCTCGGCGTGCTCGGAGCGCTCGTCGCCGTACCCGTGACGGCGTCGCTCCAGATCGTTCTCACCGAGGTGACCCGGACGCGACGCGCGATCATCGCCGAGGCGCGCGCCGCGCTCGAGCCGCCCGTCGAGGAGCCGGGCGACCCGGCCACGGGCGAGCCCGCAGCCGGGTCTACCGTCTAGGGCTACGCCGGGGCGAGCGTCCCCGGACCGCCGCCCACGGACTTGCCGGCGGAGCGGAGCTTGAACGCGAAGATGACCTCCGTGATCCCGCGCATGAGGGCGATCACGCCGACCCAGATCACGAGCAGGATCGCGCTACGACCCCAGTAGCCGGCCGCCCAGAACCCGATCAGCACCTCCGCGATTCCGGCGATCAACTGGACCCACCAGATGTGGATCTCATCCCGTGTCGCAATCGCGACGATGATGTCGAAGAACCCTTTGAAGATCAGGAAGAAGGCCATCACGGCCGCAAGCGCCGCGAACGTGTCACCGGGATGCACGAACGCGACGATCCCGACGACGATGAAGATCACGCCGAGCAGACCGTGGAGGATCTTCCACCACCGGTGCGACGCCGCGAGCATGAAGAACTCGTTGACGCCCGCGAAGATCGCGACGACCCCGAAGAGGATCGAGACCGCGGTCACGGTCGTGTAGTCGAACCGGAGAACGATGATGGCGAAGAGGAGCCAGAGCAGGCCGGTCAGGAGAAACAGCCACCAGGCGCGCGCGGCGCTCTCGATGACCTCCCGCTCCTCGAGGTCGAACGTGGACATGGAGCCTCCCTTTGTGTTGTCCCAGCTGTGGATGCTAGGAGGCCCGTCGGTCGGTCAAGGGAGCCGGACGGCCGTGTGCCGTCCGGCTCCCGACAGTGGCACGCGCGGCCTAGCCGGCGAGCGCCTTCGCCTTGATGGCGTCGAACTCCGCCTGCGTGATCGCGCCGGAGTCGAGTAGCCCCTTGGCCCGCTCGATCTCGCCGGTTGCGCCGCCGCTTGCGGCGACGTTTCGCACGTAGTCGTCCATCTGCGCCTGCGCGGCCTGGGCCTGCTTCATGCTCCGGTCCGTCATGCCGTCGTGGTTGACGATCAGATAGATGAACACGCCGAGGAACGGAAGGATGATCACGAAGATGATCCACAAGACCTTCGCGAACCCCGAGGTGTCCTTGCGACGGAACAGATCAGTGAAGACGGTGATCAGCAGCCAGAACCAGATGATCCAGGCAAAGATGATGAGCATCGTCCAGAGGACGTCGAGAAACGGGTAATCGGCACCGACCAACCTGAAACCTCCTCCTATTCTCCGAGTACCGGCACTGTTTCAGACTCGCCTGGTTGCTGTCGACCCAATCGTCGCAAGATCACTCTGTACGGGCCGCCTGAATCGAGAATCGATCGGGATCGGCCGATCACGCGCCGGCGGCTTCTCCGCGTCTGACGAATAACCCGTTCGCCCCCTCGTATCTCGATGTCGCAGCGTTGTACGCTCCGGCAGGTGTCCGAGGCAGCCGTCTCCGCGATCCCCGTCGCTCCCGAGCGTCCGTCCAAGCGACGCCGCATCCTGAAGATCGCGTCCTGGATCGTCGGCCTCGTCGTCCTGCTCGCGCTGCTCCATCTCGCAGGCATCGACGTCTGGGGCTGGCTGAGCGACCTGTGGGACACGGTCACCGAGATCTCGCTCTTCTACATCGTCCTCGGTTGCCTCTTCCAGGGTGCGCAGACGACGCTGACCGCGCTCGGCTGGTACGGCATCCTGCGGTACGCCTACCCCGGCGGCGTGACGTACATGACGGTCCTCGCGTCGTACGCGGCCGGCGTGGCGCTCAACAACTTCCTGCCGGCGAACATCGGCACGTTCGTGACCCTCGTGATGTACGTAGCGGTCGTCCGCGGCTCGACCTTCCCCGGAATCCTGGCCGGATACGTCGTCCAGAAGATCTTCTACTTCGTGATCGGGACGCTGATCTACCTCTACCTCTTCACCCAGATCGCCGGCTCCTTCGACTTCCGCTTCGGCGACGAGCGCGATGCGATCTTCGACCATCCGGTGCTCACGCTCGTGATCGTCGGCGGGAGCCTCTTCCTGATCGTGCTCCTCCTGCGGATCTTCTGGCGCTGGGTCAAGGGGATGTGGGCCAAGGCGAAGACCGGGGCGGCGATCCTCGGCGACCTCGGCTCGTACGCGAGGCTCGTCCTCCTGCCGCAGATCGGCGGGTACGTCGCGAAGGTGCTGGTCATCATCATTTTCCTCGCGGCGTACTCCATCCCGGTCACCTTCGGCTCCGTGATGAGCGTGCTCGGCTCGAACCAGCTCGCGAACCTGCTCTCGTTCACGCCCGGTGGAGTCGGCGTCAACCAGGCGTTCAACGCGTTCGCGCTCGACAGCTACACGAGCTCGACGACGGCCACCGCCTACTCGATCGGGCAGCAGCTGGTCACGACCGCCTTCAACGTCGTCTTCGCGGTCGTGCTGATCTGCATGGTCTTCGGCTGGAGCGGGGGCTCGAAGCTCGTGAAGGATTCGTACGTCGATGCCAAGACCAAGGCGGGGGAGATGAAGGCGAACCGCTCGAAGGGCGTGGGCGCGCTCGGCGAGGAGAGCGAGGCATGACCGTCGCCGCGGAAGCGATGCGGTGGCGGCCGGAGCCTCCGAGGCTCAGGCCGCTCCAGCTCCTCGTCAGCTGGGCGTTCTCCGCGCTCGCCCTGCTCGTCGCCGCCTGGATTGTGCCGGGCGCGCACGTGAACAGCTTCGGCTCCGCGCTCGTCGCCGCGTTGGTGATCGCGGTGCTGAACGCGATCCTGCCGCCGATCGTCGCGGCCCTTCGGCTTCCGCTGACGCTCGTCTTCGGGTTCCTGCTCGTCCTCGTCCTCGACGCCCTCATGCTGCTGGCGGCGGACAATCTGACCGACGGTGACCTGGCCATCGACGGCTTCTGGTGGGCGCTCGTCGTCGCGCTCGTCGCCTCGGCGACGACGCTCGTCCTCCAGGTCCTCGCCGGCGTCGACGACGACAGCGAGTGGTCGTACCGGGTCGTCCAGCGGATCGCCCGCAAAGCAGGCAAGCCCGTCGAGACCGATGCGCCGGGCATTCTCTTCCTCGAGATCGACGGGCTCGCGCTTCCTGTGCTCCGCCGGGCCATGCGGGACGGCAACGCGCCGAACATGGCGCGCTGGGTGGCGGAGGAGGGCTACCAGCTGACGGGCTGGGAGACCGACCTCTCGTCGCAGACCGGCGCCAGCCAGGCAGGGATCCTCCTCGGCTCGAACCACGACATCCCGGCCTTCCGGTGGGTCGAGAAGGAGACCCAGACCGTGATGACCTGCTCCGCGCCGGCTGACTGCGCAGAGCTCGAGCGCCGCCACGCAACGGACAAGGGGCTGTTGCTCGACGGCGGCACCAGTCGCGGCAATCTCCTTTCGGGACAGGCGGACGCGACGATCCTCACGGTCAGCAGGATCGAGGCCGAGAAGCGCGCGAACCCCGGCTACCGGACGTTCTTCGCGAACGGCTTCAACGTCACGCGCGTGCTCGTCCTCTTCTTCTGGGAGGTTGTCCTCGAATGGACTGCCGCGCTGCGGGCGATCCGCCGCGACGTACGGCCGCGCGGGCACCGCGGCGGTCTCTATCCGTTCATGCGCGCCGCGATGTGCGTCGTCGTCCGCGACCTGATCGTGCAGTCGGTGCTCACCGACATGATGGCCGGGCGTCCCGCGGTCTACGCGACGTTCTCGAGCTACGACGAAGTCGCGCACCACTCAGGTCTCGAGCGGGCGGACACGCTCGAGGCGCTGCGCAAGCTCGACCAGGAGTTCGGGCGTCTGTGGCGCGCGCGGCGGTTCGCCCCGCGTCCCTACGAGATCGTCGTCCTTTCCGACCATGGTCAGACGCAGGGCGCCACGTTCAAGCAGCGAAACGACCAGGGCCTGGACGACCTCGTACGCGGCGCGCTCGAGTTCGCCGATGTCGCGTCGCTCGACTCCGGCGACGAGAACGACCGCACGGTCGGCCACGCGATCGGCGAGGCCACCGGGCGCGCCCCGAAGGAGAAGCGCGCGAAGAACGACGTCTCGGGAGAGGACGTCGTCGTGCTCGCCTCGGGAAACCTCGGTCTCGTCTACCT
>DASSBV010000064.1:0-13996 GCA_035698545.1 Gaiella sp. | reverse complement strand
GCCGCTCCCGTACCTGCTCGTGGTGATCGACGAGCTCGCAGACCTGATGATGGTCTCGCCGCAGGCAGTCGAGGACGCGATCATCCGCCTCGCGCAGAAGTCGCGCGCAGTCGGGATCCACCTCGTCCTCGCGACGCAGCGGCCGTCGGTCGACGTGATCACCGGAATGATCAAGGCGAACGTCCCGAGCCGCATCGCGTTCGCCGTCTCAAGCCAGACCGACTCGCGCGTGATCCTCGACGGCTCCGGGGCGGAGAGCCTGCTCGGCCAGGGCGACATGCTGTTCAAGCCGCTCGGCACCTCCCGCCTCCAGCGCGTCCAGGGCGCGTTCGTCACCGAGGAGGAGATCGCGCTGATCGTCGAGCAGTGCCGCGCACAGCGGGGGCAGCAGTTGGACGAGACGCTGCTCGAGGCGCCGGAGGCCGCCTTCGAGGACGACGGTGGCGGCGACGACGACTTCGACCCGGACGAGGATCCACTGCTCGACCGCGCGATCGAGATCGTCGTGCAGACGCAGACGGCCTCCGTCTCGCTGCTTCAGCGACGGCTGCGCGTCGGCTACACGCGCGCAGGGCGGCTGATCGACATGCTCGAGCGGCGCGGGATCATCTCCGGCTACGAGGGCTCCAAGCCCCGCCGCGTGCTCGTCGAGGAGCACCAGCTCGCCACGCTGATCGGCCCGTCCGCGTAGGCTCGCCACCTGTCACGACACGGCGTAAGCCCTAACAATTGGCCGCCCGGGCGCTGTCTAGGATTCGGCGGTTGCGGCTCCGGTCCAACTTCGTGTTGAATCCCGCGTCACAGTGCGGGAGCCCCGTCAAATGCACCACCAAGGAGGGAATGTGGCGATTCGCAAATGGACGGTCGTCGTGTCGCTGGCGCTCTGCGCGGCGCTCGCGCTGACCGTCGCCTCCGTCGGCTCGGCGAAGCCGTCGAAGGCCCAGGCAACGTCCGGCCTCAAGGTCGCGCTCGTGACCGACATCGGCGGCCTGAACGACAAGAGCTTCAACGCGCTCGCGTACAAGGGCCTCAAGACCGCTGAGAAGAAGCTCGGCATCGACGGACGCGTCTTCCTCTCGAAGAGCTCTGCCGACTACATCCCGAACCTCTCGACCGGGGCACGGAGCTACGACCTCGTCATCGGCGTCGGGTTCCTGATGGCCGACCAGATGGCGGCCGTCGCGAAGCGGTTCCCGGACACGAAGTTCGCGATCGTCGACTTCCCGGCGGCGGCCCTCAAGGGCGCGCCGAAGAACGCCCGCGGGATCCTCTTCGCGGAGCAGGAGGCCGGGTGCCTGGCCGGTGTCGCCGCGGCGACGGAGTCGAAGACGGGCGTGATCGCCTCCGTCGGCGGTCAGAAGATCCCGCCGGTCGACCACTACATCGCCGGCTATCAGTACTGCGCGAAGAAGGTCAAGCCGGGGATCAAGACGCTGAACGACTACTCGCAGGACTTCGTCGACCAGGCGAAGTGCAAGGAGATCGCACTGAACCAGATCGGCGAGGATGCCGACGTGATCTTCCAGGTCGCGGGTGGCTGCGGCCTCGGCGCCATCCAGGCGGCGAAGGACAGCAAGGACTGGGGGATCGGCGTCGACGCCGACCAGTTCTACCTCGGCAAGCAGGTCCTCACGAGCGCCCTGAAGAAGGTCGACGTGGGCGTCTACGACACGATCAAGCTCGCCGGCGGCAACAAGTGGAAGGGCGGGGTCGACGGTGTCTACAACGCGAAGAACGGCGGCATCGGCTACGGCAAGGTGAGCTCGGCGACGCCGAAGCGCGCGGCCCTCATCAAGAAGCTCAACGCCTGGACGAAGCAGCTGGCGTCGGGCAAGGTCAAGCCCCCCAGCACCGTCAAGGGCTAGTCGTCTCGGAATACGTGGTTCCGTGGTGGGCGGGCTCTCGGGCCCGCCCACCGCACGTTTGGACCTCCGGGGTGACGGGTATCGACCCCCTCAATGGGGTCTCGTCGGACACGTCACGCCTTCGGTCTCGCGCTCGTCGCCGCGCTCGCTCTCCTCGCGAGCGCGTGCGGCGGCGGCGGCGATGAGAGCGACGGCGGCCAGGGCAGCGCAGACTCTTCCGACGTTCGGGTCGCGCTCGTCACCGATATCGGCGGCCTGAACGACCGCGGCTTCAACGCGCTCGCGAACAAGGGCCTCGAGCGTGCGGAGGACGAGCTCGGCGTCCAGGGCCGCGTCTTCATCTCCGACGCTGCGAGCGACTACGTCCCGAACCTGTCCCAGGGCGCCCGCGGCGGCTACGACCTCGTGATCGGCGTCGGGTTCTTGATGGGGGACGCGCTGTCGACGGTGGCCAAGCAGTTCCCGGACACGAAGTTCGCGATCGTCGACTTTCCCTGGTCGGCGCTGAAGGACAAGCCCGCGAACGCGCGCGGCCTCGTCTTCGCCGAGCAGGAGGCGGGGTACCTCGTCGGCGTCGCGGCGGCGACCGTCGCCGGCGGAGGCTCCGTGAGCGCGGTCGGAGGCCAGGCGGTGCCCGCTGTCGTCGCCTTCCTCGCCGGCTACCGGGCCGGCGTCAAGGCCACCGACCCCTCGATGACGGTGGCGCAGGGCTACTCGCAGGACTTCGTCGACCAGGCAAAGTGCAAGGAGCTCGCTCTGACGCAGATCGCGCGCGGCTCCAAGGCTGTCTTCGCCGCTGCGGGTGGCTGTGGTCTCGGAGCGCTCCAGGCCGCAAAGGAGCGAAACGTGTGGGGCATCGGCGTGGACAACGACCAGTCCTTCCTCGGTCCGCACATCCTCACGAGCGCCACGAAGAAGGTCGACGTGGCGGTGTTCGACACGATCGAGACAGTGACGAAGGGCACATTCGAGGGTGGGGGCGACACGCTGTACGACGTCGCGAACGGCGGCGTCGGCTACGGGAAGGTGAGCCCCGACGCTCCCGACCGTGATGCGCTGATCGAGAAGCTCGACGACGTCTCGAAGCAGATCTCGTCCGGCGACGTGACGATCCCGCGCGACTAAGCCCCTCCGGGCAGCACGCGCGCCGCCCACCACCCTCCACGCACGGCAACATAGAATCCCGCGGATGCCCGAGCGATCCCTGGTCCTCGAGATGCGGCACATCACGAAGCGTTTCCCCGGGATCGTGGCCAACGACGACATCGGCTTCGATCTCGTCGAAGGCGAGGTCCACGCGCTCCTCGGCGAGAACGGCGCGGGGAAGTCGACGCTGATGAACATCCTCTACGGGCTCTACCACCCCGACGAGGGCGAGATCCTGATCAGGGGCAAGCAGGTGCGGCTCGGCTCCCCGAGCGCCGCGATCGACGCGGGCGTGGGGATGGTCCACCAGCACTTCATGCTGATCCCGGTGATGACTGTCGCGGAGAACATCGTGCTCGCGCAGGAGCCGACGACCGCGGGGGTCCTGCTCGACATCGCGGAGGCCGAGCGGCGCGTCAAGGAGATCTCCGACCGCTACGGTCTCGCCGTCGACCCGCGCGCGCGGATCGACCAGATCACGGTCGGCCAGCAGCAGCGGGTCGAGATCCTCAAGGCGCTCTACCGCGAGGCGGACATCCTCGTGCTCGACGAGCCGACGGCGGTACTCACGCCGCAGGAGGCGAAGGAGCTGTTCGAGGTCGTGCGCGGCCTGACCGAGCGTGGGAAGTCGATCATCTTCATCTCGCACAAGCTCAACGAGGTGCTCGAGATCGCCGACCGGATCACGGTGCTGCGCCGCGGCAAGCTGATCGAGACGCTCCCCGCGCAGGGCGCGACGGAGGAGAGCCTTGCGCGCCTCATGGTCGGCAGGGAGGTACTGCTGCGCGTCGCGAAGACGCCTTCGCACCCGGCAGAGCCGCTGCTCGAGGTCGAGGACCTGCGCGTTGTCGATGACCGCGGCATCGAGAAGGTGCGCGGCGTCTCGTTCTCCGTCCGGGCAGGTGAGATCGTCGGCATCGCCGGGGTCGACGGCAACGGCCAGACCGAGCTGATCGATGCGATGACGGGCCTGCACCCGGTCGAGTCCGGAACCGTACGCGTGGGCAACCGGAACGTGACGCACGACTCAGCCCACGGGCACCTCGACGCCGGTCTCGGCCACATCCCCGAGGATCGGCAGCGCCGCGGGCTCGTGCTGGAGTACACGATCGCCGAGAACCTCGCCCTGCACGACTACCGCTCCCCGCCGGCGTCCCGCTACGGGTGGCTGTTCCCCCGGCGCCTGATCGAGCGCGCGCGCTCGCTGATCCGGGCATTCGACGTGCGCGGGGGAGGGGCCGGAACGCGCGCGGGCGCCTTGTCGGGCGGAAACCAGCAGAAGGTGGTGCTCGCGCGGGAGATCGAGCGGGATCCCAAGGTGTTGATCGCCGCTCAGCCGACGCGCGGCCTCGACGTCGGCGCGATCGAGTTCGTGCACCGTCGTCTGATCGAGGAGCGCGACGAGGGGAGGGCGATCCTGCTCGTCTCGCTCGAGCTCGACGAGGTGCTGTCGCTCTCCGATCGCATCCTTGTCATCTACGAAGGCGAGATCGTCAGCGAGTTCCCGCCGACCGCGAGCGAGGAAGAGCTCGGCATCGCGATGACCGGCGGGCGCCGTAGCGGGGTCGCCGCGTGAGCGAGTCGCCGGGAGGCACACCTCCCGTCCAGCCGTTCGGCCAGCCGCAGGACCAGCTACCCGACCCGAGCGAGAGCTTCGGCCAGCGGCTCGCCCTCGCGCAGCGGGCCGGCGGGCTCGTCGCACCGCTCCTCACGGTGCTGATCGCATTCGTGATGGGCGGCCTCGTCGTGCTCGTCACGACCGGCAAGAACCCCATCAAGACGTACCAGGCGATCTTCGAGGGTGCTGGCCTGAACTGGTTCTTCCAGATCCCGTGGGACTTCGACTCGATCGCGGCCTTCAACCTCCAGCAGACGCTGATCCAGACGACGACACTGATCCTCGTCGGGCTCGCGGTCGCGTTCGCGTTCCGCTGCGGCCTCTTCAATATCGGCGGCCAGGGGCAGTACCTCGCGGGCGCGATCCTCGCGGTGTGGATCGGATCGTCGTTCGAGGGCATGAACCCGTACGCGCACGTGATCCTCGTGCTCGTCATCGGCACGGCGACGGGCGCCCTGATCGCCGGGATCGCGGGGTTCCTCAAGGCGACGGTGGGTGCGCACGAGGTGATCTCGACGATCATGCTGAACTGGGTCGTCCTCTGGGTCGGCGTGTACCTGTTCGGCCTCGGCGGGCCCCTGCAGAACGACACGCAGGAGTCGGTGCCGGTCTCGAACGACGTGGTCGAGGGGGCGAAGCTCCACGTCTTCTGGGGCGACCCGTTGCTCCAGGGCCTCCACGTCGGGATCTTCATCGCGCTCGGCGCGCTGGTCGTCTACTACCTGATCCTCAACCGCACGACGCTCGGCTACGGCGTCAAGGCGGTGGGCTTCAACCCGGAGGCGGCGCGCTACGGCGGGATCAGCGTGGCGCGCAACTACTTCCTAGCGATGGCGATCTCCGGTGCCTTCGCCGGGCTCGCGGGCGCGATCGACATCCTCGGTTGGCAGTTCCGTCTCTCGACGGGCGACGTGCAGACCTCGGTGATCGGCTTCACCGGAATCGCGGTTGCGCTACTCGGTCGGAATACCGCGGTCGGCACCGGCCTCGCCGCGCTGCTCTTCGGGGCGTTGCTGACCGGAACCTCGACCCGCAACCTCGATCCCGACGTCTTCCAGCCCGAGCTCGCCTCGAACCTCACCTTGCTCATCCAGGGCCTCGTCGTGCTGTTCGTGGGCGTCGACATCTTCGTGCTCTGGCTGCTCGGCCGTGTCCGGCGACGGAGGACCGCGACCGCATGACGACCATCGCCCTCCCCACCGGCAGGATCCGCAACCCGCTCAGGGCGCTCGCGTGGGCGGGGATCGTCCTCGGCCTCCTCGCGGCGTTCGTCGCGCTCCCGCCGATCACCGCACGCTCGTGGATCCCGAGCCTCCTGCTCGGCCTCCTCGCCGCCCTCGCGGGCGTGTGGGCGATCACGCGAGGCGAGCGGCGCTTCGGGTGGTACGCGGTCGCCGCGGCCCTGTTCGGCTTCGCGCTCGCCTACCTCGCGACGCGCTCCGAGGTGGGCAAGCTCGAGACGGTCGTCGTCTGGTCGGCGCTCTTCGCCTCGATGCTCCGCTACGCGACGCCGTTGATCTTTGCAGCGATGGGCGGGATCTTCTCGGAGCGCTCCGGCGTCGTGAACCTCGGTCTCGAGGGAATGAGGCGGATGGGCGCGTTCTTCGGGATCATGGCCTCGGACAAGCTCGACTCGTGGCTGCTGGGACTGCTCGTCGGCATCCTGTCTGGCGGCGCGATCGCGCTGCTCCACGCGATCTGGGCGGTGCACCTGCGCGCCGACCAGATCATCAGCGGCTTCGCCGTCAACTTCCTCGCGCTCGGCCTCACGGGGTACTTGTTCATCGACATCTACGGCCAGGAGGGGACACCGACCGACATCCCGAGCATCCCGGCCGTTCGCCTCTCGTTCCTCGACGGCATCCCGTTCATCGGGGACATCTTCGGGAACCTCAACCTGATGATCTGGATCGCGCTGATCCTGATCCCGCTGTCGTGGCTCGTCCTCTTCAAGACGCCGCTCGGGCTTCGCATCCGAGCGGTGGGGGAGCATCCGCGGGCGGCAGACACCGTCGGCATCGACGTGTACCGGATCCGCTACGGCGCCGTGATCGCTTCGGGCATGCTCGCCGCGGCGGGCGGCGCGTTCCTCTCGATCGGATTCGTGAACTCGTTCAACGAGAACATGACCGCGGGTCGCGGTTTCATCGCGCTGGCGGCGGTGATCTTCGGCAACTGGCGCCCGTTCGGCGCCGCTGCCGCGTGCCTCCTGTTCGGCTTCTCCAGCGCCCTCGCACAGCGGCTGCCGGAGTACTCCGACTCCGCTGCCGTGCTGTTCCAGGCGCTCCCGTACGTGCTCACGCTGATCGCGGTCGCGGGGGTGATCGGGCGCTCGATTCCGCCGGCGGCCGACGGCCGTCCGTACCAGAAGCAGTAGTGGACGCGCCCGAGGCGTCGCGCTCCTCCGGGAACGGCCGGGCGATCGGCGCCGTCGCCCTCGGCCTGCTCTCGGCGGCGACGATGCCGGTCGCGATCGTGGCGACTCGGTACTCCGAGTCCTACGAGCTGCTCCACGCGGGCTTCGCGATCCCCGTCGGGGTCGCGCTCGGCATTCTTGCGATTTGGCTCGGCCGCGGCGCGCTCAGGCACGACGACGCGCGGCTCGGGCGAGCGGGCGGCCGCGGTGCGGCACGGCTCGGCCGGGCCCTCGGCGTCGTCGGCGTCGCGCTCGCGTCGACCGGCCTCGTGGCGCTCGCGGTCTACGGCCTGCTGACGTATCTCGGAGACCGCTAACTGCGCAAAAGCCAGGCACGGCTCGGACCGATGCCGTCTAGACTGGCCGCGCCATGTTCAACATCGGCTCGAGCCTGCACGAGGCACGGACGCGCCAGAACCTCGATCTCGAGGAGATGGAGCGCCGGACGAAGGTCCGCGCGAAGTACCTCCGCCTGCTCGAGGACGAGCGGTTCGACCAGCTGCCCGGCCACGCGTACACGAAGGGGTTTCTCCACGCCTACGCGAACGCGCTCGGGCTCGACGGCCGGCTCTACGTCGAGGAGTACAACTCGCGCTACGTCGCAGGCGAGGACGAGCCCTCTCCGCGGCTCCCGCGCGGGCCGGCGCGCTCGCCGCGGCGGCGACGCGAGCGCCGTGAGACGCGCACGGTCGGCGTCGCGCTCGCGGCGATCCTCGTCGTCACGGCGTTCGTGATCGCGGCCTGGCGCTTCGGCGGGCACGACGAGCCGCAGGTCGACGGCGTCTCCCCGGCGACACGTTCGAGCGCCTCTACCCACTCGGCGCAGCAGCGCGTGACCGTCACCGTACGGGCCGTGCGCGGGCCGTCGTTCATGGAGGTCCGCGCGGGGAGGGAGAGCGGGACGCCGCTCTACACCGGGACGCTCGAGAAAGGCCAGTTCCAGCGCTTCACGAAGAAGCGGCTGTTCTTCGTCGTCGAGCGGCCGCAGAACGTGGTCGTGAAGATCGACGGGCGACGCCACGTGCTGGACTCGAGCGGCCGCCTGAACGTCTCCGGGGCGACGACCGTCTCGGGGTGAGCCGCCCTCGCGCGGCGATCGTCGTCACGGGCAGCGAGCTCGTCCGCGGCGAGCGAACCGACCGGAACGGGCCGTTCTACGCCCGCGAAGCGCTCTCGCTCGGCCTCGTCCCGGAGCGGATCCTGATCGTCGGAGACGACCCCGCCGCCCTCCAGGCCGCGCTGCGCGCGGGCAGCGAAGCGGACGTGTGCCTCGTCTCGGGCGGTCTCGGCCCCACGCACGACGACCGTACCGTCGAGCTCGTCGCGCGGGTCGCCGGTGCTCCGCTGCGAGTGGACGCGCAGCTCGAGCGCGAGATCGAGGCCGTCTCGCGCTCGATCGCCGAGCGCCTCGGGCGCCCCTACACGGACTTCGCCGCCGGCGTGACGAAGCAGGCGACCGTGCCCGACGGCGCTGAGGTGATCGGAGTCGCCGGCACGGCCCCGGGGCTCGTCGTCCAGGGCGAGGGCTGCGTCTACGTCGTCCTCCCAGGCCCGCCTGGTGAGCTGCGCCGTCTGTGGCCCGCTGCGGTAGCGAGCGATGCTCTCGGTGCGGTGCTGCGCCGGACGACGCCTCCCGGCCGTCACGTGCTGCGCTTCTTCGGAGCGAGCGAGTCGGCGGTGGCGAAGGCACTCGCCGACGCGGGCGGAGACGGTGACGGCGTCGAGGCGACGATCTGCGCCCGCGACTTCGAGATCCACGTCGACCTCGTCGTGGAGCCGGGCGCCGAGGCACGGGGCGAGACGCTGGCAGAGGCCTTGCGGGCCCCGCTCGAGCGCCATCTCTTCGCCGAGGACGAGCGGCCGGTGGCCGAGCTCGTGCTCGACCTCTGCCGGGAGCGCGGCTTCCGGCTCGCGACCGCGGAGTCGTGTACCGGCGGCCTCGTCGCGGCGAGGCTCTCGGATGTCCCGGGCGCGAGCGACGTCCTGGCCGGCGGGATCGTCTCGTACGCGAACGACGTGAAGATCGCGGAGCTCGGGGTGCGCGAGGAGCTGATCGCGGAACACGGCGCGGTCTCCGCGGAGGTTGCGGAGGCGATGGCGGTCGGTGTTCGCGAGCGCCTCGGCGTCGAGGTGGGGATCGCCGTCACGGGCGTCGCCGGCCCGGGAGGAGGGACGCCGGAGAAGCCGGTCGGCCTCGTCCATTTCCACGTCAGCACCCCGGACGGCGGTGAGGCGCGGAGCTTCTCGCTTCCCGCCGACCGGGCGACCATCCGCTCGCGCGCCACGGTCTCGGCGCTCCACCTCGCACGTCGAGTCCTGACACGGAGTCGGCACGAAGTCGCGTGACCTCGGCCGCTAGCGTCGGGGACGATGACCGGCTGCGGCTCTTCCTCGCGCTCCAGCTTCCCGAGTCGACCCTCGACATCCTCGAGCGCTGGCGGGACGAGCACCTCACAGCAGGCCGAGCGGTTGCGCGGGACGCGCTCCACATCACCCTCGCGTTCCTCGGCTCGCGTCCCGCGCGGGAGCTGGCCCCGATCGTCGACGTCCTCCGCGAGGCCGCGGCAGGCAGTGGGCCGCTCGCGCTCGAGCCGACAGCCTGGCGTGAGACCCGCAGCGTCGGCATGGTCGTGCTCCGGGACGAGGGCGGTAACGCGACTGCACTCGCTGGGCGGGTCCACGAGCGGCTTTCCGGGCTCGGCGTATACGAGCCGGAAGCGCGACCCTGGCTCCCGCACATCACGGTGCTCCGCTTCCGGCAGCGGCCGCGCCTTGCACCACCCTTGCCGGAGACGGGAACATTCGTTCCGTCCGGTGCCGCTGCTTACCTATCCCGACTGCACCCGTCCGGCGCCCGGTACGAGGTGCTCGAACGTGTCTCGCTGAACGCAGGAGGATGAACCGATGAACCGAGAGGAAGCGCTCGACGTCGCGCTCGGCCAGATCGAGCGCCAGTTCGGCAAAGGCTCCGTGATGCGGATGACCGACGCAGCCCATGTCTCGGTCGGGGCGGTGTCCACGGGCTCCCTCTCGCTCGACCTCGCCCTCGGAATCGGCGGGCTCCCGCGCGGGCGCATCGTCGAGGTCTTCGGCCCCGAGTCGTCGGGGAAGACCACGCTCGTCTACCACGTGATCGCGGAGGCGCAGCGGCGCGGCGGCATCTGCGCGTTCATCGACGCGGAGCACGCGATGGACCCGACCTACGCCCGCCGGATCGGCGTGAATATCGACGACCTGCTCGTCTCCCAGCCCGACACGGGCGAGCAGGCGCTCGAGATCGCCGAGCTCCTGATCCGTTCCGGCGCGGTCGACGTCGTCGCGGTCGACTCGGTTGCCGCGCTGACGCCGAAGGCGGAGATCGAGGGCGAGATGGGCGACAGCCACGTCGGCCTCCAGGCGCGTCTGATGAGCCAGGCGCTGCGCAAGCTCGCCGGCACGCTCAACCGCACCGACACGATCTGCCTCTTCACGAACCAGCTCCGGGAGAAGATCGGCGTGATGTTCGGCTCGCCCGAGACCACCCCCGGCGGGCGTGCGCTGAAGTTCTATGCCTCGGTTCGTCTCGACATCCGCCGCATCGAGACGCTCAAGGAGGGCACCGAGGCGATCGGCAACCGCGTCCGCGTGAAGGTCGTGAAGAACAAGGTCGCGCCGCCGTTCAAGCAGGCCGAGTTCGACGTGATCTACGGGCACGGGATCTCGTGGGAGGGGACGGTGCTCGACGTGGGTCTCGAGCGGAAGATCGTTGCGAAGTCGGGCTCGTATTTCTCGTTCGGCGACGAGCGGCTCGGCCAGGGCCGGCAGAACGCGACCGCGTTCCTCCAGGAGAACCCCGATCTCGTGCAGTCGATCCTCGCCCGGATCCAGGCGGACGCGGGTCCCGAGCAGATCGTCTCTGCGCGCCTGCTCCCGCGGGCCGAGGATGCGGTGCCCGACGTCGCTCCCGTCGAGGTCGCCGAGGAGGTGCCCGCGGAGGCCTGAGACGGTCACTGGTGAGGTCGAGATGGCGACGGTCACCGCGTTGCGAACGCGGCGCGGGCGCGTCGCAGTCGAGCTCGACGGCAGACCCTGGCGCGTCGTGCCTGAGATGGCGGTGCTGGAGGCCGGCCTGACAGTCGGCAGCCCGCTCGAGCGTAAACAGGCACGGGCGCTGGGTCGGGCGCTACGGCGTGCGCGCGCCGACGATGTCGCCCTGCGAGCGCTGACCCGGCGCGACCGGTCGCGTGCGGAGCTCGAGTTGCGTCTCGTCCGCGCCGGAGTCCGGGACGGCGACCGCGCGTCGACGCTCGAGCGCGCCGCGCACGTGGGTCTCGTCGACGACGCGCGGTTTGCGCAGACCCGCGCTCGGCTGCTCGCAGAGCGCGGCGGCGGCGATCTCCTCATCCTCGAGGATCTCGAGCGCCACGGCGTCGACGAGACGGTGGCGCGAACCGCCGTCTCCCAGCTCGAGCCGGAGCCCGCGCGGGTCGCTCGCATCGTCGACGTCCGGGGTCGCACGCCGCGGACGATCCACTACCTCGCGCGCCGAGGGTTCGCAGAGGAGAGTCTCGCGGACCTCATTGCGGAGCTCGAGAACGGGGCGCTACCATGAGTCCGCATCACCTCGGGTAGTTCCTGCAACCAGTGCAGTTCCGAAACCGTTGACCCTGTGACCCTCGTGTCGAGCATCGACCTCACGATCGAGCGGGCGAGTTGTGCCCGCACGCAGGAGGCCGCACCGGCCTAGAGCCACGCAACGCAGCGGCGCCGGAACCCCGCAGGAGCGGGGAACTGTCGGATGTGAGCTGCCGCGACGAACATCGCGGCAAATCGGCCAACTCCGGGAGGAGTGCAGATGCTCACGCTCATCGCCGCGCTCGTCGGACTCGGGATCGGGGCGATCGCCACGGCGGTCTGGCTCCGGGCGTCGAGCACCTCTGCGATCCGGCGGAGCGAGGAGGAAAGGCGCCGCGCCGTCGCGGATGCGGAGCGAGAGGCGGAGACCATTCGCCGAGAGGCGCAGGTCGAGGCGCGCGAGCTCGCGGTCAAGCTTCGTGCGGAGGTCGACGGCGAGGTGCAGGATCGTCGTGTCGAGATCGCGAAGGTCGAGGAGCGGATCGCCCAGCGCGAGACGGAGCTCGATCAGAAGCTCGAGGAGATCGCGCGCCGTGAGCAGGGCATCGGTGACCGCGAGGTGCACCTGAAGCAGCTCCAGGACGAGCTGAAGGGCGCGCGCGAGGAAGCGCTTGTCGAGCTCGAGCGCACCTCGGGCATGACCCTCGGCGAGGCGAAGGCGGCCGTCCTCGAGCGGTCGCAGGACCTCGTACGGCACGAGCTGGCCCGCTCGGTCCGGCAGTTGGAGGAGGAGGCGCGCACCGAGTCGCGCAGACGAGCCAGGGCGCTTGTCGCCGATGCGCTCCAACGCGTTGCCGCGAGCCACACGGCCGAGACCACGGTGACGGTTGTCGAGCTCGCGAGCGACGACATGAAGGGCCGGATCATCGGCCGGGAAGGGCGTAACATCCGCGCCCTCGAGCACCTTACGGGCGTCGACTTCATCGTCGACGACACGCCGCACGCCGTCGTCCTCTCTTCGTTCGACGGCATCCGGCGCGAGGTTGCGAAGCTGACCCTCGAGAAGCTCATCGAGGACGGCCGGATCCATCCCGCGCGGATCGAGGAGATGTACTACCAGTCGAAGGCGGAGCTCGACGAGCAGATCCACCAGGCCGGCGCGCAGGCGGTGTTCGAGGCGAACTGCGGCGAGCTGAGCGAGGAGCTTGTTTCCATTCTCGGCCGGCTGCGGTTCCGAACGAGCTACGGCCAGAACGTCCTCAAGCACACCCTCGAGGTCGTGCACCTCGCCGGGATCATGGCCGCGGAGCTCGGCGCCGGCGTGAAGACGGCGAAGCGCGCCGCTCTGCTCCACGACCTCGGGAAGGCAATGACGCACGAGGTCGACGGGTCGCATGCACTCGTCTCGGCGCAGCTCGCCCGTCGCAACGGCGAGTCGGACGGGGTCGTGCACGCGATCGAGGCCCATCACTACGAGGTGCAGCCACAGACCGTCGAGGCGGTGCTCCTGATCGCGGCCGACGCCATTTCCGCCTCGCGTCCCGGTGCGCGCGGCGAGAGCCTCGAGCACTACATCAAGCGACTCGCAGCGCTCGAGGAGATCGCTGTCTCGAAGCCAGGCGTGGCGAAGGCATACGCGCTGCAGGCGGGACGGGAGATCCGCGTGATCGTCGAGCCGTCCGAGGTGGACGACGACGGCACTGCGCTCCTCTCATACGAGATCGCCCGCCAGATCGAGGACCAGCTCGAGTATCCGGGCCAGGTCAAGGTCACGGTGATCCGCGAGTCGCGCGCGGTCGAGGTGGCGAAGTGAGCTCCGTTCCGGCGTCGAACGACGTCGCGGCGGCGGCGCGTGCGTGGGCGGTCACGTGGTCGCTCGGCTGGCCCGCCGCCGATGTCGAGGCTGTCTGCGCCCTCTATGCGCCTGGGGCGCGCTACCACTCGCAATCGCTCCGTGACCACGAGCCTCCGCGTTCCTACATCACAAGGGTCTTCGCCGAGCAGGCACGTGCCGAATGCCGCTTCGGCGCGCCGATCGTCTCCGGCGACCGCGCGGCGGTCGACTGGTGGGGCGCGATCGAGGGTCGGGACGGCGGTGTGGAGACGCTTGCGGGGACGTCCTTGCTCCGCTTCGGGAGCGACGGGAAGGTGGTCGAGCAGCGAGACGCATGGGCCAGCGCCGACGGCCGCGTCGACGTGCCCCACTGGGCTCCCCGAGCTTGACGGCGCCCGATCTCGGACGGCCTGCCGCCGTCGCGGCGGAGGTGGCGCACGAATGGAGCATCGAGCTCGGCCCGCCGTTCGCCCTCACTCGCCACTCGTTCGTCGCTCCCGTGGGCAGCGATGCGGTGCTCAAGATCACACCCGTCGAGGACGACGAGGGGGACGAGGAGCCCG
>DASSBV010000063.1:0-7095 GCA_035698545.1 Gaiella sp. | reverse complement strand
GGGCGGGCGACGCGCTCGCCGCGGGATGGATCGTCGGCGGCCCCGACCTCGCGCTCGCGGCCGCGGCCCGCTGCGTCCAGCAGGCGGGCGCGATGCCCTGACGGCGCGGCCCGAGCGTCGGGCGGCTCACCGGGTCCCGCGTCGCGCGCTGCCGCGGTGCCGTCCGTGACGAAGTCGGCACGAAGTCGACACATACGCGCGCGGAATTCGCCGTTAGCGTGACAGCAGGGACACGGGAGTGCCCCTGGGGGAGGTTGGAAGGTTGGGAGGTTGGGAGGTTGGGGCCGGCGCCGATAGGTTGCCCGGCGATGACCGGCACCCGTTCACGTACCTCGACCACCTCGTCACGCTCCCCGTCCGCGTGGCCGACGTCGAGGCGCGGTTCGTGCTCGACACCGGATCGGCCCGACAATCCTCACCGAGGCGGTCGCGCGCAGAGTCGGCTGCACCCCGAACGGCGAGAGTTTCACGGGCCAGCGCATGGTCCGGACGGAAGGTCGGCGTTCCGCTGGCCGAGGCGCCGCGGATCGCCCTGGGCTCCTACGTTCGCGACGGTGATGTCGTCGGGGTGCTCGACACGACCGGGTTCCCGGACACGGACGCGGCGATCGACGGCTTCCCCTCGCTCGCATTCTTCGAGGAGACGGCGTTCACCGTCGACTATCAGCACAGCCTCGTCGGCGTCGATACGCGGGAGACACTCGCCGAACGCGTCGCGCACGGCGTCGCGGTACCCGTACGGCTGGAGCGCCGGGGACCGGCGCTCGTCGCGTTCCTCCACCTGTCCGTGCCCGGGCTCGGGTCGATCGAGGTCGAGGTGGACATAGGCAGCGACTCGCTGATTTCGACGCCCGCCACGCGGCCGCGGTCGGCGTCCGCCTCGCCGACCCGACGGTGCGTCGCGTCGAGAGCCGGGACGAGACGGGAAACGCGTACCTGCGCTGCTTCACACGTCTCGACGCGATGATCCATGTCGCCGGCGAACCGTCTCTCGCGCAGGACGACCCCGACGTGATGTTCCAGGAGATCATCTACGACGGGCTGATCGGCCACGCGTTCCTGCGCCGCTTCACGGTGACCTACGACCTGCCCGGCGCCCGCATGGTCTTCGGTCCCCGCGTCTGACACGGCGGAACCGGGCGACACGACTACGCTGCGCCGCGTGGAGCACCTCATCCAGGTCGCCGACGAGGTCCAGGCCGCGCTCGAGGACGCGCGCGCGGTGGTCGCGCTCGAGACGACGCTCGTCGCGCACGGCTTCCCCGCTCCGACCGGCGTCGAGGTCGGGCTCGCGAGCGAGGCCGCCGTCCGGGCCGCGGGCGCCGTGCCCGCGACCATCGGCATCCTCGACGGCCGCTTGGTGATCGGGCTGACGGTCGAGCAGCTCGGGCGCTTCACCCCCGATGCCCGCAAGCTCGGCCCACGCGACCTCGCGCCCTGCGCTGTGCAGGGTGCGGTCGGGGCGACCACCGTCGGCGGGACCCTCACCGCGGCCGCCGCGGTCGGCATCCGCTTCATGGGCACGGGCGGCCTTGGTGGCGTCCACCGCGGTTTCCCGACGCCGCCCGACGTCTCGGCCGACCTCGGCGTCTGCGCGCGCGTGCCCGCGCTGATCGCCTCCTCGGGCGTGAAGTCGCTGCTGGACGTCCCCGCCACAGTCGAAGTGCTGGAGACGCTCGGGATTCCCGTGCTCGGCTACGGGGTCGACACGCTGCCGCTGTTCTACGCCGCGGACGGCGGTCCACCGGTCTCCGCGCGGGTCGAGGACGCGGCCGAGGCCGCGGCGGTTGCCGACGCGCATTGGCGTCTCGGTGGCAACGGGATCCTCGTCGGCCGCCCGCCCGACGAGAGCCTCGACGTCGCAGAGCTGACCGAGGAGATTCTCGCCGAGGCGACAGAGCGGGGTATCGTCGGCCAGGCCGTGACGCCGTACGTGCTCTCCGCCCTGCACGACCGCTCAGACGGCGAGACCCGCCGCGTCAACCGCGATTTGATCGTCGCCAACGCCGGGCTCGCTGCCGAGATCGCGGTCGCCCACGCAGCCCTGTGACCGGCCTCTACGAAACCATCCGCGAGCTCCCGCTCCACGTGGAGCGCTACGAGCTCGACCCGCACGAGCTGTACGTCCGACCCGACTTCACGCGAAAGACGACCGTCGTCCGGCTCCTCGGCGGCAGAGAGGAAGGCCTCGGCGAGGACGTGACCTACGACGGCCCACTCCAGGATACGCAGCAGGCGCGGGGGCCGATGCTGCCGCTGGCGGGCGACTGGACGATCGAGAGCTTCTCACGGCACCTCGAGACGCAACCGCTCTTCCCCGAGCCGCCGGAGCGTCACGACTACCTCGACTACCGCCGCTGGGCGTTCGAGAGTGCCGCGCTCGACCTCGCGTTGCGGCAGGCCGGGAGGTCGCTCGGCGAAGTCGTCGGGCGCGACGCGCGGCCCGTGACGTTCGTCGCCTCGGGCCCCCTCGGAGACCCACCGACGACCGAGCGCCTGCGGGCATTCCTCGCTCTCTACCCCACCCTTCGCTTCAAGCTCGACGCACGACCGGACTGGACCGACGAGATCTTCGCCGAGCTGCGCGACCTCGGCTGCGTCGACTCGATCGACCTGAAGGGCCAGTACACCGGCACGGTCGTCGACAACCCACCCGATGTCGCGCTCTACCGACGAGTGCTCGACGAGTTCCCGGACGCCTGGATCGAGGATCCTGCGCTCACCCCGGAGACGATCCCGCTCCTCGAGCCGGCCGCCGAGCGGGTCACGTGGGACGCGCCGATCCATTCGGTGGCCGACATCGAGGCGTTGCGCTGGCCACCGCGCACCGTCAACGTCAAGCCGTCGCGCTTCGGCTCGCTCGAGCGCCTCTTCGCGGCCTACGACTACTGCGAGGCGAACGCCATCGGGGCGTACGGCGGCGGCCAGTGGGAGCTCTCGATCGGGCGCGGCCACATCCAGCTCCTCGCGGCGCTGTTCCACCCCGACACGCCGAACGACGTCGCCCCCGGCGGTTACAACGCGACCGACCCGCCGGAGGGGCTTCCGACGAGCCCGCTCGCGGTCACTCCGCGCACGACCGGCTTCGCGACCGTCTGACGCTGCCGGCCGCCGCGCGCTCGGGCGGGGTAGCGCGTGCCAGGCACGAAGACACGTTCGCTCGGGACCTGTCCCGACGAGGCGGTACAGGACGCTCGTTTTCACGCAACGTGCGGAAATTCGGACGGGAGGCCGCACGGATCTCGACCGCAGCGGTGCCAGGCACGAAGACACGTTCGCTCAGGACTCGTCCCGACGAGGCGGTACACGACGCTCGTTTCACTCAGCGTGCGAGTCGACGAACGGCTCGTCACCGAGCTTCGTAGCGGGCTCAACCGCCCGCCACGGCTGTCCTAGCGCCGCCCCTCGCCGCCGGCTGCCGCGCCCTCGACCTCGAGGTGGGGCAGCCACCCGAGCCACCGCGGCAGATACCACGTGCGCTCGCCGAGCAGGGCGAGCACCGCGGGCAGGAGCACGAGCCGCACGACCGTCGCGTCGATCAGGAGCGAGACGGCGATCCCGAAGCCCATCTCCTGGAACTCCACCTGGTCGCCGGTCGCGAACCCGATGAACACCGCGATGATGATCAGCGCCGCTCCGGTGATGATCCGAGCGGTGGAGGCGACCGCGCGCTCGACCGCCGCGGTCGTCCTCTCCCCACCGGCCACGTGCTCGCGGATACGGCTCAGGAGGAACACCGTGTAGTCCATCGACAGCCCGAAAAGCACCGCGAAGAGGAAGAGCGGCAGCCACGCGGCGATCACGTCGACCTCCGTGAACCCGAGCAGGTCGCGCCCGACGCCCTTCAGGAACACGAGCACGATCAGGCCATAAGCGGCGCCGACGGAGAGCAGGTTGAGGCCGATTGCGACCGCGGCAAGGACGATCGAGCGAAACGCGACTGTGAGGAGCACGAAGCTCAGACCGAGGACGAAGGCGAACACGATCGGAAGCCAGCGGTCGGTCAGCGCACGGTAGTCGAGCACCTCGGCGGTCTCGCCGGTGACGTAGACCGTCGCATCGAGCCCGCCGAACACCGCCGGCACGACCGTCGAGCGCAGGCCCTGGACGGCAGCGAGGGCTCGCTCGTCACGGCTGTCGCCGACCACGAGCGCCTCGACGTTCGCAACCTGACCGTCGGGGCTCGTCGACACGTCCGGTTGGAGAAACGCGCTCTCGGCACCGATGCGACGGGCGAGCTCGGCGATCGCCTGCCGCAGCGGGGCGGAGCGCACGTCGCCGTTCACGACGACCTGCACGGAGTCGGGCGTGCCGACTCCGAACTCGCGGTCGAGCATCGTGAACCCCTGCTTCGCGTGGAAGCGGTCGGGCAGCTCGCGGACGCCGGTGAGCCCCGTCTCGATCGAGAGCACCGGGGCCGCGAGGAGCAGCAGCACGCCGATCGAGACGACCGCGGCGCGGGCGGGCGCGCGCGTGACCCGGCGCACCACACGCGACCAGACGCGCCCTTCGGCGCCGGCCTCCTCCGCGGCCCGTCGTCCGAGCCAGGGAACGCGCAGGGCATTCACGCGATCGCCTAGCAAGGCGAGCACTGCCGGGAGCAGTGTCAGGGCGGCGAGCACCGTGACGATCCCGACGAGCACCGCACCCGTCGCGAGGCTGCGGAGGATCGTGTCCGGGACGAGCACCATGCCGAGCATCGCGAGCACGAACGCGGAGCCGCTGAACAGCACCGCCCGGCTCGTCGTCGAGCCGACGGTCGCGATCGCGTCGAGCCGCTCGCTCCCGAGCCGCCGCTCCTCACGGAACCGGGAGACGACGAACAGCGAGTAGTCGATCCCGAGCGCGAGGCCCATCCCGGAGATCATGTTGACGACGTAGATGGAGAGGTCGAATGCCTGCCCGACGAGCGCGGTCAGTCCGAGTGCGATCACGATCGAGACGAGCGCGACGAGCACCGGGACCAGGCCCGCGACCACGGCGCCGAATACGAGCAACAGGACGATCAGCGCGACGGGCAGGCCGAACTCGAGCTCGCCCTTCTCGAGGTCCTCCTGCGAGAGCCGGGTGAAATCGTGGTCGGCGGTGTACTGGCCCGTGATGGTCGTGTCGAACCCACCGCTGTTTCCGGCGTCGACCACGTCGATCACCTGCTCGATCCCGTCGTCGCCATCGCCGAGCATGCCGACGAGGAGGATCGTCGCGTGCCTGTTGGGCGAGACGAGCTGCTTGTCGCCGGTCGAGTAGAACGTCCGGACTGGCTGGACGACGCGCGTCGCCTCGATCGACCGAGCAAGCGACTCGACCTTTGCGCGAAACGCAGGGTCGCTGACGGGCAGCAGCCGCGAGTAGACGACCACGAGCTCGTCCACGTAATCGGTGCTCGGAGGGAAGTGCGCGTCGAGGAGGTCGTAGCCACGGTACGACTCTGGGTCGTTGGTCATCTCGGCGTCGGTGGTGAGCGTGTCGCCGAGCAACGCCCCGATCGCCCCGACCGCGAGGATGATCGCGACGCCCCAGAGCGCAAGCGTGCGCCACGGCCGTCGGCTCGACGCCCGTGCGAGCCGTCCCGTGAGGTCGTTCACCGGGCCGGCGGCCGACGCCTAGATGGTTGATCGGTAATTGGCGTGACGTCCGGGGGCGCTCCAGACCAAGCCGGGCGCACCGGCCGGGTGCGGCTCGTACCCAAAGGTACGGGCCGTCACCGGACGGGGTGATCCGGCGCCGTGTCTGGGGCGCGCTCCGGTTCGCGCGAATTGCCGATCAACCATCTACGACTCGAGCGTGGCGAGCAGCTCGTCGACCGGTATGAGGGTCAGCGTCTGGAACTTCACGCTCCCCCGCGCGCCGAGCTTCACCGAGAGGTTCGCCATCGTCAGCTCATCGGGCGCTTCGACGACGTTGACGAAGTCGTACTCGCCGAGCGACGCCCACTGGTGGAGGACCTTCGCGCCGAGCTCCTCGACGTCGCGGTTGACCTCGCGCAGCCGCGCAGGATTCGCGTTGAGCGTCTGCGTCCCCTTCTCGGTGAGCGACGAGAGCATCAAATACGTCGGCACGAGCGTCTCCTCTCGGTCGAAGCCGGAGCCCTGGATGATCAGCCATCCAGCCTACTTCGCCTGGCCGGTGACCCCTACCCGCAGCCGCCGGCGCTCCTCCCTACTCAACCCGACGCGTGCGACGAGATCGACGTAGACGATCGACGCGCCGAGGAACAGGAGGGGCGACATGACGAGGTCCGCGAGGAAGATCGCCACGCGCACGGCTGCGTCGGCCTGGCTCGCAAGCAGGAGCCCGAGGGCGTATCGGGTGATCGCGAACAGGATCGCCAGAGTCGCAAACGAGCCCGCCGCGTGGATGTAATCGGCGCGCCCGAGCACGAGCGTCCTGCGCAGAGCCTCCACCGGCCCGAGGCGCTCGGCCATCACGATCGGGACGGCATGACCCGCCAGCCCGAGCCACAGGACGGAGAGGATGGCGAACCACGGGAAGAGCAGCGCGGCGGGGAGGAAGGTCAGCACACCGAGCGCGACGGCCAACGCCCAGACGCGGCGCGGCGGCTTCTCCGTCTGCCGGATTGCGCATGCGCCCGCGTAGGCGAGGCTGAAGAAGGGCGATGCGACGACGAGGGCGAGGGATTTCTCCGGGATCGAGAGCCCGGTGACCAGCTGGTCGACGACCGCGATGGGGAGCCCGAGCAGGAGCGCGCGGTAAAAGTTCCGCTGGTAGAGCTCGATCCCCTGGGCGACCACCTGGCCGACCGTTCGCGACACGGGCGGCAGCGGCGGGGGCAGCGGTCGTCGCTCGCGTGAGGCACTTCTCGCCACGCGGCAACGGTAGCTCCGCCGTCGCTCAGCCGGGTCGTGCCGTCGCGCCCTCGACGGCCGCGACCAGCGTCGGCAAGGCCGCGGCGAGCGACTCCAGCGCTCGCGGAACATTCCAGCGCCCCCGGTCCTCCTCACCGAGCTCGTTCGAGATGGCGCGCACCTCCAGCGCAGGGACGCCGGCGAGCGCGGCTGCGCGCAGCACGCCGAAGCCCTCCATCGCCTCGACGAGCCCGGCGGGTGAGACGGTGTTGGACGCCCGACTCACGGC
>DASSBV010000062.1:0-25989 GCA_035698545.1 Gaiella sp. | reverse complement strand
ATTCGTCCTCGCGCTGGTCGTCGCGCTCGCGGCGATCGGCGCGATCCCCGCGTTCGCCGCGGACGATACGAGTGGCGCGCAGATCGTCGAGGCGGGAAGCGCGCTGTTCCCGGATCGCGCGTACGTCCTCACACTGCCCGGCGAGCAGAAGTCCGCCCTGACGACGCAAGACGTGACGGTCACGGAGAACGGGAAACCCGTGAAGAACCTGAGCGTGCTCTCGTCCGCGTCGGCAGAGGGCATCGGCACCGTGCTCATGATCGACGCGTCCAACAGCATGAGGGGCTCGATCAACTCGGCGATGGCCGCGGCCCGGGCGTTCGCAGCGAGGAACCCCGGCCAGCCGCTGTCGGTCGTGTTCTTCAACTCCCGGCCGACCGTCGCACTTTCCCTCACCACCGACCAAAAGCAGGTGCAGGCGGTCCTCGCGAAGGCGCCGAAGCTCGCCGAGGGCACGCAGATCAACGATGCGCTCGTCGCAGCCGTCGCCCAGGTTCGCGGCTCGGCGCTCGGCGCGGCTCGGATCGTGCTGCTCACCGACGGCGACGACGTCGGTAGCACGACGAGTCTCGACTCGGCGCTTGCGCAGCTGAACGCGGAGAAGATTCGCGTCTTCACGGTCGGCATCGAGTCGCCCGACTTCAAGTCGGAGGACCTCGAGCGCATCGCCGGCGACACGGGCGGCACCTATGGCGCTGCGACCTCGCCCGAGGCGCTGACGAAGATCTACGACGAGCTCGGCTTCCAGCTCGGCAACGAGTACCTCTTGCGGTACCGATCGACCGCGCAGCCCGACCAGCCCGTCGCCGTCGATGTGAAGGTCGCCGGGACGGAGCCCGTCTCCTTCTCGTACACCACCCCGTCGACTGGAACGGCAGCGCCGTACCAGCCGGCGTTCAAGGACAAGCTGTTCAAGTCCTGGGCTCTCATCCCCCTCGTCGTCATCCTCGTGCTCGCCCTCGCGGTGTTCACCCTGCGTTCGCTCTGGAGTCTCCGCTCGAACAAGGCCCTCGTCGCGCGCCTTGGTGAGTTCGTCACCCTGCCCGCCGAAGAGCAGGCCTCCGAGCGCCGGAAGGAGGTCGACGCGCTTCTCCTCGCAGCGAGCGAGCAGAAGAAGCGAAAGCAGAAGTTCCGCTGGCTGGAAGGCTTCAGCGAGGACGTCGACGTCGCGCAGATCAAGCACGAGCCCCAGAAGATGCTCTGGGTCTCGGTTGCCGTGGGACTCGCCTTGGGTGTCATCGGCGCCGTGCTCGTCGGCCCGTTTTGGTTCATCCTCTGCATAGCTCCGCCGATTGCGTTGAACCTCTTCGTGCGCGGCAAGGCCCGCAAGATCCGAAACGACTTCGGCGAGCAGCTTCCCGAGAACCTCGACGTGCTCGCCTCGGCGCTACGCGCGGGCCACAGCCTCGCGAATGCGATGGGGGTCGTCGCGGATGAGGCGCCGGAGCCTTCGAAGCGTGAGTTTCGGCGCGTCGTGACCGACGAGCAACTCGGCATCCCACTCGAAGAGGCGCTCGAAGTGACCGCCAAGCGCATGCAGAACCCCGACGTCGACCAGGTGGCCATCCTCGCGCTCGTGCAGCGCGAGGCAGGCGGCAACACTGCGGAGGTGCTCGATCAGGTGACCGCGAACATCCGAGCTCGAATGGACATTCGCCGGCTCGTCAAGGTGCTGACGGCGCAGGGCAAGTTCTCGTCGGTCGTCGTCGCCATGGTGCCGGTCGGGATCTTCATCTTCCTGCTGCTCGTCAACCCGAGCCATCTCGACCCGCTATTCCATGAAACGATCGGCCAGATCGGCATGATCTCGGCGGTGCTGATGACGATCCTCGGCTTCTACATCATCCGACGCATCATCACGATCGAGCTCTGATGGCACTCCACCTCATACTCATCCTCGGGCTCTTCCTCCTGGCCGTTGCCGTGACGATGGTGCTGCGGGCGCTCACGTCGCCGCGTGGGCCGTCGACGGAGACGATCGAGCAGATCGGTCACTACGGGTTCGCCGGCTCGCTGCCCGCGGCAGGCGGCGAGGCGGGACACGACCTCGACGTCCGCCAGCGAGCCGAAGACTTCGTCGCGGCGGCCGGCAAGTGGTTCGGCTCGCGGTTCAGCCGGCTCAAGGGCAAGGACTATCGCGCGCGGCTGATCTCCGCGGGCATGTACACGTGGACGCCCGACCGGCTGCTCGGCACGCAGTTCCTCGGCTCGATCGGCGGAATGGTCGTCGCGATCTGGCTGGCCCTGCTCGCCGGCGGCGGCCCCCTTCTGTTTCTTGCGGCGATCGGCGGCCTGATCCTTGGCTGGATCATGCCGACGTACATCGTCGACTCGCGCGCGCGGAAGCGCCGTGAGCAGGTCGAGCGGGCACTGGCCGATCTCATCGATCTCCTCGTCGTGACGCTCGAGGCCGGTCTCAGCTTCCCGCAGTCGCTGCGTCTCGCGGCGACGAAGATCAAGGAGCCGCTGGCGTCGGAAGTTCGGCTGACGCTCCAGGAGCAGAACATGGGCCTGACGCTCGTGGAGGCGCTGGAGAACCTTCTCGTCCGGATCAACACGCCCGGGATTCGCATGTTCGCGCGCTCGATCTCGCAGGGCGAGACGATGGGCGTCTCGACGGGGCAGATCATGCGAAACCTCGCGATCGAGCTGCGGAAAAGGCAGCGGGCCTACGCGGAGGAGCGCGCGCAGAAGGCACCGGTGAAGGTCCTCTTCCCGATCCTTCTCTTGATCATGCCCTCGCTCTTCATCGTGTTGCTGCTGCCCGTGATGATCAACATCATGAAGGTCCTCTGAGCCTCCGGCGGCGATGCGCCCCGTCCCGAATCTGACGTTGCGGAGGGAGGACGGGCGCGTCGTCGCCGACTCGGTCGTCGTCGCCGACTCGACGCTGCGGCGCCTCAGGGGCCTCCTCGGGAAACGAGACCTGCCGTCCGGCCACGGCGTGCTGCTCCGGCCCGCCTGGTCGATCCACACGGCGTTCATGCGCTTCCCGATCGACGTCGTCTTCCTCGACGCAGATCAGGTCGTGGTGAAGATCGTCCCCTCCCTCCCCGCGTTCAAGACGGCGTCGTGCCGCGGCGCACGCGAGGTGGTGGAGCTGCGCTCCGGCGAGTGCGAGAAGCGGGGGCTGTCGCTCGGCGATCGCGTCGCCTGGGCGGCGCGTGCCTCTGCCGAGGAGATCCCGGTCGGCATCGAGCCCGTCGAGGGCGGGCTCGGCGAGCGCAGAGGGTCGGTCGTCCTGGCGAGCCGCGACCAGCGGTACGTGAAGCTCGTCCGGTTCCTGCTCGACGGCAAGGGCATCGACGTCGTTGCGAGCGTGGCGCCCTCCGGGGCGGCGGACGCGGCCGGTGGCGAGCTCGCGGACGTCGTTGTGATCGACGCCGGCGACACGGTCGCCGAGGGTCTACGGCTTGCGCACGTCACGCGCGTTCGGCGGCCGGAGGCGACTGTCGTGCTCGTCGGCGACCGCACGGGCGACCGTTCGCCCGAGGGCATGCGGATCTACGAGAAGTGGGACGAAACCGAAGGCGTCGTCGCCGCCGTGGAGGATGCACTCTCACGCAAGGCGGTATAGAACTCCGATACTCCCACTGCGGCTCAGGGGAAGGGAACAGGGCTGCCGATGTGGAAACGGAGGTGTCGCACGCGCGCAAGTCGGCTCTACGGCCAGGAGGGCGACGCTTGCAAGAACGTGTCACGAGCGAGGACGGGCATGACCGCGAGAACGCACGGTAGACGGCCAGGGGCGGACAGGGCCTGATGGCCTCCCTCGCGCGGACAGGGGACAGCGCCCAGCGGGCCGACGGCCGGCCGCGGCTCGTCGTGCCGGCGACGAAGCACGGCGCCGCGCGGCTGGAGAGCGCTCACCGCAGCCTCCTGGTCGATGCCGAATCCCGCGTCCACCCGTATCTCAAGGCGGCTCAGCGCGCGGCGGTTGCCGCCTACGAGGGCGCAGGGGCGACCGACGCCGCCGACCGGCTCGCGACCAGCGTGTACGTCGGCACGGTCGTTGCCACCCTGGCCGCCGAAGGGGAGCTCGACGCGGCCGACGTCCAGATCGCGGTTGCGGTTCTCGCAGAGGCGCGCGGAGAGCCGCGCGACGCCGCGAGCTTCGACCTGTACCGCGCTGCCTGCACGAGCGCGTTTCTTCTCGAGCTTCCGCCGCTCGTAGCCTGCGAGCTCCAGCTGCGGCTGCTGATCCAGCTCGGCGTCGCAAGCGAGGTTTCGCTGTGGCGCGGCGAGGGCGGGAACCTCGAGCCGCTCCTCGTGCTCGGCCACGGAGCCGAGAGCCGACGCGCACGCGCGACCGCACGCGCGGCGCTCCGGCGCGGGGGCTCGCTCACGCTCCTCGGCGGGCGCACGCTCCGCTCGGCGCTCGTGCGGCGCTTCACGGAGCCGGCAGCGGCGATCGTCGCGCGCGTCAACGGCTCCGGCTCACGCCTCGACGCGTACCTCTCCGTCGCGGCAGGGGCGCTCGCACCCGTGCTCGAGCGCGAGCTGCTGCTCGAGCGCTCCGCGGAGCGCGAGCGGATCCTCGTCTCGGCCGGCGAGCAGCGGCTGATGCGCATCGGCTTCGACCTCCACGACGGGGCGATCCAGGACGTGCTCGCACTCGGTGCCGACATCACGCACCTGCGCGACCAGATCTATCCGTTCATCCTCGACACGCACCGCGAGCGCGCCGCCGGACGATTCGACGACCTGCTCGCCCGCGTCGTCGAGCTCGACCGTCAGCTCCGCGAGCTTTCCCGCTCCCTCGAGTCGCGCAGCATCGTCTCGCGCCCGCTCGGCGAGATTCTCCACCGCGAGGTCGACGCGTTCCGGGAGCGGTCGGGGATCGACGCCACGCTCGAGATCCGCGGCGACCCCGAGTCGCTTACCTCCGCCCAGCGAATCGCGGTCTACCGCGCGATCCAGGAGTCGCTCTCCAACGTGCGCGAGCACTCGGGCGCGACGACGGTCGAGATCCGTCTGCGGATGCGCCGTTCCTCGATCGAAGTGCGGGTCGTCGACGACGGGCAGGGGTTCGAGGTCGGCCGTGCGCTGGCCCGCGCCGCGGAGCGCGGACGGCTCGGGATCGTCGGCATCGGCGAACGCGTGCGGATGCTCGGCGGGTCGTTCGAGATCGACAGCGCCCCCGGCGGGCCGACGATGCTCACCTTCGCGCTCCCGCGCACCCGCCCTGACGAGCGCTGAGCCGGGTCGCAGGGCCCGCTGGTGTCCGACTTGAAGTCGGACACCTACACCCCGCCGCCGCCGGTGCCCGACTTCAGTCGGACACCCCACGCCGCACCACTTCACTCGGTGTCCGACTTCAAGTCGGACACCAAACGCCGCGCCCCCACCGATGCACCGCCACCAGTGTCCGACTTCAGTCGACACCTCCGCCGCAGCTGGTGCCGCCGCAACGACGAAGGGGAGGCACTCGGTCCTCCCCTTCGAAGAGTCGCTCTCCCCATCCCCCACTACGGGGCGAGCGTGGCGTTTTGGGGCCCCTCTACGACGAGCTTTTGTCGTCCCCCGTCTGTGATGCAGTGGCGAGGTCCGAGCGGCCACGGGCCATCAGGGTCGCGCCGCCTGCGCCCTCCCGAGCCGCTCGTCTCTCAGCCTCGAGCCTCTTCGCATCCGGTGCCGCCCATCGAACGAAGAGGCTCTTCCTCGTGAACACGTTCGTGTTCGAAAAGGTCAGCGCGTCGCTCCCGCCGCCTGGGAGCAACGCGATGAGCTTGTCCCCCTGCAAAGGTGCTCGCCACGCCTCTTCCCGCCGCGCTCCGTTCCCGGAGGTCGCCGCCGACTCGGCCGCATGAGTCGGCAGGACGACCTGGTTGGAAGGAGCGGCGGTGGGTGTCAGCGTCTCGAGCATCTCGTGGGCCTTCACTCGGGTAGATGCCAACGGGTCGCGAAACTTGCGCGCTCGTTTGTAAAGAGTTCGTAAGGGGGATGCACGCGGTCGAGATTTTCTCCATCGTTTGATCCGACGCATGGCCGCCACTGAGACAAGCGCGCGCGCAAACGAGGTTCTCGACGAGCTCTATCGCGAGCACGTCGGCGACGTGTACCGCTACACGTACGCCGTGCTGGGGAACCACGCGGACGCCGAGGACGTCACCCAGACCACCTTCGTCAACGCCTTGCGCGCCCTGGAGCGCGGCGAGACGCCCGAGGAGCCGTCGCATTGGCTGACGGTGATCGCCCACAACCTCGTCCGGCAGCGCTGGCGCCAGGCGGCCAACCGACCGGCGCTCGTCGAGCTCGAGACCGACGTTGCGGAAGCCGAAGAGGACGAGGAGGAGTTCGAGCTCGAGGAGCTCGTGCGCGCGCTCCAGCGCATCCCGGAGACGCAGCGCGAGGCGATCGTGATGCGCGAGCTGGAGGGACGCTCGTACCGCGAGATCGCGACGGTCATGGGACTCTCGACATCCGCGCTCGAGACGCTGCTCTTCCGGGCGCGCCGCTCGCTCGCGGAGGAGCTCGAGAACGTCGTCACGTGTGAGAACGCCGAGCTCGCTCTCTCGAAGCGCCTCGACGGGCGCCTCTCGCGCAAGGACCGCAGGCGCCTCGACGAGCATCTCGCCGACTGCCCTGATTGCGCGCGCCTGGCGGCCGCCCAGAAGCGCCAGCGGAAGGCTTTCAAGGGCCTCGCGCTCCTCCCGCTCCCGATCGGCCTTGCGCTCTTCAAGGGCGCACCGAGCGCCGCCGCTGCGACGTCGCTGCCCACGATCGGCCTCGGCACTGCCGGTGCCGGAACGTCGGGCACAGGCGCGGCGGGCGCTGCGGGCGGGGCAGCCGTGGGCGGCTCGCTCGCCGGCGGGCTCGCCGTCAAGGTTGCGGCGGTCGTCGTCACGGCAACGGTCGCGGCCGGCGTCGGCTACAAGGGCGTCGAGGCGGTTCGTGACGCCCCCGACAAGGCAGCGCCCGCGAAGGCGGAGAAGGCGCCGGTGAAGAAGGTCGCTCCCGCCGCCGCGGTTGCGACGCACTCGACGCTCGGCGACGTTGGCAAGCCGAAGGCCCGCGCGAATCGGCACGGAAAGCCTGCCTCGAGCCCGGGTCGCGCGAAGCACGGCATGTCACCGCAGCCGGGACTGGCGAAGTCGCAGTCGGCCAAGATCCCGGGCCAGCCCAACTCGACGCACGCCGCTTCCTCGAGCTCCGCGGCGCACGGAACGACGCACGCGCCGGGACAGGTGTCGCCGAAGCATCCCAAGAAGGCAGCGGCCGCCGCCGGCGATTCCAAGGCGCCGAAGAGCGGGAAGGAAACCCAGGTTTCGTCGGGTGGCTCCACAACGCCGAAGACTCCGGTGTCAGGCGGCTCGTCCGGCAAGCCCAACGGCGGTGCCGGTGGCAACCAGTCGAGCGGCGCCACGAGTGCCCCCGCAGGGGGCGGCGCCGCCCCAACGGGGGGAACCTCGACTGGGACGACGACGTCGCCGCCGGCGACCGTGAGCCCGTCGCAGACACAGCAGCCCGCGCCGCCCTCGACCTCGACTCCGCCGGTCTCGCCGCCTCCGATCACGACTCCGCCGGTAACGACGCCTCCGTCGACCGACCCGGCGCCGGGCGACACGACCACGCCTCCGAGCGGCTCGACCGGAGACACATCCGGGGACACGTCAGGCTCTGAGGGCGACTCGTCCGACACGGGTAACAACGGCGTCGATGCCTCAGAGCAGGGCCAGAAGCTGGGGCACCACAAGGGCAACCACGACGGCAAGCACCCCGAGGACTCCTAGAGGCTCGTAGACACCCCTTTTGGGGGGTGTCAACAACCGGCCGAGGGAGACGATAAGGTGCGGAATGGTCAGGGGAGCCACGATCTTTGCCGCGCTCGTCGCGCTCGTTCTGCCTCTCGGGGCAACGGCGGGGAGCGACGGGCAATCGTCCACCACACGTGAGCAGTCGCTCGAAGGGCTCGTGCTCCAGCGGATCAACGAGGTCCGCGTCACGCGCGGCCTGGGCCGGCTGACTGCGTCGCCCGGTCTCTCGCGCGCCGCGCTGACCCATTCGCGCTCGATGGTCGTGAACGGCTTCTTCGCCCACGAGTCGACGAACGGCACGCCCTTCTGGCAACGCGTCAAGAGCTTCTACGGCCCTCGCACGCACGGTTGGACGGTCGGTGAGAACCTCGCCATGTTCGGCGGCGGGAAGCCCGACGCGAACGCGATCGTGGAGTCGTGGATGGCCTCGAGCCCGCATCGCGCGAACCTTCTCTCGAAGCTCTTCGCGAACGCTGGGATCGCGATCCTCCACGATCCCGCCGCGGGCGGCGTCTACGGCGGCCTGGACACCTGGGTCGTCACGCTCGACGTCGGCGCCCGCTAGCCTCCTCCGCCTGCGCTGCGCCCCCTGGTGTCCGACTTGAAGTCGGACATCAACACCCCGTCGGCGCTGCTCCGCCCCGGTGTCCGACTTGAAGTCGGACACCACGCGCCGGCCGCGCGCGCAGACCGAAGCCCCGACCTCCGAGGAGGCCGGGGCTGTTTCGTTTCGGGAGGTCGTGCGGCTCCGCTAGGCCGCGAGTGCGCGGAAGGGGGTGATCCGAGGATCGATTGCGCTGTCGAAGCCGCGATCCCACTCGACCACCACTGCACCGGTCGCGTCGAACTCACGGACAACGCCACGGTCACCGGCCCTGAGGTCGGAACCCGAGTCCGCAACGAGCTCGATCACGGCACCGATGCGCACGCCGGCGGCAATTCGCGCGGCGAGCAGACGAGCACCTGTCGCATCCATACCTCGCAGTCAACGGGCTGTTGTCGACGCGGGCGTCCCCCAATAGGTGAGTATTGCCACACCCAAAAGGGGAGGAGGCCGAGCCAATGCGCCGAACGCCAGAGAGCGCCGGCGGCTCATTCCGAATTCGACGGCTGAGGGTGCGTCGCCGGCGTATCGATTCCCGAGAGGACGCTCATGCAGGGCACGCCACAACGCGATCACGAGTGGGAGCACTGGCCCGGCCGCCCGACCGGCGAGGAACGCGTGCGTAGCCGGCTGCGGGCGCTCTTCGTGCCGACCGAGGCCGAAGACGCGATCACGGAGCTGATCGCGGAGCACAGCCGCGAGCTGGAGTCGCGCGCGGCAGAGCTCCGCGGCGCAGTGGCGGAGCTCGAGCAGCGCGAGGCACGGGCCCGGGAGCTCCATGCGCGGGTCGAGCAGGTCTTGCGCGAGGGCTCCGCGGAGCTCGACGTGCGGCACTCCGAGCTCGTGGTCCGCACCACCGACCTCGACGGACGCGAAGCGGCGCTCGCCGAGGCCGAGGAACGGGTTGAGGAGCGTGCCCGCGCGTTCGGCGCGGTCGAGTTGCGAGGCGCCGCGGTCGAGCGGCGCGAGCAGGCGCTCGAGGAGCGCGAGAGCGTCCTCGACAGCCGTGAGCAGGAGCTTCGAGAGCGCGAGTGGGAGCTCGCGCGGCGCGAGGCGGCGATGGGGCCGGAGGCGACCCCGAAGCGAGCCGCGCCCGACGACGCATACATCGCGTTCACTCTCGAGCACGGCTATCGGCTGCTCGAGCGTGACGGAGCGGTCCCGCAGCCCGGCGACACGATCGAGCTCGACGACGGACCGCACCGCTGCATCCGCCTCACGTCTTCGCCCTACCCGGGCGACCTGCGCCGCTGCGCGGTGCTCGAGCGGGTCTCTCCGACTGCGGCTTAGAACTCGTTTCAGAATGAAGCCTTGAGCCGCCGTGTCACGCTGGGCGGCACGCTGCGGCGTCCTCGGTCGCCCCGATATGCCGGCATATCGGGGCTCCCTGCGTCCTTGCATCGCACTCGCCCATCGCGCCCCGGCAACGAAGCGTCATTCTGAAACGAGTTCTTAGCCCAGCCAGGCGTCGAGCAGGGCCTCGCCGAAGAAGAGCCCGACGATGCCCCCTGCGGCGAGGAACGGGCCGTACGGGAGGGTCTCCTTCCTCCCCTGCCCACCCGGACGAAGCAGCGCGACGAGCGCGGGCACGATGCCGAGCAGCGAGCCTGCGAAGAGCGCGACGGCAACATCCCGCCCGAGCCACGCTCCCATGAAGGCGGCGAGCTTTACGTCCCCCATCCCCAGCCCGGCGGGGTAGACGAGCGCGAGGACGAGAAAGAAGCCACCTGCGGCAAGCGCTCCGAGGATCCACTCGACGCTCGGGTCGCGAGCCGTTTGCACGACGAGCGCCGCAGCCAGCGCCGGAACGATGATCCGGTTGGGGATGATCCGCCGCTCGAGGTCGGTGACGCTGACGGCCACGAGCACCGCGCAGCCCACCGCGTTGACGACGGCCTCGACGGTGTCCTCGAAGACGACCGCGCACGCCACTGCGAGCGCGACCCAGACCGCGACTCCGACCGCGCGCAACGTCACGCGGCGGGATTCACCGCGCCGCGGCGCGATCCTCTCCCCTGGACGAGTGACGCCCGTTCACCCGTCCGGGTGGTCGAACCGCTGACGGAAGTTCACGACGATGCGAGGACTGCGGAGGTGCGCCCGCTCCTGGCGTCTGGGCGCGACAACTAACAAGTGCTCGAGTCTTTCATTCGAAAGGCCGTGGGTGCCGGCCTGCACAGGCCGCTCTTCTCGGCCCTTGTCATCGGATCCGGTGCGCTCGCCGGCTTCCAGCTCGGTCGTCAGGGCCGGAGCATGGCGGCGTTCGCGATCGCGCTGACGATGGCCGGGGTCGCGGCGCTTGCAGCGTGGCTCCTGACGCGGCGGATGCGCACAGCCGAGCGGGCCGCACTCCGCGATCCGCTCACCGGCCTCCCGAACCGCAAGCTCCTCGACGACCGCATCGAGCAGGCGCTCGCGCGGTCGAGACGAACGGGTGAGTCGTTCGCGCTGATGGTCGTCGACCTCGACGGGTTCAAGGCCGTCAACGACGTCTGGGGACACGAGTCCGGCAACGTCGTGCTCCGCACGATCGCGCGGAGGCTCCAGGCCGCCGTCCGCGAGAGCGACACCGTCGCGCGCGTCGGCGGTGACGAGTTCGTGATCCTCTCGCTCGGCACGCAGGAGGATGCGGAGGCCTCGGCGCTCGTCGGCCGGCTCAGGAAAGGGCTTCGGCGTCCGTACCGCATCAACGGAAGCCCCGTCGAGCTCGACGCGTCCGTGGGCTGGGCGTTGTTTCCCCAGGACGGGCTTGCGCCCGACGAGCTGCTGGCGCAGGCGGACGGGCAGATGTACGCGACGAAACGCGACACGAGCGAGGAGTCCGCGGTCGAGCGGCGCGCGCCCGACGCGAATGTCGTCCGCGACCTCGAGCTGGCGCTCGCGCACAACGAGATCGTCGTCCACTACCAGCCGATCGTCGACCTGCGGTCCGGCGAGGTGCGTGCAGTCGAGGCGCTCGTTCGCCGGGCACACTCCGATCGGCTCGTCGGCCCCTCGGAGTTCATCCCCCACGTCGAGCGCTCGCCCGTGGTGCGCTCCCTGACGCTCGCGGTCGCCGCCGACGTGCTCCGGCACCTCGTGACGTGGGATCGGCGCGGCCACCGCCTCGAGGCCGCGATCAACGTCCCCTATCGGATGCTCGACGACGAAGAGCTGATTACGGGCCTGCGTGGGCTGCTGGAGAAGATCGGGGTCGAGCCCGACCGCCTGACGCTCGAGGTGGTGCCGTCCGGCCCGGGCGCCGGCTCGAGCATCGACGAGAGCCAGGTCAGGCGGCTGAGCCGGCTCGGCGTTCGGCTGTCGCTGGACGATCTCGGCCGCGCGTCGTCGATCGCGGCCATCCGCACGCTGCCCCTCGACCAGGCGAAGATCGACGCGATGTTCCTCCACAACCTCGGCCGCGACCAGCGGTCGGGCGCGATCGTCAGGTCGCTGGTCGAGCTCGCGCACGAGCTCGGCCTCGAGGTCGTCGCCGAGGGCATCGAGACGCGTCTCGCGTGGGACATGGCCGCGCAGCTCGGCTGCGACCGTGGCCAGGGCTTCTACTTCGGGCACCCCTTTACGGCGCAGGAGCTCGCGGACTGGCTCGAGCGCCAGTGGCCGATCGTCGTGGAAATCGCCTGAGCGCGCCTTAACGCGTCTCGCCGGGGCGCCAGAGCGGCTCGTCGCGATCGGCCCTGGCATTCGCTGCCCGAGCGAGGACGAAGAGCAGATCCGAGAGCCGGTTCAGGTAGATCGCCGTCAGCGGGTCGAGCTCGTGCTCCTGGGCAGCTCGGAGCGTCTCGCGCTCGGCCCGGCGGCAGACGGTGCGGGCGACGTGCAAGCCCGCCGCCGCGGGTGTTCCGCCCGGGAGGACGAAGCTCCGGAGCTCCGGCAGCTCGGCGTTGAAGCGATCGCAGTCCGCCTCGAGCCTGTCCACCTGCGACTGCGCGACACGCAGGCGTCCTTCGCGCCCCATGGGCACCGACAGGTCGGCGCCGACGTCGAAGAGCTCGTTCTGCACCCGCTCCAGCACCGGCCGGAGCTCGTCGGCCACCTCCCCTGCGAGGACGACGCCGAGCGAGGCGTTCAGCTCGTCGACGGTTCCGTAGGCCGCGAGCCGGAGATCGAGCTTCGAGACACGGGAGCCGTCGCCCAGCGAGGTTTGGCCAGCGTCTCCGCCTCGGGTGTAGATCTTGGTGAGGCGGACCGGCTCGTCCTTCGCCCGGGGCATGGTCTCAGGCTAGCCGGGCACGCTGCCGGCTGACGCCGGCGCGAGGCTGCGCTCCGCGTGGCGGAGGAGATCGCGGGCGATCACGATCCGCTGGATCTCGTTGGTGCCCTCGTAGATCTCCGTGATCTTCGCGTCGCGGTAGTAACGCTCGGCCGGAAACTCACGGGTGTAGCCGTAGCCGCCGAGCACCTGGATCGCGTCGCGGCTGGCCTCGACGGCGACCCGGGAGGCGAACAGCTTCGCCATCGCCCCCTCCGCTCCGTGCGGGAGGCCCGCGTGCTTGAGCCATGCGGCCCGCCAGGTGAGCTGCCTCGCGGCAGCGACCTGCGTGGCCATGTCCGCCAGCGTGAATTGGATCGCCTGGAAGTCCGCGATCCGCTTGCCGAACTGCTCGCGCTCCAGCGCATAGGCGCGCGCCGTGTCGAGCGCCGCCTGGGCGATCCCGACCGCCTGAGCGGCGATCCCGATGCGGCCGCCGTCGAGTGTCGTCATCGCGACCGCGAACCCCTTCCGCTCCTCGTGGAGCAGCCGATCACGCCCGACTACGACGCTGCCGTCGAGCCGCAGATCGGCCGTCGACGAGGAGTGGAGCCCGAGCTTTTCCTCCTCGCGCGTCACCTCGACGTGCTCCGGTCCGAGGACGAACGCCGAGACGCCTCTGGCGCCCGCCGTTTCCGCGTCCGTGCGGGCGAAGAGAAGGAACGTCGACGCGTGACTGCCGTTCGTGCACCACTGTTTCGTCCCGGTGATCCGCCAGCCGTCGCCGTCGGGCACGGCCGTCGTGCGGAGTGAGCCGGCGTCGGAGCCGGCGCCGGGCTCCGTGAGCGCGAACGCGCCGATCACCTCGCCTCGGGCGAGCGGCGACACGAACCGCTCGCGCTGCTCGTCGGTCCCGAACGCGACGATCGGCAGCGTCGCCGCGCTCGTGTGCACGGCGACGGTCACCCCCACGCCGGCGTCCGCGCGCGAGAGCGCCTCGAGGACGAGGACGTACGAGACGAAGTCCGCCCCTGCCCCGCCGAGCTCCTCGGGCACGCAGACGCCCATCAGCCCGAGCTCGCCGAGCTTCGCGAAGAGCTCTCGCGGGAAGCGGTGCTCGCGGTCCCACTCCGCCGCGTGGGGGGCGATCTCGGTGTCCGCGACCTCGCGTGCGAGCGCCTGGATCTCCCGCTGCTCGTCCGTCAGGGAGAAGTCCACGGCCGCAGTGTAGGCCTGGTTCGCGCCGGCAGCCCTGGCCGCCGACGACATGCCCCGTGCGGACGTGGCTACGTGCCTGGCACCAATCGTCCCCGTCGGCTCACACGGCGGCGCGCAAATTGCGGCACTCGTCGGGGCGATCGCCGCGACAAACGGACGTGTCCGCCTCGGACGTGGCTACGTGCCTGGCACGATTCGCTCAGCCGCGGTGCCGCAGCGCGCGCGTCCGCCGCTTGGCGGTTCGCGCAAGGCCGCCCGGGGTCGCGAGCCGACGCAGCCTGCCCGGCGAGAGCTCGGTGCAGAGCGCTGCTGACGCCGCCGGCCCGCGATCGCCGTAGCCCACGCCGCTCGCGTCGAAAGCGGGTGCCGCACGCCAGCCTGACTCCGTCAGTTCGTAGGCCTCCTGTTCCTCGACGAACAGGCCCGCGGAAGTGAACAGGCTCGTCCAGCCGCGCACGTCGTCCAGACGGAACCAGCCGTGGTCGCCGGGCTCCCCCAGCGGCACGGTGACGAGCAACGACCCCCTGGGACGCAGAACCCGGCCGAGCTCCCGCAGCGCATCCGCTCGCGAGCCCGCATCGTCCTCGGTGGCGAGGCCGTAGCCGGTGTTGTCGGCGCCGACATGCTCGAGCGTCGAGACGAGGAGCACCTGGTCGACACTCTCGTCGGGCAGCGGAATCGACCGGACGTCGGCCGTGATCCGCGCCATCCCCTCCACGTCGCGGTCGGCGAGGTCGAGCCCGACGAGATCGACCCCCGCCCGTAGGAGCCCGGCGAGGTACACGGGCTCCGCGTACGCGTACCCGACCTCGAGCACCCGGCCGGACGGGACGAGGCGCGACAATACCCAGGGAATCTCGACGACCCTCTCGTCCGTCCCGCCTGCGGCCTGAAGCCAGGCAAGGCGCTCCCCGCGAGCCCGTGCACCGAGGCCGAGCGCAACCGCGTCGTCGAGCTCGCGCACACGCGCTGCCTCGGGCGCCGTCACGAGCTCGTGGATGAACGTCGCGCGCGAAAGGGTCCCCTCAGCGAGCTTCTCGAGCACCCGCGTGCGGGACTCGTCGTCGACCGGCCGACGCAGGATCTCGCGGAAGGCACGCTCGACGAGCTCCTCATCGGGGCCGACGTACGCCTCGAGAGACGCTGCGACGCTCGGATCCACGGCGCTACGCGTACTCGTAGAAGCCGCGCCCCGACTTCCGCCCCAACCGACCGGCAGCGACGTAGCGACGCAGGAGTGGGCACGGCGCGTACTTCGGGTTCCCGAGCCCCTCGTGGAGCACGTCCATGATCGCCACGCACGTGTCGAGGCCGATCAGGTCGGCGAGCGCGAGCGGCCCCATCGGATGCGCGAAGCCGAGCTTCGCGACCGTGTCGATCGCGTCCGGCTCGGCGACTCCCTCCATCAGCGCATACGCGGCCTCGTTGATGAAAGGCATCAGGATCCGGTTCGAGACGAAGCCCGGGAAGTCGTTCGCCTCCGCGGGCGTCTTCCCGAGCTCGCGGGCGAGCGCGACGATCGACGTCGCGGTCTCCTCGGAGGTCTGCTCTGCGCGGATCACCTCCACGAGCGCGAGCATCGGCACCGGATTGAAGAAGTGCATGCCGATCACGCGATCGGGGCGCGAGGTGACGGCTGCGAGCTCGGTGATCGGGATCGACGACGTGTTCGAGGCGAGCACGGCCTTCTTCGGCAGCGCTGCGTCGGCGGCGCGGAAGAGCTCCCTCTTCGCGTCCGCGCGCTCGACGATCGCTTCGACGAGGAGATCGGCTTCGACGAGCTCCGCAACGGGCGCGATGCGCGCGAGCACGTCGTCCGGCGCGGGGCCGCCCTTCTCGTGGAGCCTCGCGAGGCTCTTCTCCATGGTCGCGAGCCCGCGGTCGACTGCGCCCGGGACGGCGTCGTAGAGCGACACCGTTCGTCCAGACGCCGCCACCACCTGAGCGATGCCTGCGCCCATCTGGCCCGCGCCTGCGACGAGCACCCGCTCGAAGATCATCGGCGGAAACTACTCCGGGTCGCGATGTCGCGGCGGCGGTGCCGCAGCCGCCGGATCGAGTAGGCGAGCACCGCCGCGAGAACCAGGATGCCGATCACGAGCCTGATGGCGTTTCCCTTCGGCTCATCGCTTGCCGAGAGGAGCGCGCCGGGGTCGGTCAGGAGGCACGGCTCGGTCACGACACGGGCGCCGTCGAGGGTCGCCAGCACGCCAAGGGCCTCGTCGTGTACGAGCGGCTTATCGGTGGCGTCAACGAGCCTGGTCTCCGAGTCGACGTCGATCTCGCGTCCCACCGGGCCCTTCACGTTCTGGTCGACGACGAACTCGTAGACGCGGCCCCCGGTCTGCGACGGCCGCTCCGCGGTGACGCGGCCGACGAATGCAATGTCGGCCTCGGAGAGACGCTCGTCGAGCGGGACGTTCGGGCAGTCGAGTGCGAACGCGTTCGGCGCGAGAACGAGGGCGGCGACGCACGCCAGCACCAGCCGTGCGAGCAGCGGTCAGCGCCCCTTCAGGTGATGCTGCCTCGCGAGGGACATGGATCGCATCGCCTGAGGGGGCGCTAAACCTCGATCAGGACGGCGTCGCCCTGACCGCCGCCGGAGCAGATCGCGGCGAGCCCGAGGCCACCGCCGTTCCGGCGCAGCTCGTGGACGAGCGTGCCGACGATCCGACCGCCAGATGCGCCGATCGGATGTCCGAGCGCGACGGCGCCGCCGTTGACGTTCACGCGCTCCTCGTCGGCCCCGAGCATCGTCGTCGAGTTGCGCGCGACAGAGGCGAACGCCTCGTTGATCTCGACGCGCGCGACATCGTCGATCCCATGTCCGGTCGCGGTCAGCACTCGCTCGGAGGCCGCGGCGGGCGTGCGCGCGAGGTACGCGAAGTCGTCGGCGACGTACGCGTGGCCGAGGACGTGCGCGAGCGGCTCGATCCCGCGCACCGTCGCCCACTCCTCGGAGCAGACGATCACGCACGACGCGCCGTCGTTCAGCCCCGGCGCGTTTCCCGCCGTGGTCGTGCCCTCCGGGTCGAAGACGGGCCGGAGCGTGGCGAGCTTCTCGAGCGTCGTGTCGCGGCGAACGCTCTCGTCGGCCGCGACCTCGCCGACCGGGACGATCTCGTCGTCGAAGCGGCCCGCGTCCTGCGCGGCGGCCGCCCGCTGGTGCGAGCGGTACGCCCACGCGTCCTGGTCCTCCCGCGAGATACCGAGCTCACGGGAGACGGCGGAGGCCTGCTGCACCATGTGCTGCCCGTCGAAGGAAGAGACGAGCCCGTCGAATACGGCATGATCGAGCACCTCGCCGTTCCCGAGTCTGTAGCCGTAGCGGCCCTTCGGGAGCAGGTACGGCGCGCGTGACATCGACTCCATCCCGCCCGTCACGACGACGTCGTGGCGCCCGGCCGAGATCATCAGCTCTGCGATCTGGATCGCCCGGATCGAGGACGCGCAGACCTTGTTGATCGTGTCAGCGGGGACCTCCTTCGGGATCCCGGCCCCGATCGCCGCCTGCCGCGCGGGAGCCTGACCGGCACCCGCCTGGAGGACCTGACCCATCACGACGTAGCCGACGTCCGCCGGCGCGACACCCGCGCGCTCGAGCCCGGCGCGGATCGCGATCGTGCCGAGCTCGGTCGCGGCGACCTCGGCGAGGCCGCCACCCAGGCGGCCGAACGGAGTGCGAACGGCGGAGACGATGACGGCGCGGGCCATTGCGCGGTCAGCGTAGCCGTGTCTCCCCCGCCCGCGGCGCGTTGGACATTCGCGTCGGGCGCTCCTTTTCCACAGGCAGGGCGCGCGATGGACGAAGTCGGTGTCAGACACCGTTTCTTGTCAAGGGCAAGGTGTGCCGAATGTGTGCCGATTGCTCCACACGCCGCGATCGCCCAGCCGGCCTGGGCTCGACGCTCCCGACGTCGCGTTACCGAAGCGATCCGGGAGCGCCATCGAGCGGGCCGAGCGCTCGATGGCCTGGGGTTGACGAGAAACGGTGTCAGACACCGTTTTTCGTCAACCCCAAACCTGTGCCAAGTCTGTGCCGGTTCATCCACACGGGCCGGCGTTGCGGTAATGCGGGGCGGGCGGTACGCTCGGCGTCGAGATGGCTTCCACTCGGACCGGAATCTGGTGGTGGTGCCCCGGGCGAGGCGGGAGCGTGCGCTAGCGACCAGCACCCCCATCCGCTTCGCCCCGAGACCTCCGGAGTGAGGTCTCTTTCGTTCTGGAGAGCATGAGTGACACCGCGATGATCCCCACCGACCTCCTCACCCCGCTCGGGGCTTACCTCCGGCTGCGGGGGATGGGACAGGCGAGCTTCCTGCTCGAGTCGGTCGAACGCGGTCGCCTCGGCCGCGCCTCGTGGATGGGAGCCGGGAGCCGGCTCGTGACGATCGACGAGGCCGCGGCGCTCGGGCTCCCGGTCGTCGGCTACGTCTCGTACGACCATGTCGCGCGACTCGAGCCGACGGTGCCGCTCCCCTCCGACGGGCCCGACCTGCCGGAAAGCCGGCTGATCGTCGCCGAGACGCTCGTGCGCTTCGACCATGGCTCCGGCACGGCCGAGGTCGTCGCCGGCGATCACGACGAGATCGCCGGCAGGTTCGAGGCCGGGATCCCCTGGCACCGCGAGCCGCGCGGGTCGACCGGGCCTGTGCGCCGCTACCCCGAGCGCGAGCGGTACGTCGAGATGGTGCGAGAGGTGAAGGAGCACATCGTCCGCGGCGACGTCTTCCAGTGCGTCCCCTCCCAGCGGGCAGAGCGTCCCACATCGGCCACGCCGCTCGAGCTCTACCGCGCGCTGCGGCGCGTGAACCCCTCGCCGTACCTCTTCCTCCTCGAGTTGGACGGCCTCGCGCTCGTCGGCTCGTCGCCCGAGCGCCTTGTCGCCTGCGAGGACGGACGGGCGAGCCTGTGTCCCATCGCCGGAACGACCGAGCCGACCGAAGGTGACGTCGAACGCCTCCTCTCCTCCGAGAAGGACAGGGCCGAGCACGTGATGCTCGTCGACCTCGGCCGGAACGATCTCTCGCGGATCTGCCGCCCGGGGACGGTGCACGTTGCACGGAGCATGGAGGTCGAGCGGTTCTCCCACGTTTCGCATCTCGTCTCGGAGGTCGTCGGCGAGGTGCGGGAAGGCATCTCCCCCTTCGACGTCCTGCGCGCGTGCTTTCCGGCGGGGACGGTGAGCGGCGCGCCGAAGATCCGCGCGATGCAGCTCATCTCGGAGCTGGAGGGCTACCGGCGCGGCCCGTACGGCGGTGCCGTGCTGTACTCCCTTCCCGACGGCACCATGGACGCGTGCATCGCCCTTCGAACGATGGTCGTGCGGGACGGGACCGCCTTTCTCCAAGCAGGAGCCGGAGTCGTCGCCGATTCGGATCCGGCTGCCGAGCACGAGGAGTGCCTCCGCAAGCTGGCGGCGCTCGAGGCGGCGATCGACCTGGCCGAGCGCGAGGCGGCTGGTGTCCGACTTCAAGTCGGACACCAAGCGGACGCGAGGCGGCCATGAAGGTCTTGATGATCGACAACTACGACTCGTTCACCTACAACCTCGTGCACCTCTTCGAACAGCTCGGCGCGGAGGTGGTGACCTTCCGGAACGACGCGCTGACGGTCGACGAGGCGGCCGCGCTCGGCGCCGACCGGCTCGTCGTCTCCCCTGGCCCGGGGCGGCCCGAGGATGCGGGCGCGTCGGTCGAGCTCGTCCGCCGGCTCGGGCCGACGACGCGGTCGCTCGGCGTGTGCCTCGGGCACCAGGCGATCGTCCAGGCGTACGGCGGCGAGGTTGGGCAGGCGAAAGCACTCCTCCACGGGAAGGCGAGCCGCATCAGCCACGACGGCCGAGGGGTGTTCGACGGATTGCCCGACGAGTTGGAGGTCGGGCGCTACCACTCGCTCGCCGCGATCTCCGTGCCCGAGGCCCTGCAGGTCACGGCCCGCACCGAGGACGGCGAGGTGATGGGCGTCAGGCACGTCGAGCATCCCGTCGAGGGCGTCCAGTTCCATCCCGAGAGCGTCCTCACGCCGCTTGGCGCACGGATGGCGGAGAACTTCCTCTCGTGATCGTCACCGCAATCACCGCCGTCGCCGAGGGGCGCAGCCTCTCGCGCGACGAGGCGCGCGAGGTGATGGGAGTCGTGATGCGCGGCGAGGCGACCCCGGCGCAGATCGGCGGCCTCCTCGTGGGCCTGCGCGCCAAGGGAGAGACGGTGGATGAGATCACCGGGTTCGCCGAGGCGATGCGCGAGCACGTCCTCCCCGTCGTCCCGACCCGGACGCCACTCGTCGACGTCGTCGGCACCGGAGGAGACGGCGCGGGGACGTTCAACATCTCGACCGCCGCGGGGGTCGTCGCCGCGGCCGCGGGTGCCGCCGTCGCGAAGCACGGGAACCGCGCGGCGAGCTCCGCTTGCGGCTCGGCCGACGTGCTCGAGGAGCTCGGCCTCGTGCTCGAGCTGCCGCCCGAGCGGATCGCGGCCTCGATCGACGAGCACGGCTTCGGCTTCATGTTCGCCCGCGCGCACCATCCTGCGATGCGCCACGCGGCGCCCGTGCGGCAGGAGCTCGGCACGCGAACGGTCTTCAACGTGCTCGGCCCCCTCGCGAACCCGGCCGGGGCGCGCGACGGCGTATTCGGCGTGTACTCGGCCGATCTCGCGAGAACGTATGCGGAGGCGCTCGCCGGGCTCGGCGCACGGCGCGCCTTCGTCGTGCACGGCTCGGGCGGGATCGACGAGTTGATCCCCTACGGACCGAGCCTCGTCGTCGAGGTCGTGGACGGCGCGATCCGCGAGTCGCAGCTCGACCCGCGCGACGTCGGGCTCGAGCGATCCGATCCGGCCGACCTACGCGGCGGGAGCCCCTCCGAGAACGCCGGAGCGATCCGACGCGTGCTCGAGGGCGAACGGAGCGGTCGACGGGACGCCGTCGTGCTGAACGCTGCCGGCGCGCTCGTCGCCGCGGGTGTCGCCGACGATCTCGCGGACGGCGTCGACGCGGCAGCACGAGCCGTGGACTCCGGCGAGGCCGGAGTGACGCTCGAGCGGCTCGTCGCCTTCTCGAATGTGGTGCCCGCCTGATGGGCCGCTTCGCAGACGCACTCCGCGCGCCCGGTCTGGGCGCGATCGCGGAGATCAAGCGGCGCTCTCCCTCCGCCGGCGAGCTCCGCCCCGACGCCGACCCCACGCGCATCGCCCCTGCGTACGCGAGAGCAGGCGCGGCCGCGGTCTCCGTTCTCGTCGACGAGCGCTTCGGCGGCTCCTGGGACGATCTTCGCGCCTCCAGGGCCGCGAGCGACGTCCCGCTTCTGGCGAAAGGCTTCTTCTCCACGCCCGACGACCTGCGCACGGCGAAAGAGGCAGGCGCCGACGCGGTCCTGCTGCTGCTACGCGACCTGGATGACGAAACCGTCCGAGCACTCCTAGCCGAAGCCGACGGCGTCGGCCTCGACACGCTCGTCGAGGCGCACGACGCCGACGAGCTCGACCGCGGCGTCGCGCTCGGGGCTCCCGTGCTCGGCGTCAACGCGCGCGACCTCTCGACCTTCGCGATCGACCGCGAGGCGCAGCTCCGGCTCGTCGCGAGCGCCCCGCGGGACCGTGTCGTGATCGCGGAGTCGGGCATCGTCTCGCGCGCGCACGGCGCCGCGGCCGAGCTGGCGGGCGCCGACGCGATCCTCGTCGGTTCGACGCTGATGCGCGCCCCGGATCCCGCGGCGAAGCTGGCCGAGCTCGTCTCGCGCCCGCTTGTCAAGGTGTGCGGCCTCACGCGCGAGGAAGACGTCGCCGTCGCCGCCGAGGCAGGCGCCGACCTCCTCGGCTTCGTCCTCGCCCCGGAGAGTCCACGCGCCGCTGAACGCGTCCTGCCGGTGCCCGACGAGACGCTCGCGGTGGCGGTGTGGGTCGGCTCCGCGGGCGACAGCGACGCCGACCTCGACCAGGTGCATACGACCGAGCCCGGCAAGGTCCGCGGCCGTGACGCGACGCTCTACCGCAGCGGCGAGGCGGTGGCTCGCGTCGTCGACCTGCCCTGGCAGGAGGACGACCCGACCCATTGGGAGCGTGCAGCGAGCGCCGACGGACGGGTCGTGCTCGCCGGCGGGCTCGGGCCGGAGAACGTGGCGCAGGCGATCAGCGCGGTTCATCCCTGGGCTGTCGATGCGTCGTCCTCGCTCGAGCGCTCGCCTGGGGTCAAGGATCACGCGCGTGTGCGCGCCTACGTGGGGGCCGCCCGTGGCTGAGACGCCCGAACCAAGGGGGGCGCGACTGAATCCACGCCCTGCATCCCCCACACCGCCCGCAGAGACGTTCGGGGGATACGGCGGGCGGTACGTGCCGGAGACGCTGATCCCGGCGCTCGACGAGCTGACGGAGGCGTGGGAAGAGGCAAAGCGCGACCCGGCCTACCGCGCCGAGCTGGACGAGCTCGGACGGAACTACGTCGGCCGCCCCTCCCCCATCACCCGCGCCGAGCGATTCGCGCCCGGCAAGCGGCTCTACCTGAAACGCGAAGACCTGAACCACACCGGCGCGCACAAGATCAACAATGCGCTCGGGCAGGTCGTGCTCGCGCAGCGCCTGGGCAAGCGCCGGATCATCGCGGAGACCGGCGCCGGACAACACGGCGTCGCGACGGCGACGGCGTGCGCCCGGTTCGGCTTCGAGTGCGTCGTCTACATGGGCTCGGAGGACATGCGCCGGCAGGCCCCCAACGTCGAGCGGATGCAGCTGCTCGGCGCGGTCGTCGAGCCGGTCGAGTTCGGCACCCGTACGCTCAAGGAGGCGACGAGCGCGGCGATCCGCGACTGGATAACAAACGTGGAGACGACGCACTACGTGATCGGCTCGTGCGTCGGCCCCGCCCCGTATCCGGAGCTCGTCCGAGAGCTCCAGTCGGTGATCGGCCGGGAGGCGCGGCCGCAGCTGCTCGAAGCCGAGGGCTCACTTCCCGAGGTGGTCGTGGCCTGCGTCGGCGGCGGGTCGAACGCGATCGGGATGTTCACCGCCTTCCTCGACGATGCCGAGGTGCGTCTCGTCGGCGTCGAGGCCGCGGACGCCGCCTCGCTCGGAACCGGCCGCGCGGGCGTCCTGCACGGCGCCCGGTCCTCGATCCTCGCCGACGCCGACGGGCAGATCGCGGACGCCCACTCGATCTCGGCCGGGCTCGACTATCCCGGCGTAGGCCCGGAGCACGCCTGGCTGCGCGACACCGGCCGGGCGACGTATGTGCCCTGCACCGACGCGGAGGCACTCGCGGCGTTCGCCCGGCTCTCGCGCACCGAGGGGATCGTCCCGGCGCTCGAGTCGGCGCACGCGCTCGCGGTCGTCGACAACCTCGACGCGGAGTACATCGCCGTCTGCCTGTCGGGCCGTGGCGACAAGGACCTGGCCGAGGCGCTCGCCGCGCTCGCGGCCAACTGAGGCGTCGTGCGGAAGGCGCTCGTCATCTACCTCGTCTGCGAGCCGGAGACACCGGGGCTCGCGCGGACTGCTGTCGAAGCGGGCGCGGACCTGATCGAGCTGGGGTTTCCCTTCTCGGATCCGCTCGCCGATGGGCCGGTGATCCAGCGCGCCTCTGAGCGTGCGCTCGCACGCGGGATGCGGACGGCGCAGTGCCTCGACTGCCTCGGTGAGACCCGCTCGCTCGTTGGAGAGACGCCGATCGTCCCGATGACCTATGCGGCGCTCCTCGAGGCCTACGGGTGGGATCGCTTCGCCAACGACGCCGAGGCGCGCGGCGCGACGAGCCTCATCGTCTCGGACGTTCCCGCGGGACAGCGACCGGAGCTCCGCCGTGTCCACCTCGTCGCCCCGACGTCCACCGACGAGCGAATCCGCGTCGCCGCCTCTACGACCGACGGCTGGCTCTACCTCGTCACGCTCACCGGCACCACCGGCGCCCGAGACGCGGTCCCGCCGGCGCTCGCCGGGCTCGCGGAGCGCACGAGAGCGCTCGCCGACGGCGTCCCGCTCTACGCAGGGTTCGGCATCGCCACGCCGGAGCAGGCGGCGGCTGTGGCGGCTGTGACCGATGGCGTCGTGGTCGGCTCGCGCGCGGTGCAGGTAGCCGAAGACGGGCCGGACGCGCTCGCCGAGTACGTCGCGTCGCTGCGTGCCGCGCTCGATGCAGGCTAAGTGTGCTTCACGCGCACGCGCTTCCCGCAGCGGGCGCAGCGGGCGCGCCGCTCGGTGAGGAAGAACCGGCGCACCTCCGGCACCTTGTGACCGAGCACCTTGCAGAGGTAACGCTTCACGAGTCGGGCCCTACGCGGACGAGCATCTTCCCGACATTGTCACCGGCGAACAGCGCGAGAAACGCCTCGGGGGCGCGCTCGAGCCCATCGATGATCGTCTCGCGATAGCCGATCGTCCCGTCGGCGACCAGCGGTGCCACCTCGCCGAGGAACGCGCCCCACCGATCGAAGTGGTCGAACACGATGAAGCCCTGCATCCGGAGCCGCTTCGTGACGACGAGGAACAGGTTGCGCGGCCCCGGCTGTGGCTCGGTCGCGTTGTAGCCGGCGATCGAGCCACACGCGACGATCCGTCCATAGCGGTTGAGCGCGCCGATCGCGGCCTCGAGCGTCTCGCTGCCGACGTTGTCGAAGTACACGTCGATGCCGTCGGGCGCGAGCTCGCGCAGCGCCTTCCTCGGACGGTCCTCGTGGTAGTCGAAGCTCGCGTGGAACCCGAGCTCTTCGAGCCAGGCGAGCTTTTCGGAGCTGCCGGCGCTGCCGATCACGCGCGCGCCGCGCCGGCGTGCCAGCTGCCCCGCGAGGCTTCCGACCGCGCCGGCGGCGCCCGAGACGAACACGGTCTCGCCTTCCTTCACCGCGCCGATGTCGTCGATCCCGACGAACGCGGTCAGCCCGGGCATGCCGAGCACGCCGAGCGCCGTCGAGAGAGGCGTCGTCGACGCGTCGACCGTTCGGGCTCTCGCGGCGTCGACGAGCCCCGCCTCGCGCCAGCCGAGGTCGTGGACGACCCAGGCACCCTCCGGCACGGCCTCGCTTCCGGAGGCGACCACCTGCCCCACCGCACCGCCGGTCAAAGGCTCGCCCACTGCGAATGGCGGCACGTACGAGCGCACGTCGTTCATGCGCCCGCGCATGTACGGGTCGACAGAGACGAACGCGTTCCGGACGAGGATCTGACCCTCCACGGGGTCGGGAAGCTCGACCTCGGCGAGCTCGAAGTCGCCGGCGACGGGCAGGCCGCGCGGCCTGGCGGCAAGCCTGATCTCGCGCGACCGCAGCGGCACAACCGCATCCTAGAGCCGCACCGATCGGAACAGCGTGCCAGGCACGAGGCCACGTCCGCGTGGGACATGGCCGTTCCAGACGGTCGGGGAGCCGCTGCGGACGCAATTTGCGCGCGTTCGCCCGCCTCCTGCGCCGTTTTTCGTCGAACAGCGTGCCAGGCACGAAGCCACGTCCGTAGCGGACATGTGCGAACGGGGCGTTCGGCGGTCGGCGGTCGGCGGTCGGGCGTCGGGCGGTCGGGCGTCGGGCGGTCGGGCGTCGGGCGGTCGAGTTCTTACGGAATCTTCTCAGCCCGTTGCTACCGTGCCGCGCGGCCTTCTTGGCCATGTCTTTCGCGCCGGGCGCTTCGAGGGCGCTCGGCCAGGAAACACGTATTCGTCGCCGAAGGGAGCTTGATGCGTCGTCTCACACTCATTCTCACGGTCGCGCTCGTGTGCATCGCAGGCGTGATTCTGATCCCCGGTGCAGGGGCCGGAAACTTCGATGAGGGTCGCATGGGCTGCCCCGGCGAAAATCCTGGTACTTGCCCGACCGGAGCAGTCGGGAAGCCCTACTCCCTGACCATCTATCTCAGCACCGACAAGCCTGCGGAGGAGCGCGGCGAGGACTTCCCGTGCGCGACTTTCCGCGTTTCCTCGGGTGCGTTCCCCCCAGGGCTGTCGATCTCGGACGAAGGCATCATCGGCGGCACGCCGACACAGGCGGGAACCTACGACTTCTTCCTCACCGTGCAATACGACAGGGAATCCTCGTGCCCCGCCAAGTCACCGTCGGACGATCGGTTCGTGATCAGCATCAACCCCGGCTCACTTGCTGCGCCCGCGGCGCCGACGGTTGCCGTGACCACGGCATCGCTGCCTGACGGGAACATCAACCAGGCGTACACGTCGCCCGGCCTGACGGCGTCGGGCGCGACGGTCACCTCGTGGGCGCTCGCGGGCGGCACGCTGCCGGCGGG